>NZ_JBUPWE010000011.1:0-301050 GCF_055502615.1 Pseudoduganella sp. jia 9 | reverse complement strand
TGATGACGCGAGGCTCGGGCATCGTCGGGTACAACGTCCAGACCGCGGTCGACGCCAAGCACCACCTGATCGTCGAGCACGAGGTAACCAATATCGGCAGCGACCGCGATCAACTGTCAGGGATGGCTAAGAAGGCCCGCACTGCAATCGGGACCACCACGCTAACTGCGATCGCTGATCGCGGCTACTTCAAAGGCGAGGAAGTCCCGGCATGCAGCCAAGCCGGCATCACTGCAGTAGTGCCAGCGACAAAGACGTCCAATGCCAAGGCCGACGGGCGATTCGACAAAGCCGATTTCGTCTACGATCGGGAGAAGAACGAGTACCGCTGCCCAGCTGGTCAATCCCTGATCTGGCGATTTTCCGGCGTTGAAAAGGGCATGACGCTTCATCGCTACTGGAGCTCGAACTGTAAGGGTTGCCCGCTCAAGGATAAGTGCACGCCGAGCCAGGAGCGCCGGGTGACGCGCTGGGAACACCAGGACGTGCTTGACGACATGCAGGAGCGTCTTGAACAAAATCCGGACGCCATGCGAATCCGGCGTTGCTCGGTCGAGCATCCCTTCGGGACGATCAAGTCATGGATGGGCGCCACGCATTTCCTGACAAAAGGACTCGAGCGTGTGAAGGCCGAGATGAGCCTGCACGTGCTCGCCTATAACCTGAAGCGCTTGATGACGTTACTTGGTGTCGATGGCATGATCGAAGCAGTCAGGGCATATGCCCTTTTACGGGCATTACAACGTGCGTTTGCAGCGGTTACCCTACTGGTTCAGTCGCCGAGCTCGAAAGGTGGGAATAGCTCACGTAGCGCCCCTTCAAACCGCAGAAATGCAGCGGCCGGGTGCAGACTGATCACATCTATCCATTTCTGAGTTTTTACACAGTCTGGGCCGATTGCTGCCGTCCAGTATACGGCTGCTCCCGCCACAAAGCGGACTCTGCCCGACCAGCTGCTTTGGCTAACGACCATCGAACTGATCTGATCAGCAGATATAAGGCCAGCAAAATCCATGGACTTGCTCGGAATTACGCTTCGATTCGGGTCGACCAACTGCACAATGGAGATTAGATACGAGGACGCAAATACATGAGCATCACATTGACCGCTATGTTTATTCAGACAGTTTGCGCATCAGGCGCGCTCGCACAATCTATCTCTCGCCCCGTGTTCAGACACCGCCGGGAGGAACCCGGGCCTGCCTGCCTTGTTGCGCGTCAGTCGATTGGCAAACTGCCTGATGCCGTTGTGTACCGGCACCTTCACGTTTATCCTGACGCACTGTCGGCATGCCATCGACCATGCACGGAGATCCCATACTGCTGGCCTTCGTCCATTGATCTTGGCAACGTTGCCGGTGTCGCCTGGCGCAGCGCGCAGCAGTCACAGGCCCGCACGGTGACTGCCTTTGCGTAGTGCGCCCTGTTTTTACTTGCGGCTGGCCGAACGGCGCAGGCGCCAGCACAGGCCGGCCAGGCCCAGGCTGAACATGGCATATTGCGATGGCTCCGGTACCGGGCTGGCAATAGTGGCGAACGTGTCGGCGTTCATGCCCATGGTGCCGGAGTATGGAGACCAATAGGACCTAATGCTGAGGGACAGTGCGCTCGACTCATCTCCAATGCCGGAGCTACTGACAATAGGGTCATACCATATGGTTTTCCCTCCCCCCGGTTCCTCGTAGGTGAGAAATAATCGTGCCAGGCTGAAACCGAAGCGCGAGCCATCGGAAGTGCTGCTTACGCTGGCGTCGCCACGCACGACGAGCCTGGTATATGGCGTTAGCGAGTATTGGTGGCTTAGGATCGCACTGCTGGCTACCTTGCCTACCGTTCCATGGAAGTTGCTGAACAGGTTCGCATCGCCATTCGCGATGGTGGCCGTTGACGTCCCGTGAGGATCGCCCACATCGACGGCGCCGTCGTTGAGCGAATATTCGAAATACTCCGGTAGCGAATCCAGGCTGGGGTAGTAGCCTGCACTCAGGAAAATGCCGGTATCGCCGAGCGTCAAGGCGGCATCGATACCATCATTCAAGTTGAGATCTATGATTTCCACACTGAAATTGCTAAAAGATGCGCTGGCGGTGGCTTTGGCGTACGAGGTCAGTGGCAGGGCCAGCGCGAGAGCCGCGGCGGCAATGACAGTCAGTTTCATAAATGAATTCCAGTAGTTGGACGGGCGTTATCGAAAATAAGGCAGCTACTTTTCTATTTTAATATGCTTTACGGTTGAGCTTGCTATAAATACATGACGTGCGCAACACGTTGATAAAAAAGCCAGCCGCGAGAGTTGATGAGGATGGTGTCACGCCAAATTGTGCCCGCCCGGTTCCCCGACGGGGGAAAACCGCACAGGCGAGAGGAAATAGACTATTTATTAATAGCTTTTGATTGAGTTGGCCGCCACAGGCAGCGTGGGGTCGCCCATCTGCCGCACTTGCGCCAAGCCCAGCGTCAGTGCCTCGATTTCGAAGCGGTTGAAGGTGCAAGGCCGTAGGCTGCCATCATCGATCAGGGTGTAGCCAAATCCGGCTTCGCCGTCGATGTCGCGGTGGACCGAGCCCACCGACACACCGGTCGCACGGGATAGCGTCTCGGCAGTGACCGGTGCTGGTACGGTGCGCAGGGCTTGCAGGAGTTGGAAGGGGCGTTCGGTACGAACCATTTCCTACTGATAAAAATCGACAGGATCACTGTCTGTAGCAGCACCGCCGTTTCCACTATCCGAAGGAGTTATCCATGGCTATGAGCAATGGCTTCTTCGTATCGTTGCGCAGCGATGATGTCGACACGATCCAGCCATTGTGGAGTGCACTGTCCGAAGGCGCCGTGATGCTCCAAGCTCCAGTGGCAAGTCAGTGGTCGCCCAAGTACTGCATGCTGCGCGACCGGTTCGGGGTTACTTGGGTTGTGGACGTTGTACTGCGAACCTGCAGGCTTCATACCTCAAGGCTCGATGCCGGTACAGCGCGCCGAATAAAGTGCACTTAAAAGCTGCAATTCCAGGGAAGTGCCCTCCCGTCGTAACGTTCAGCGGCACCGGCGCTCAGAATTCACGAGCACTCTTTTCGGCTGCGTACATGTGACTTCAAGCTGCATGTCCGCTTCTGGCCGGTTGCTGTCTGTCGCGACAGGCGGTTCCCGACCCAAAGCGGCCACAATTACATACGGGCAATCGAGTCTTCAAATTCCTTGGCCACCCCTAGTGGATTGGCCGATCGGGTTTGTACGGCAATCTCGTCGTAGTATTCAAGCTCATGCACGATAACTGGAATCGGGCGGGAAAACTGCTGCTCGATGACCCCTTTTTCGTGCAGTGCTCGAGCGATCCGAACACATGCATCCGCGAAGTAAGCAGTTATGTCGCTTCCAATCTGTATACATCGATCAAAGTCGGCTTCCTCATCTTCGTCCGTGTACCAAAGGCTTCGCGACCTCAAAAGCTCTTCTAGCAGTTGTGCGTCTTCCGTCTCAGACACACCAATGAACTCCAGTTCGTTCTGGAGCCAGAATGCGAAGTTCCATTTCGCCTCTTCAACACTGGATGCAGAGGCTGTGCTGTCCGCGACATGCTTCAGGGTGTTGTAGCCCAATTGAAGAACCGGATAACGTGGATCGTCGTCATTGTCGCAAATGAAGAATGACAACGCGTAAATATCTGGGATAACAGATGTATCGATGCCCGCCAACGCAGCATTAATTTTCTTGTAAGAGAACTGTTCAAAATCATTCATAGGCGCTCCTTGCTTGTGCTGCCGTGTGGGTTCGATGTCATTGCGTCCGCTTTTGGCCCGAACCCGGCCGTTCAGCTCAGCGTAGCAGGTCGCCGCAGCGCACTTCTGCCACTCATCTTTTAACCAGATCGAAACAAGTCAAGATACATGACATACGCTGAGACAAAGCCATGTTCGGGATGGGCGAATGCTTCAGGAACTTTGCCTACCCGCTTGAAACCCAGTGAACGGTACAGCGACAATGCGGCGAGATTTGTAGCGACAACTTGGTTAAATTGCATTGCTCGAAATCCTGAAGCCTTCGCTTCTGCAAGGCAATGCTTAACAAGTTTGCGACCTAGCCCTTGCCCCCGAAACTGTTGGTCAACCAAGAAAGTAGCTGTTGCAATATGCGAACCGCGGCCTGGCATATTGGCGCCGTAGCGATACATTCCAAGCAAATCGTCGCCACGATAGGCCACCACACATCCAAATGCGCTGAGCCACTGGCTTTCGATGAAGTCGCCGTCAATGCCGCGCTGGAAAGGTAGCGTATCGCCTTCGCTGGAAACTGACCGCAGTAATGAAAGCATCGCACTCGCATCAGCTAGGGCCGCTTTACGAAACGTAAGTTCACTCATGATGTCGGATCTCCAAATTTATAGAATGTTCGCCTTTGCTGAATCCGACAATTTCTCTGTCAAATCTTGGAGAGTCCACCCTCCGCGACTGTCCGCCCTTGGCCGAAATCGGGCTGTTGCAGGATAGCAGGTTGCCAAGGGTGCGAAAGACTCAAAGGTTTATCTCTCGGCGCTCAGGACAGCGCTGAGCAGGCGCGGATAGTTCACTTAACTTCGCTACGCTTGCTCAGCACAATAGCTTCAATCCTCCCGGACTGCCCCGCGATCACCGTGTGCTTCGCCCGGTACGGCGCATAGCCCTGCGCGGCGATCGTCAGTTCATAATCGCCATCAGGCACGCCGACAAAGGAAAACATGGCGCGGGCCGCGTCATCCCGGCCGGCCAGATAGCTGTCGATGCCCAGTTCCGCACGGCTCGTGTCGGGCACCAGCGTGCGCCTGACCTGGCCGTTGGACAAAGTGATGCTTTCGATCCGGATGTCGGTGTGCGGTCCATGGAAGCTGCCCGCGGGGTTTTCTCCCGGCTTCACGTCGGCGCCGATGTAGCCGAACAGGGCGCCTACCGGGAAAAGTTCGATGTCCAGCTCCGGCGCTTGTCCGGCGCCGATCGTCACTGTGCGTTTTGCCGCACCGGCGCTGAATCCATGCGACACGACCCCCACCTCGTAGACGCCCGGAGCAAACGGTCCCAGCCGGCGGCCGCGGTCGCCCGCCAGGATGGGCACGACGATGCGGCCCAGCGATGCATCGGCCGGCGTGAGCACCAGCAGGGGTTCGGCCGGCGTCAGCCCGGCGGCGCCGCGATAGCGCAGCGCCACGCGCACATGGCCGCCCGGCGCGGCGGCGGCGTTGCCGGGCCTGCCCATGGTGGACTCGAGTACCGCCGCGTAGCGTTCGAAGACCTGCGGCGAGCGCAGGATGCTGGTGTGGTCTTCGTCGAATCCATAGATCATGCGCGCCTCGGCCTGCGCCTGCGGACGCAGTTCGCTGGCGAGCGTGATGGCGCCGTCGGTATTGCTGGACCGCAGGAGGCTGTAGCGCCCCGCATGGCCGAAGAACAGGTAGTAATCCG
The DNA here is from genome assembly GCF_055502615.1 of Pseudoduganella sp. jia 9. NCBI lineage: Bacteria > Pseudomonadati > Pseudomonadota > Betaproteobacteria > Burkholderiales > Oxalobacteraceae > Pseudoduganella > Pseudoduganella sp. jia 9. The sequence goes on along the minus strand of NZ_JBUPWE010000011.1, from coordinate 295,621 downwards.
TATTGCCCGGGAGCGGGCGCTGGTAGAGCGACTGGATGAAGCGCCCGCCGGCCTGCATGTCGTTCCAGGATGGCACTACCGCCGGGGAGTACGCCACGCCTTTGTCCGCCATGGCGTCGCCTCCCCAGGGTGTCGACAGCGACACGAACATCTTCTGGGCCGACAGCTGCGCGCCGTAGTTCGCCAGGAAATTGCGGACGACCAGGCCCCCCATGCTGTGCGCGGTAAAGACGATGCGGTCGAAGTGGTGGGTGCGCTGGAGGTTGATCAGCTTCCAGTACAGCAGGTAGGAAATCGAGTCGAGCGCGGCGCCGGACGGGTAGTAGAAGAACCAGGGCTGGTAGCGCTTGCGGTCGAGGTGCTCGAAGAAATACCGCCACTCCTGCGGCGAGCCGCCGATGCCATGGACGAACAGCACCGGAATCCTGGACGGGTCGTACTTCTCCAGGAAGTACACATTGCCGCCCGCGCTGCGGAAGAATTCGGTGGGCGTCCAGTAGCCGGTGCGCGCGAACTGCGCCGAAAACAGCGGGGCATCGAGGTCGGCGATGGCGCCAGCCTGCGTGCTGTGCGGCGTCGCGGGCGGCGTATCGGCGACAGCGGTGCCGACCGGGAGTTCGGTCGGCCCGCCGGTCACCGAAAAATTGAGCTCGACCACGGTGCCCGTGCCGTTCGCCGCGACGGGCCCGGGCTTGAACTGGCCAGCCGCTTCGCCCGCGTCGAGGCGCAGATTGCGGTTGGCGTCGGCAAATGCGGCGATCAAATAGTGGCCCCTGGGCACCAGCAGTTCGTATCCTCCGGCTTCGTGCAGCACCGTATGGTGTACCGGCACGAGCGCGCCGTCGCTGCGCGTGAAGGCGGCAACCACCATGGGGACATCCGGCGGGGCGGTACTGGCGACGCGGCCGACCAGCACGGTCGAGGAATAGAAGACCTGTGCATCGCCGCTGACCTTGACGAAGCTGCAGGCGTTGAGCAGGCAGCACGACAGTGCGGCGACGACGGCGGAAAGCGGGCAGTGAAGCGGGGAGGGACGCGGGAAGGAAGGCGGGAAGGAAGGCGGGAACGATGGCATGCGGCGCTCTGCTGTTGGGCTCAACAGCGATTATCGGGCATTTTGACCGGCTTGCCATCACCTTGAAAGGCCGCCGCATTTTCGGCCTCCCGTGGCTGTCATGCGGAGGCGTTCAATCCAGCGGCAGCGCGATCTCCACGCACAGCCCGCCGCCGTCGCGGTTGATGGCGCCGATCGTGCCGCCATGCTGCTGCATCACCTGCCGGGCAATCGCCAGGCCCAGGCCATGTCCATCGACGTCCTTCTCGGTGCCGCTGCTGCGGAAGAACGGCTCGAAGATGGTTAGCAGGTCCTGCGGGGCCACGCCGGGGCCGCGGTCGAGCACGCGGATGCGCAGCGTGCCGCCGTCGACGGCACTGTCGACGACGATCGTCCCGCCTTCCGGACTGTGCTTGATCGCGTTGCGTACCACATTCTCGATGGCGCGGGCCAGCAGGTCGGCCTGGCCGAGCAGCACCACGTCCGCGATGCCGCGCGCGGCCACGCTGCGGCCCTGCGCCGTGGCTTCGAACTGCGCATCGCCGACGATCCCGTGCAGCAGTTCGCCCACGTGGATTTCCTCGCCGGCGCCGGCCAGTGCGCCCGCCTCGAGGCGGGACAGCGTCAGTAACTCGTCGACCAGCTTGTCCATGCGCACGCTCTCCCGCTCGATGCGCTGGAACGAGGATGCCATCCGCGCCGGATTCTGGTGCGCCAGGCCGATGGCCGCCTGCAGCCGCGCCAGCGGCGAGCGCATTTCGTGCGATACGTCGTGCAGCAGGCGGCGCTGGCCATCCATCAGGCTGCGCAGGCGTGCCGTCATGCGGTCGAAGTCGCGGCCCAGGTCCGTCAGTTCGTCGCCGCGCTTGCCAACCGAGGCAAAGCGCGGCGCCAGATCGCCCTGCGAGGCGGCCTCGAACGCCTGCCGCAGCGAACGGATCGGGCGAGAAAAATACCAGGCCAGCAGGGCGGCGAACAGCAGGCTGGCGACCAGGGCGGCGGCCAGCGGGACGAACGGCGTCAACGGCTGGAAGCGCCCGCGCGGGCCGTCCGGGCCCATCATCGGGCCGGGACCGCCGGCATCCTGGCGGGGCGGCGCTGCCCCACCGGTTGCCGGTCGCGGTGCGTCGCCAGCGCCGACACCCGGGGGAGACCCGTACTGGAAGCCGTACCGGAATCCAGGCTGAAATCCGGGCTGGAAATCGGGCTGAGTACCGGGCTGAATACTGGGCTGAATACCCGGCTGCGGCCCGGGGCCACGGAAGCCGCCGTCCGGCATCGGCATGCCGGCGCCGGCCAGCAGGGGCCGCGCGTCGGCCGTATTCAGCGGGACCATGCGGTCCTGCGCCGGCAGGAACAGCAGGTAATGCCGGCCATTCGGCAGCGTCACCCGGCGCACCACCCGGGTATCGCCCTTGTCAAGCACCGCGCGCGCCGCCGCCGCCTGCACCGGGTTGACGATGCGGCCCAGCAGTTCCTTGCCCAGGTCGTCCACCGCGAACACGCGGTGCCGGTCCATGTTCTCCAGCAGGCGGGCAAGCGCCTGCGGGCCGCCGAATTCCAGCGTGGCGGCGGCCGATTCGATCGCCATCGCCGCCGGCGGGCTGGTGTCGATGGCGGGGCGCTGTTCCTGTTCCGCGGCGCGGTTCTTCAGCCAGAGGGCGCCGCCGATGCCGAACGTGGCGGCCAGCTGCGCCAGCAGGATCGACAGGAAGAACTTCCAGAACAGGCGGCCCACGTCAATCCTTGATCAGCTGGTAGCCCATGCGGTAGACGGTTTGCAGGCAGGAGCGGCCGTCGGCCAGCGTGCCCAGCTTGTGCCGCAGGCTGGACAGGTGCACGTCGATGTTGCGGTCGAAGCGGGCCATCGGCCGGCCCAGGCCCTGTTCGGACAGCGTATTCTTGCTGACCGGCTTGCCCGCATTGCGCGCCAGCACTTCGAGCAGGTTGAATTCAGTGCTGGTCAGGTCCACGGTGGCCCCGGCCCAGGCGGCGCGGCGCTGCTCCGGCCACATCGTCAGCTGGCCAACCATTAGCGGGGCCGACGCCAGCTGGTCCATCGGCGTGCCGGCGGTGCGGCGCAGGATCGCGCGGATGCGCGCCGTCAGTTCGCGCGGCGTGCAGGGCTTGGTCACGTAGTCGTCGGCGCCCAGTTCCAGGCCGACGATGCGGTCGGTATCGTCGCCGCGCGCGGTCAGCATCAGGATCGGCATGCGGCTGGCGGCGCGGATGCGGCGCAGCGTTTCCAGCCCGTTCATCCGGGGCATCATCACATCGAGGATGGCGATCGCGTACTGCCCTGTCAGCGCGGCCGCCGTGCCGGCTTCGCCGTCGTGGGCCGTCTTCACTTCGAAACCTTCCTGTTCCAGGTATTCCTGGAACATGCTTACCAGTTCGACATCGTCGTCGATCAACAGGACCTTGCTCATAACGTCTTCATCAGGCTGCAAAGCGGCCATGATAGCAGCCGGCCGTGCGGCGCCGATACCGCCGGGCCTCCCCTTTACGCGCTTTTACAGCCGGGTCTTTACATCGATTTACGCCTGTCTAACCGCGCTTTACACGGCAGGGCAACAGAATGGCGGCTCCACTGTCACCCAAGGACCGCGATGAAAAACACAACACAGAACCTGCACCGATTCCTGTTTGCCGCCGTGCTGGCCCTGCCGCTGGCGGCGCTTGCCCACGGGAGCGGCGACGAAGGCATCGGCGATGAGCGGCGCGAAGGCCCGCGTGCCGATGACCGCCGCGGCGCCGGCCCGGCCATGCATGACGAGGATGGCCCGCGCGGCCATCGTGGCGACGGTCCCGGCGACGGCCCCGGCCCCGGGTTTGGTCCAGGCTCCGGCTTTGGCTTGGGCCCCCGCTTCGACGGCGCGCCGCCTTACTTGCGCGGCATCGAACTGAGCGAAGCCCAGCAGGACAGGATCTTCGTCATCGTGCACGGCCAGGTGCCGTACCTGCGCGAGCAGGCCAGGGCGCGCGACAGGGCCGACCGCGCGCTGTTCGCGCTGCACGGCGCGGCGAAATACGACGATGCCGCCGCCGTCAGGCTGGCGCAGGCCGCCGCCCAGGCAGATGCGAACATCACGCTGTCGCACCTGCGCACCGAGCAGAAGGTGCTGGGCGTACTGACCGCCGAGCAGCGCAAGTCCCTCGACGAACGCCGCAACGGCCGCCCGCCGCGTCCGGGCGCCGACCGCGAACCCGGCCGCGAACCTGGCCGTGATGGCATCCGGGCGCCGGGCCGTCCGGCAGCCGAGTGAGCAGGAACGACGCCCTATAACACCAACATTGACAACGAGACGAAACGGAGCAAGCCATGGCACATCACGGCCACAGCCTGGAAGAAGACCTGCAAACGATGCTGAACACCACGACCGGGCGGCGCCAGTCGCTGCGCTGGCTGCTGGCCGGCGCCGCATCGCTGCCCATCCTCGGATGCGGCGGATCTTCGGACACGGCAGCCAGCACCGGCACGGACACCGGCACGGCCTCCACGGGCACGACGACCGCGACGGGCAGCACGGGCACCAGCACAGGCACCGGCACAGGCGCCGCCACGGCCACCAGCGGCAGTTGCGCGGTCATTCCCGAGGAGACCGGCGGCCCGTACCCGGCCGACGGCACCAACAGCAATGGCAGCGGCGTCGTCAACGTGCTGACGCAGAGCGGCGTCGTGCGCAGCGATATCCGCTCCAGCTTCGGCAGCATGAGCGGCACGGCGGCCGGCGTGCCGCTGACGATCAGGCTGCACATCGTGAATGCCAACAACAGCTGCGCGGCGGCCAATGGGTTCGCCGTGTACCTTTGGCATTGCGACCGCGAGGGCAATTATTCGCTGTACTCCAGCGGCGTGACGAACCAGAACTACCTGCGTGGCGTGCAGGAAGCGGATGCGAACGGCGACATCACGTTTACCACCATCTTCCCCGGCTGCTATGCCGGCCGCATGCCGCACGTGCATTTCGAGGTGTATTCCACGCTGGCAAAGGCATCCAGTGCGTCGAACCGCATCAAGACGTCGCAGTTCGCGTTCCCGACCGACATCTGCAACCAGGTCTATGCCACCACCGGCTACAGCGCCAGCGTGCGCAACCTGGCACAGATCAGCTTTGCGAGCGACAACATCTTCAGCGACGGCTACTCGCTGCAACTCGCCACGGTGACCGGCAACGCCACCGACGGCTACGTGGCCACGCTGACGGTCGCCGTCGTGGCCTGATTCATCGCCTGATTCATGGGCCAGACCCGTCCACCCCGCTGAACCCCTCCCGGCGAACCTCGTTTCGCCGCTTTCGCCGCGCATTTCGCGCGGGACGAACCTTTTTTCGCCGCGCCGCGGCATTCCCCGTCCGAAGACTACTGGCATGGCGCTTGCACTTACCCACGGTGCATGCGGCATCGGGCCGCACCCCACGGGGAGCCTGTCATGGACCACCGAAGCGCCTACCACCAAAGCGCCAATCACATTTTCGCCAGCCAACGGCCCGCCGACCGCCGCCTGCTCGACTTCAGGCCGGAACTGGAACTGCCGGCCGCCGATGAGGTGGCCGCGCCGTTTCGCGACGACGCCGGCGGCGAATCCAGCGAATACGGCGAATACGGCGAACTGGATTTCGCCGTGCGGCTGCTGGAAGCGCGCAACGCCGCCGAGCTGGCGCCGGTACTGGCCGAGCTCGTGGGCCCGGCCGCGGATGCCGGGCAGCGCGCGGTGCGCGAACCGGTGCTGCGCGTGCTGCACCGTGCGGCGCGGATGGTCTTTCCCCTCGATGCCACGCATGCGCCGGCCGACCTGAAACGCAAGGCGGCATCCGTGTTCGGCCTGGAACTGGAAGGGCTGTCGCCCGAAGACAAGGAATTCGAAGTGGCACGGCATTTCGTGCGCCTGGCCGTGGATACCGCGCGGCAGGCAATGGCGCGGGCCGGCCAGCCGGCCGGGCATGCCGCCCAGCAGGGCCTGATGCAGGCGGCGCGGCGCAACGCGCCGGGGCTGCTGCGGCAGCGCGTGGCCGGGCCGCAGCAAGGCAACTGGCGGCGCCGCGGCCGGCGCATCCAGGTCATCGATTTATAGGCGGGGCGGTGGCGCCGTTCCGGTTTTGATGTGTTGTTGTTCAACGGGAGCTAATCATGCACGACATCGATCGCACGACCCTGGAATTCGGCCAGGAATTTGGCGGCGGCAGCGGCTATGAAATGGAACAGTACGAATTCGGCCAGGGCGAATGGACCGGCGAGGGCGGCGGTCTGCTGTCCGAAGCGGACGAGATGGAACTGGCCAACGAGCTGCTGTCGGTCACCAACGAGCAGGAACTGGACCAGTTCCTCGGCAGCTTCCTGAAGAAGGCCGCCTCGGTGGCCGGCAACATCATCAAGTCGCCGGTCGGGCAAGCCGTCGGCGGCGTGCTGAAAGGCGTGGCGAAGAAGGCGCTGCCGATGGCCGGCGGTGCGATCGGCGGCTATTTCGGCGGCCCGCTGGGCGCCAAGATCGGCAGCGGCCTGGCCTCGGCCGCCGGCAATGCGCTGGGGTTGGAAGCGGAGGGCGAGATGTCCGGCGAAGACCGGGAGTTCGAAGGCGCCAAGACCTTCGTGAAGATCGCCGCGGACACCGTCAACCGCGCCGCCCAGGCGCGCGGCGGCGACCCGCGCCAGATCGCCCAGCAGGCCGCCACCGCGGCGGCGAAGCAGTTCGCGCCGGGTTTGCTGTACCAGGGACAGGGCGGCGCCCGCGGCGGGCAGGGCGGGCAGGGCGCGATGACGGCGCAGGGCGGGCAGGGCATGCAGGGTTCCGGCCAGGGGCGCGCTGGCGGCAGCGGCGGGCGGGGCGCCAGCAGCGGCCGGTGGATGCGCCAGGGCCGCAAGATCGTGCTGTACGGCGCCTGACGGCCATGGCCATCGACGCCTACGCCGCATGGATGCTGGCGCAGGAAGCGCGCTCGCTGCTGAACCGCGTCGACCGCATGCAGCCTTTCGTGCTGATCGAGCCGATGGTGCCGGCGGCCGCGCTGCCGGCGGCGGCGCAGGCGGCCATCGAACGGCACCTGACTCTCGGGCGGCGCGAACTGCGCACGATGGTGCGCCGCTTCCTGGCCTGGCTGGGCGGGCCGTCGGCGCGCCGGGTGTCGGTGGCCGATGCGCAGCGCCGCTTTACTTTCCTGCGCCTGAAATTCAATGCCGCGCTGACCCAGTTCGACCTGTTCATCGACGTGGTCACCCAGCGCAGCGAACACGGCAACGGTGTCTGGCTGGCGGGGCTCGATGCGGTGTCGCGCGATGCGCTGCGCCTGCCCGGCGGATATTTCGACTGCCCGCCGCTGGTGTGCTACCTGGACCGGGGCCCCGGTGCCGCCATCCGGCGTGCCCGCACCCGCCTGCCCGGCGGCGGCGAGAATCCGGTCGCCATCATCCGGGTGCCGCGCGAGCGAATGATCGGCAGCAGCATCGCCTCGTCGCTGGTGCATGAAGTGGGACACCAGGGCGCCGCGCTGCTCGACCTGGTCGGTTCGCTGCGGCCGGTGCTGCAGGCGCTGCAGCATGGCGGCAGCGGCCCGGGCCATGTGTGGCGCCTGTGGGAACGCTGGATCTCCGAGGTGGTGGCCGATTTCTGGTCGCTGGCGCGGGTCGGCGTGGTGGCCACGCTGGGGCTGATCGGCGTGCTGTCGCTGCCGCGTGTGTTCGTGTTCCGGCTCAACGGCGACGATCCGCACCCGGTGCCGTGGCTGCGCGTGAAACTCAGTTGCGCGCTGGGCCGCAGGCTGTATCCACATCCGCAGTGGAACCGCATCGAGCGGCTGTGGGATGGCTTCTATCCGCTCGATGGCCTGGCACCGCACGACCGGCTGGTACTGGAACAGCTGACCGCCAGCCTGCCGGCGATGGCCGGCCTGCTGGCCCATCACCGCCCCCGCGCGCTGAACGGCGCCTCGCTGGCGGAGGCGATGGCGGTGGACACCCGGCAGCCGGCGCGGCTGGCGCGGCTGTTCCGCTGGTGGCACGCGGCGCCGCAGCGCATGTACGACAGTGCGCCGTCGCTGGTGCTGGCGGTGATCGGGCAGGCGCGCGCGGATGGCCTGCTGGCGCCGGAAGACGAGAGCGTGCTGCTGGCGCGCCTGCTGACGCACTGGGCGATGCGCAGCGCGCTGGAAGATGGCGGCAGGCGCGCGCGCACGGTGGACGCGGGCCAGGGCGCACCGCCCGGGTTGCAACAGGGTGCGATGCAGCTTGCGATGCGGCTTGCGAGTCAGCCTGAAATAGCGGGCAGCGCGGCGGCACTGACGACAGGTAAATCACGTTTCTAGGAGAGTGACATGAGTACGAGGAAATTGACGAAGGGTGCCCCTGCCGCAGTGGCCGCCGTGACGGTGGTGGCGCTGGTGGAGGGCAGTGGCACGATTGAAGTGAAGGTAACGGACCAGGCCACCGGCCGGCCGCTGGTGGGCGCCACGGTGCGGCTGTACCGCGCGCTGAACCTGGATGCCGGCACGTTCCGGTCCTGGACGCGCAACGACTACGACAACTGGCAGCCCCGCGACCATGAGGAAATGCTGGCCGAGCCAACGGGGCCGCAGGGCATCATCACGTTCGAGGGGCTCGAACCCGGCGTGTACTTCGCGCTGTACGATCACGTGACCCCCATCGACGGACCGGACGTCTACCGCTTCGATTGCGGCGAGGTCGGCGTGGACGAGGTGCTGAAGCTGGCGATCCGGCTGCCGATCAACCCCGTGGTGACGTTCGAGTTCGAACCGTCGGCCGGCGGCGTGCGCAGCAGGGATGCCATCGTCGGCAGCCGCGCCGTCGCCGTCGTCGGTTTCCAGGGCAGCGCCGGTACCACGGGCGACAGGGTCGGGCTGGAAGCCGACGGCCTGTGGCAGCCGCAGGACGGCACCGCCTATGCCGCCGGGCAGCTGATCCGCAAGCCGGGGCGCCATGACTTCACGGGGCGGCTGGTGTTCGCCCGGCGCGCCGGCAACGTGACCGGCACGCCGCATGTGCTGCCGGCCGGTATCGTCAACGGCGCCCGGCTGGCCGTGAACGGCGTGTTCGAGGCGGAAGAGCGGCCGGCCCAGCCGATCACCGGCAATATCGGCGTGGCGCTGTCGCGCACCGAGACGGAGGCCACGCCGGACCTGGCGCTGTGGACCCTGATCCGCAACAGCACCGAGGCGCTGTCGTTCAACAACTACATGGATTTCCTCGACCAGCTGTTCTGCGTACCGGCGGCCGACCCGGCCAGCGGGCCGTTCGAACGCACGCGCTTCGGCAAGAAGACTTCCGTGTTCCAGTCGCTGAAGCAGCGGCGCGCGCTGCCGTTCACCGATTCGGAAGCGTACCGCGTGCTGAAGGCGGCCACCGAGGCGTTCGTGATGGTCAATTGCGGCGTGCTGCGCGAACCGTTCGCGTTCGATCCCGTCAACGACAATGCCTACCTGGACCGGCGCGACATCCCGGCCGGCGGCAACCTGCAGGACACGCTGGTGCAGGACTACCTCGAATCGGTGGGCGGCGCGGAAATGCTGCCCTACCTGGCGGTGATCCGGCGCAAGCTGCCGGACGTGCCGGTGATCCCTTCCGGATCCGGCCATAGCGACGAGGCCGAACTGTGCTTCGGCATCATCCAGGACCGGCTGACGAATCCCTGCCTGATCGAACTGATCTGGAGCTACTGGCAGGAAGAAGGCATGCTGGTGCAGACCATGAACGTGATCACGCAGCGCTTCCAGAACCTGCGCTCGCCGCTGGTGTCGGACCCGCTGGCCAACACCGAGATCGACATGCTGCGTCCGCTGAACAACCTGCTGTGGGGCTACACGCAGGACGAGCAGCACCGCCTTACCGTGGTGCGCCGCAATTACGAGTACGACCATCACTACGGCGTGCGCCTCGATGGCAAGGCGGTGCGCAACATGCGCCCGGCCGACAGCCGCTCGAAGTTCCTGGAAGCGTTCCACCACCTGCTGCGGCTGCTGACCGGCTTCTATCGGCAGGACGACGACACCACCGTCAAGGCCGACGCCTTCCCGATCCTGAACGCGCTGAAGGAAGTGCACCTGATCCTGTCACAGGGGGCGCACAACCAGTATGGCGACCTGCCGTCGACGGCGCGCATCGAGATGCTGATGCAGCAATGGCTGCTGGCGCGGCCGGAGTTCCGCGAATTCCTGCCCACGCGCGTCATGGTGGCGTATCCGGAGCCGTGGATGGACCGGGTCGACGCGATGAAGAAGCTGCAGCTGTGGAGCGATACCAGCGTGATGCACTTCCGTAACCTGGCGATCTTCGGCGAGCAGCTGCTGCTGTCGATCCGCTTCGGCCACTGGAGCGACGTCTACGAAGCCACGCAGGCGTTCAACTGGGCGCGCTTCTGGCGCCCGCAGGCGCAGGGCTACATCCACGCCTACCGCGCCGCCACCGGTGTCGACCTGTCGGTCGACGCGGCCAATCCGGCCGAGGAAGCGACCTTGCCATCGGTGCTGCTGCGCCAGCGCCTCGCCCGGCAGCAACAGCGTTCGGCCGTGTGAGTGCCGGATGCGCGCAGGTCGGGGCGGCCGCGGACTTCACCAGCGCCCTGTACCTGGGCCTGCGGCATGGCCGCGCCGCGCTGGACGACTGGCCGGCGCTCACGCTGGGCAAGCCGGCGGCGCTGGCCGAAGTGCCGGGCGCGCGCGTGGTGGCGCGCGAGCTGGCGGCCTTGCAGGGTTGCGCGGCGGCGACGCTGCTGCCGTCCACGCTGCACCTGTTCTGGGACCTGTTCGGCATGCTGGGCCGTGAGCGGGAGGGCAAGCCCTACATGGTGCTGGTGGATGGCGCGGCATATCCGGTGGCACGCTGGGGAGCCGAGCGCGCCGCCTGCATGGGGCTGCCGCTGCGCGTATTCCGTAGCGGCGAGCTGCCCGAGCTCGCGGTGCTGGTATCGCAGGCACGCAAGCTGGGCCGCCGGCCGCTGATCCTGGCCGACGGCTACTACCCCGGCCACGGCGCTGCGCCGCCGCTGGCCGGCTACGCGGCGCTGGCGGCCGGGGCGGACGGCCTGCTGCTGCTGGACGATACGCAGCCGCTGGGCGTGCTGGGCCGGCACGGCGGAGGTTCGATCCTTGCCCACGGCCTGGCTGGGGCTCCGGTGCTGGTCGGGGCCTCGCTGGCCAAGGGTTTTGGCGTGCCGCTGGCGGTACTGGCCGGCAGCGCGGCGCTGGTACGGCGCTTCGAGGCGGTCAGCGACACGCGCCTGCACGCCAGCCCGCCGCCGGTGGCCACCATCGCCGCGGCCCGCCATGCACTGGCGCTGAACGCGGCCTGCGGCGGGGCCTTGCGCGCCGCGTTGCGGCAGCGGATCGGCCAGTTTCGCGCGGCGCTGGCGGAGCAGGGCATCGCCGCGGCGGGCGGTGCATTCCCGGTGCAGGCAGTGCGGCTGCCGCGCCGGATGGACCTGGCGGCGGCGCATGCGGCTTTGCTGCGCGACGGCGTCATGGCGGTACCGCAGTGCAGGGGCGGCGTGGCGCTGCTGGCGTTCCTGCTGCGCGCGGAACACACGAAGGCGGACATCGCACGGGCGGCTTGCGCCCTGCGGCATCACGTGAAGGAGCTGGCATGAACGAGGAATTCGAAACGCTGCCGTTCGCGGCAGGCGAGATGGAAGCCACGGCCGACGAGTGGAGCGGCGAGGACGAGATGGAAGATGAGCGGGGCCGCATGTCGGCGGGCGGCAGGGGCGGTGGCAGAGGCGGAATCGGGCGGGGCAGTTCCCGGCCGGTCTATCGTGCCGGCGCCCGGCCGGGGCGGAGGCCGGTGGCGCGCCCATCCAGCCCGCAGGGCAAGCCCGGGCCGTATCCGGGCCCGCGTCCCGGCCCACGTCCCGGCCCACGTCCCGGACGCGGGCCGCGCGGGCCTTACTGGGGCCCGTTCTACGGCGGCTGGCCCGGTGGCGTGATGGTCAGCGAGCCGATGGGGTACCCGCTGCCCGTGCAGGATGGCGACGAGCCGGCACCGCCGATCGAACCGATCGACCTGCCGGCCGCGGATGACGGCGACGACGCCGGATCGCAGCAGGAAATGCCGGCGACGCTGCGGGCCGTGATCCGCTCGCTGGCGACGGCGGCACCCGCGTTCGAGTACAAGGGCCGCCTCGACAACGTGCGCAACCTGGGGCTGCCGAAGAAAGCCGGTTTCTACCTGATCACCTTCAGGAAAGGCAATGCCTGGAAAGCCTACAGCGGCCAGACCGGCAACCTGCATGAGCGGCTCGTCAAGCATCGCCTCGGGGCGACGGTACTGGGCTTTCCGGTCGGCGGGCACCACGTCTACATCGCGGAGAGCGGCCGGCCGGAGCCGGCACGGCGCAACATCGAAATGGCGATCAACCGGGCGATGCTCAATAACCACCCGGGCGTGCTGACGAACCAGAACGCGGAACTGGAGCTGGAAATGGAATTGCTGGGATGGGCATAGGCCCGGCCGGCAAATGCGTAATGACAGGGACGATGGGGGCGATCATGAATGGATCACAGTGCAGTTGCGGCACGTGCGGCAAATGCCGTTCGCAAGGGGAGTTCGAAGTGTTGCCGTTCTCGGGCGGCTTCAGCGCGCAGTTCAATGGCGAATTCGAGGAGGAATCCGGTGGCTTCGGCGAGTTCGAAGGACCGTTCTCGGAGGTGGAAGAAATGGAGCTGGCGATGGAGCTGCTGTCCGTCGCCAGCGAGGAAGAGCTCGACCAGTTCCTCGGCGGCCTGTTCAAGAAGGCGTGGAAGGGCATCAAGAAAGTGGGCTCGGTGGTCGGCAAGGTGGTCAAGCCATTGGGCGGCGTGCTGAAAGGGATCGCCAAGACGGCGCTGCCCTTCGTCGGCGGCGCGCTGGGCTCGATGATCCCGATTCCCGGCGTGGGCACCATGATCGGCAAGGCGGCCGGCTCGGCGCTGGCCAGTGCGCTCGAGATGGAAGCGGAAGGCATGGACCCCGAGCAGGCGGAACTGGAAATGGCGCGCCGTTTCGTGCGCATTGCCGGCAGCGCGGCGCAGAACGCCGTCGAAGGCGATGGCAGTCCGGCCGCCGTGCGCGATGCCCTGATGACGGCGATGCGGCAGCACGTGCCGTCGGTGCGGCTGTAGCGGGCGTGGTGCGCGATGATCATCGACTGCCACTGCCACGCCGGCCCTGGCGACGGCCTCACCGGTCCGTGGGACAGCGACCTGGCCATGGCGCGCTATGGCCGCCGGGCCAGGACGGCCGGCATCGACCGCACCGTGCTGCTGGCCGCATTCCACTCGGATTACGCGCGCGCCAACGCCGCCGTCGCGGAGCTCGTGGCGGCGCAGCCGGAGCGCTACTACGGCCTGGCCTTCGTCCACGCGGCGCGCGACCGGGGCCGCATCGGCATGATGGTGCGCACGGCCGTGGAAAAGTACGGCTTCGTCGGCATCAAGGTGCACCGGCACGATGCCCCGATCAGCGGCGAGATCTGCGATGCCGCGCGCACCTTCGGCATTCCCGTGCTGTACGACCCGATGGGCGATGTGCACGTGGCCGAACTGTTGGCCACGCAGTATCCGGACGTGGATTTCATCCTGCCGCACCTGGGCAGCTTCGGCGACCAGTGGTCGGCCCAGCTGGCGCTGATCGACCACCTGGTGCGGCACCCGAACATCCATACCGACACCTCCGGCATCCGGCGCTTCGACCTGCTGTGCGACGCCGTGCGCCGCGCCGGGCCGCACAAGGTGCTGTTCGGCTCGGACGGGCCATGGCTGCACCCGGGCCTGGAGTTGCACAAGGTCCGGCTGCTGGGCCTGAAGAAAGAGGACGAGGCGCTGATCACCGGGCTGAACTTCCTGCGGCTGATCGGCAAGCGTCGCTGACAGCCTCCTTCAGTGCCGCGTTTCCGGCTCGCCATCCCGCGCCGCCTTGCGCCGGATCTGCAGCGCCCGGTCCGTGACGCCGAGCCGCTGGGCGGCGCGCTGGTTATTGTCGCCCTCCTGCTCGAGCACGAGCCGGATGGCGGTATCGGCGGCGGCTTGCCCGATGCGCGCCAGTGACATGCCGCGATCGACGGCGTGGCGGATGGCGTCGCGGAACGGTGCGTCGGGCCAGGCGGGGGCGTGTTGCAGCCGTTCGTCCGGCGGCACATCGCCGATGGTGATCGGGCCGGGGCCGGTGTGGCGGTACCAGATGCGCGCCACCGTCTGGCGCAGGTCGCGCACATTGCCCTTGTAGTCGCGTGTCAGCAGATAGTCGCGCACTGCGCCGTCGAGCTGGCAGCCGGCCCCTTTCGGGTCGAGCTGGCGCAGGAAGTGATCGACCAGCGGCAGGATGTCGGCCTGGCGCTCGCGCAGCGGTGGCGGGCGGCAGCGCCATGCCGCGATGCGGTAGTACAGGTCGGCGCGGAAAGCGCCGGTGGCGATGTCCGCCTCCAGGTCGCGGTTGGTCGCGCACACCAGGCGGAAACGGCTCGGCTGCCACTGGTTGCTGCCCACCCGCTTGTATTTTCCTTCCTGGATCACGCGCAACAGCTGTGCCTGCAGTGGCAATGGCAGTTCGCCGACCTCGTCCAGGAACAGGATGCCGCCGTCGGCCAGCGCGAAGGCGCCGTCGCGGGCATTGACGGCGCCGGTAAACGCGCCACGCTCGTGGCCGAACAGCTCGGAGCCCGCCAGTTCGGGCGACAGCGTGGTGCAGTCGAGCACGGTCAGTTCGCCGGTGGCGCCGGATAGACGGTGGATCAGCTGGGCGATCAGGTCCTTGCCGGTGCCCGTTTCGCCGGTGATCAGCACGGGCGATTGCGTGAACGCTGCCACCTCGACCACGTCCCGCACCAAGCCCCGCCACGCGGTGCTGCCGCCCACCAGGCAGCCCTGCACGGCGTGCGATGCCATCAGCTTCTGCAAGGCATCCCAGCGCTGCAGGCGCGCGGCGACCTGCTGCGCGCACAGCTCGGCGCCAGACCATGGCAGGAGGTCGGTGGCACCCGCTTCGAGCAGCGCCCACATCGTGTCCGGCGGCAGCGGTTCGGTGGCGCAGTCGATGGCCAGCACGGCGGCGTTCATCGTGAGGCCCTGGATGGTTTGCAGCAATGCGCCGTCGCAGGCACCGCACAGCACGACGCCGAAGCCGGCGGACGGTGCCGAGGCGGTTGCCGAGGTGCTTGCCGAGGTGCTTGCCGAGGTGGTAGCCGAGGTCGCGAAATCCCGCACGGTCACGCCGGCATTGCCGAGCGCAGCACGCAGCGCGGAGGCGGCTTTCGCGGCGCCCGTTCCCACTGCCTGCATCCAGATCGACAACGCCATGGCTACCTCGTGCGCGAAGACCGTAGCCGCAGGTTTTCGTTGCGGCGCATCAGTCAATATAGCAGTGCAAGGTACATGCCGGTTTAACTTAATAAAACCTTGACGGGGAACTGTCGGTCGCCGGACGACTCGACAAAAATAGTGGCGGAAAGCAAAAAAAGCGGCCCGCAGGCCGCTTCATTGCCCGGCTAGCCGGGCCGTAGCGCGTTCAAGTTACTCTCTCACGCAATCGACGAAGTAATCGCGCTTGCCGTTCACTTCGCGCTTGACCAGGCCGTGCACATCCGTTTCGAAGCCCGGGAAGCGCTCGTTGAAGTCGCGCGCGAAGCGCAGGTAGTCGACGATCGTGCGGTTGAACTGCTCGCCAGGGATCAGCAGCGGAATGCCCGGCGGGTACGGCGTCAGCAGGATCGACGTGATGCGCCCTTCCAGTTCGTCGATCGCCACGCGCTCGATCTCGCGGTGCGCCATCTTGGCGAACGCGTCGGACGGCTTCATCGCCGGCACCATGCTCGACGTGTACATCTCCGTCGTCAGGCGCGCCACGTCGTAGGCCTTGTAGAAATCGTGGATCTGCTGGCACAGGTCGCGCAGGCCCATCTTTTCATAGCGCTGGTTGTTCGCCGAGAACTCCGGCAGGATGCGCCACAGCGGGGCGTTCTTGTCGTAGTCGTCCTTGAACTGCTGCAGCGCGGTCAGCAGCGTGTTCCAGCGGCCCTTCGTGATGCCGATCGTGAACATGATGAAGAACGAGTACAGGCCGCACTTCTCGACGATCACGCCGTGCTCGGCCAGGTACTTGGTGACGATCGAGGCCGGGATGCCGGAGTCGGCGAACTGGCCGTCCAGCGACAGGCCAGGATTGACGATCGTCGCCTTGATCGGGTCGAGCATGTTGAAGCCCGGCGCCAGGTCGCCGAAGCCGTGCCATTCCTTGCTCTCGGCCTTGAAGATCCAGTCCTCGCGCGTGCCGATGCCTTCCTCGGCGAACGTGTCCGGGCCCCAAACCTTGAACCACCAGTCGCTGCCCCATTCCTCGTCGACCTTCTTCATGGCGCGGCGGAAGTCCAGCGCTTCCAGGATCGATTCCTCGACCAGCGCGGTGCCGCCCGGCGCTTCCATCATGGCGGCGGCCACGTCGCACGACGCGATGATCGAGTATTGCGGCGACGTCGACGTGTGCATCAGGTACGCCTCGTTGAACATGTCCTTGTCCAGCTTGACGGTCTCGGAATCGCGCACCAGCACCTGCGAAGCCTGCGACAGGCCGGCCAGCAGCTTGTGGGTCGACTGCGTGGAGAAGATCAGCGATTCCTTGGCGCGCGGACGGTCCTTGCCGATCGCGTGCATGTCCTTGTAGAAGTCGTGGAAGGTGGCGTGCGGCAGCCAGGCTTCGTCGAAGTGCAGCGTGTCGATCTTCCCGTCCAGCAGTTCGCGCAGCACTTCCACGTTGTACACCACGCCGTCGTAGGTCGACTGCGTGATCGTCAGGATGCGCGGCTTCTTGTTCTTCGCGTCACGCGCGAACGGGTTGTTGTCGATCTTCTTCTGGATCGACTCCATCGAGAATTCTTCCAGCGGGATCGGGCCGATGATGCCGAGGTGGTTCCGGGTCGGCATCAGGAACACGGGGATCGCGCCGCACATGATGATCGAGTGCAGGATCGACTTGTGGCAGTTGCGGTCGACGACGACGATGTCGCCCGGCGCCACGGTCGAGTGCCACACCATCTTGTTCGACGTCGAGGTGCCGTTGGTGACGAAGTAGCAGTGGTCGGCATTGTAGATGCGTGCCGCGTTGCGCTCGGAAGCGGCGACCGGGCCGGTGTGGTCCAGCAGCTGGCCCAGTTCCTCGACGGCGTTGCAGACGTCGGCGCGCAGCATGTTCTCGCCGAAGAACTGGTGGAACATCTGGCCGATCGGCGATTTCAGGAACGCCACGCCGCCCGAGTGGCCCGGGCAGTGCCACGAGTACGAACCGTCGTTCGCGTAGTGCACCAGCGCGCGGAAGAACGGCGGCGACAGGCCGTCCAGGTAGCTCTTGGCTTCGCGGATGATGTGGCGCGCCACGAATTCCGGCGTGTCCTCGAACATGTGGATGAAGCCGTGCAGTTCGCGCAGGATGTCGTTCGGGATATGGCGCGAGGTGCGCGTTTCGCCGTACAGGTAGATCGGGATGTCGGCGTTCTTGTAGCGGATCTCTTCGACGAAGGCGCGCAGCGAGCGCAGGGCGTGGTCGGTCTCTTCCTTCGAGCCGGCGCCGAATTCCTCGTCGTCGATCGACAGGATGAAGGCCGAGGCGCGCGACTGCTGCTGGGCGAACTGCGACAGGTCGCCGTAGCTGGTCACACCCAGCACTTCCATGCCTTCCTTCTCCATCGCCGCGGCGAGGGCGCGGATGCCCAGGCCGGAAGAGTTCTCGGAACGGAAGTCCTCGTCGATGATGACGATGGGGAAACGAAATTTCATGATGTCTCCAAAAAGAAGAACCGCCCGGGATCGTTCATGACCGGGGCGGGCTGGGTGCTAGTAAACAAAAGTCCGCGATTCTCGCAGAATTCGCACCGCTCAGGTAGAAAAATATTACTCAATGCGCATGGGTGGCGGCGCCACCCTGAGGGTGCAGGGAAGTGCTCACCCGGCAACGCGCCGGTACAGCACGATATCGAACGCCAGGCCGTTTGCGGACTGGTGCTGCGTGCGCTCCGCTTCGCGCCATATCGACGGGTCGATCGCAGGGAAGAACGTGTCGCATTCGAACTCGCCGTCGATCTCGGTCACGATCAGCTGGTCCGCGATGGCGAGCGCCGCGTCGAATACCTGGGCGCCGCCGATGATGAACGCCGGCGCGTCGCCCACGAGCGACACCGCTTCATCGAGCGAATGCACGGCGTCGACGCCGTCGCGCCGCCATTGCGCGTCGCGCGTGATGACGATGCTGCGGCGGTTCGGCAGCGGCCGGCCGATCGAATCGAAGGTCTTGCGGCCCATGATGATCGGATGGCCGGTCGTGAGGCGCTTGAAGTGGGCCAGGTCCTCGGGCAGGTGCCAGGGCAGCTGGTTGCGTACGCCGATGCCGCGCTGGCGGTCGATGGCCACGATGATGGATAGTTGCGTCATATTGTACGTTCTGAAAGTGCGCCATTATCGGTGATTTTTGCTTCAGCCGTGTGACGCGCGCACCCGATGCCCAGGACGCGTTTCCTGGCTCCGCCCCGGTTTTGCCCCGGTTCCTGCGTCAGCTCCCGCTCAGTGCCCGTACCGCACCGCGCAGCGCGCCGTGCAGCGCCATTTTTTCGTCCAGCTCCAGGCCGGCGAACATCTGCGCCTCCACTTTCACCACCTCGGCATCGCAGCGTTCCATCACGGCATGGCCGGCGATCGTCAGGCTGATCTGGATGATGCGGCCGTGCGAAGGGTCCGGGCGGCGCTCGATCCAGCCCTGCGCCTCCATCGTCTTGACCATCTCGTTGGCCGACTGCGGCGACACCATCGTGCGTTCGGCCAGCTGCGCGTTCGACAGCGAGCCCTGGGCGCGAAACACCGACAGGGCGGTGTACTGGGTGACGGTGAGGCCGAGCGGTGCGAGGCTCTCGCGCAGGCGGCGGCTCAGCACGTGGTCGAGGCGGCCCACGAGGTAGGCGAGGCCGGAGGGCCTGGAATGGTCGGCGTGTTTAAACATCGGCAATCTGCTTGTCAACTCAGGATGATTGAAGTTAGTATGAATTAGATATCAGGACGCCTGATATTCGAGGATACGACAGCTACCGCGAGGTAGCGTACCGCACCGCGGCCGCCATTGTAAGGCGGATCATATTGCCGGCGCCGCGCCGTCCATTCAATACGAGGAGACATGCAATGCAACAATCCGCTTCCGGTCCCGCTTTCCACCGCCCCGTGCTGACGGCCCTGGCGCTAGCCGCACTGACCGCCTGCGGCGGCAGCGGCACCCCGAACGCTGTGTCCACCCACCTCGCGCCCGCCAGCGGCGCCAGGCTTGCCAGCTGCAGCGAGCTGGCCACCGGCACGGCGTTCGCCAACACCTCGATCAGTTCGGCCACGCTGGCGCCGGCCGGCAGCGTGACGCAGATGCTGAATGGCGTGGCGACGCCGATGCCCGAACATTGCGTAGTGCTCGGCAAGATGAACGAGCGTACCGGCGTCGATGGCCGGCCCTATGCGATCGGTTTTGAAATGCGCCTGCCGCGCGACTGGAACGGCCGCTTCTTCTACCAGGCCAATGGTGGCAACGATGGCAGCATCAGCGGCGGCAATGCGGCGTTCGGCAACCTGCCGGGCGGCGGGCCGGTCAGCAACGCGCTGGTGCAGGGCTATGCGGTGATCAGCTCCGATGCCGGCCACGTGCCGGATGCCACGCAGCCCGGCGCGGTCGCCGGCCAGGTGTACGGGCTCGATCCGCAGGCGCGGCTCGATTACGGCTACAACGCCGTTGGCCAGCTGACGCCGATGGCGAAGAACCTGATCAAGGCCGCCTACGGCAAGTTGCCGGACCGCTCGTACATCGTCGGCTGTTCGAACGGCGGCCGGCACGGCCTGGTTGCCGCCAGCCGCTTCGGCGACCAGTACGACGGCGTGCTGGCCGGCGCGCCCGGCTACAACCTGCCGCAGGCGGCGGTCACGCAGATGTGGGATGCCCAGGCGCTGGCGGGCGCCGCGCCGCGTGGTGCCGATGGCCGCCCGAACATCGGCGCCGGCTTCTCCGACCTCGACCTGCGCCTGGTCGCAAACAGGATCATCGAGCGCTGCGATGCGCTCGATGGCGCTGCCGACGGCATGGTCGCGGACACCGCGCGCTGCCAGGCCACGTTCTCGCTGGCGAAGGATGTGCCCACGTGCACCGCGTCGGCGGACGGCACGTGCCTGACGGCCGCGCAGAAGTCGGCCCTGCAGAAAGTCTACGACGGCCCGAGGAATACGGCCGGTAGCGCGCTTTATACGCGCTGGTCGTGGGACCCGGGCCTGGCGGCTGGAGGCTGGCGCGTGTGGAAGCTCGGTTCCGCGACCGCGCCCGGCCTGACGGCGACGCTGGGTGCGCCGTCGATGGCGCTGATCTTTTCCACGCCGCCCGCCGACCCGGCCGCGCTGGCGGCCAGCGGCACGGCGCTGCTCGACTACGCACTGAATTTCAACTTCGACACGGATGCCGCGAAAATATACGCCACGACGGAACGGTTCAGGGAATCGTCGATGTCGTTCATGACGCCGGCCACGCCCGGCCGGCTCGACACGCTGCGTGGCCGCGGCGGCAAGGTGCTGGTGTTCCACGGCGTCAGCGACCCGGTGTTCTCGTTCGACGACACGGTGAAATGGCTCGACGCGCTGAAGGCGAACCATGCCGACACATCGTCGTTCGTCCGCGTGTTCGCCGTGCCCGGCATGAATCACTGCTCCGGCGGCCCTGCGACCGACCAGTTCGACATGCTGACGCCGCTGGTGGACTGGGTGGAGAAGGGCGTCGCACCGGAGGCCATCCGCGCCACTGCGCGCACCGCCAGCGCCAATCCGGGGCTCGGCGCGATTCCCGCCGGCCGCACGCGGCCACTATGCAGCTGGCCGAAAGTGGCGACCTACACGGGCGGCAATGTCGACGACGCCGCCAGTTTCATGTGCCGCTGAAAAATCCGCTTGTCAGGATGCCTGATATGGTCTAGTATGAACTTAATATCAGGCTGCCTGATACGAGCACAGACAATGAACCCGAGGAGACAAGCATGAGCAATTACGAAGGACGCTGGCAAACCGTGAAAGTGGACGTGGCGGACGGCATCGGCTGGATCACGCTGAACCGCCCCGAGAAGCGCAACGCCATGAGCCCCACGCTGAACCGCGAGATGATCGACGTGCTGGAAACACTGGAACTGGACGATGCCGCGCAGGTGATCGTGCTGACCGGTGCCGGCGAATCCTGGTCCGCCGGCATGGACCTGAAGGAGTACTTCCGCGAAACGGACGGCAAGCCCGAAATCACGCAGGAGCGCATTCGCCGCGATTGTTCGCAATGGCAGTGGAAGCTGCTGCGCATGTACAGCAAGGCCACGATCGCGATGGTCAACGGCTGGTGCTTCGGCGGCGCGTTCTCGCCACTGGTGGCATGCGACCTGGCCATCGCGGCCGACGACGCCGTGTTCGGCCTCTCGGAAGTGAACTGGGGCATTCCGCCGGGGAACCTGGTCAGCAAGGCCGTTGCGGACACGATGGGCCACCGCCAGGCGCTGCACTACATCATGACCGGCGAAACCTTCACCGGCAAGCAGGCGGCGGAGATGGGCCTGGTCAACCGCAGCGTGCCGAAGGAAGAACTGCGCGACGCCGTGATCGCGCTGGCGCGCAACCTGCTGGAAAAAAATCCGGTGGTGCTGCGCTACGCCAAGCAGGGCTTCAAGCGCGCCCGCGAGCTGACCTGGGAGCAGGGCGAGGACTACCTGTACGCGAAGACCGACCAGTCGAACTACCGCGACCCGGAGAAGGGCCGCAAGGAAGGCCTGAAGCAGTTCCTGGACGACAAGACGATCAAGCCGGGCCTGCAGGCCTACAAGCGCGGCTGATCCGTTCGCCCATCCTTCCTTTATAGTACGGGCCGGCGCCAGAGCGACAATAACAAAGCCGCCGGCCCCCGAGAACGCAGAGGAGACACCATGTTCGACACCGATTTGCTGGTGGACGGCTCGCCGTCCGCCGCTTCGAACGGCGCCGTATTCGAGCGCCGCAATCCCGCCACCGGCGATATCGCCACCCGCGCCGCCGCGGCATCCGTCGACGATGCGCGGCGCGCCGCCGATGCCGCGCAGCGCGCATTCCCGGCCTGGTCGGCCATGGCGCCGGCCGAGCGCCGCGGCCTGCTGCTGAAGGCGGCCGACACGATGGAAAAGTACCGCGCCGACTTCGTGGCGCGCGGCGCGGCCGAAGCAGGCGGCAGCCCGATGTGGTACGGCTTCAACGTCACGCTGGCAGCCAACATGCTGCGCGAGGCGGCCGGCATGACCACCCAGATCGCCGGCGAGGTGATTCCGTCCGACGTGCCCGGTTCGCTGGCAATGGGCGTGCGCCAGCCTTGCGGCGTGGTGCTCGGCATCGCGCCGTGGAATGCGCCGGTGATCCTGGCAACGCGCGCCGTGGCAATGCCGCTGGCCTGCGGCAATACCGTGATCCTGAAGGCGTCCGAACAGTGCCCCGCGCTGCACCGCCTGATCGGCACCGTGTTCGAGGAGGCGGGCTTCCCGGCCGGCGTCGTCAACGTTCTGACGAACGCGCCGCAGGATGCCGCCGCCGTGGTGGACGCGCTGGTCGCGCACCCGGCGGTCCGGCGCATCAACTTCACCGGTTCGACGCACGTGGGCCGCATCATCGCGCAGCAGGCGGCAAAGTACCTGAAGCCGGTGCTGCTGGAACTGGGCGGCAAGAACCCGCTGGTGGTGCTCGACGATGCGGACATCGATGCCGCCGTCGAGGCAGCGGCGTTCTCGTCGTTCTTCAACCAGGGGCAGATCTGCATGTCGGCCGACCGCATCCTGGTCGACCGCAAGATCGCCCCGGCCTTCCTGGAGAAATTCGCCGCGAAGACGGCGACGCTGAAGGCAGCCCATGCCGATGCGCCGCTGGCCGGCATGGTCGACCCGGCCGCCGCGCAGCGCGTCGAGGCACTGGTGCGCGACGCGGTGGAACGCGGTGCCACGGTTCTGCCGGCGGTGCCCAGCGCCAATGGCAACCTGCTGCAGCCGGCGATCATCGATGGCGTGACGCCGGAGATGGCCGCGTACCGTGAAGAGGCGTTTGGTCCCGTGGTGTCGATCGTGCGCTTCGATGGCGACGAGGAAGGTATCCGGCTGGCCAACGACAGCGAGTATGGCCTGTCCGCCGCGGTGTTCAGCCGCGATATCGGCCGCGCGATGGCGGTGGCGCGCCGCATCGAATCGGGGATCTGCCACATCAACGGCCCCACCGTGCACGACGAGGCGCAGATGCCGTTCGGCGGCGTGAAGGCCAGCGGCCATGGGCGCTTCGGCGGCAAGGCCGCGATCGCCGAGTTCACGGACCTGCGCTGGATCACGGTGCAGACCACGCCGCGCCACTACCCGATCTGAGGAGGGCACATGTCCCTATCGCAGATACCGGGGCGGTGCCGCCCCGTGGCCATTGGCCGCCCGCGCGTTTCGGTGCGGCGCGAAGGTGAAGCCTGGTACGTGGATGCGGAAACGCCGCTGGGCGACGTGCCGCGCCGCTTCACGGATTGCCTGGTGCGCGGCGCGCGCGCGTGGCCGGAGCGCACGCTGGTGGCGCGCCGCGGGCCGGACGGAGAATGGATCCGGATCGCGTATGCCGACATGCTAGACCGTGCGCGCCGCATCGGCCAGGCGCTGCTGGACCGCGGCCTGTCCGCCGAACGGCCGCTGGTCATCCTGTCCGGGAACGACCTGCAGCACTACCAGCTGGCGCTGGGCGCCATGTACGCTGGCGTGCCCTACGTGCCGGTGTCGCCCGCCTATTCGCTGGTGGCCACCGACTACGGCCGGCTCGACGAACTGGTGGCGCATCTGACGCCGGGAGCGGTCTACGCATCCGATGGCGGCGCGTTCGGCAAGGCAATCGCCGCCGTTCTTCCGCCGGGAACGGAACTGATCCTGGATGCGGGCGACGTGCCGGGCGTCGAGGCCACGCGCTTCGCCGCGCTGCTGGAGGCGGTGCCGTCGTCCGTCGACGCGGCGAACGCCGCGGTCGGGCCGGAGACGATCGCGAAATTCCTGTTTACCTCGGGTTCGACGAAGAAGCCGAAAGCGGTCGTCACCACGCATGGCATGTGGAGCAGCAACCAGCAGATGCTGCTGCAGACGTTCCCCTTCTTCGGCGAGGAACCGCCGGTACTGGTGGACTGGCTGCCGTGGAACCACACGTTCGGCGGCAGCCACAACGTGGGCATCGCGCTGTACAACGGCGGCACGCTGTATCTCGACGATGGCCGGCCCACCCCGGCCGATATCGGACGCACGCTGGCCAACCTGAAGGAAATCGCGCCGACCGTGTACTTCAACATCCCGAAGGGCTGGGAAATGCTGACGGATGCGCTGGAGGCCGATCCCGAGCTGCGCGATTCGTTCTTCTCGCGTGTAAAGCTGTTCTTCTGCGCGGGGGCCGGGCTGTCGCAGGCGGCCTGGGACCGGCTCGACGATATCGCGGCGCGCCATTGCGGCGAGTCGATCCGCATCATGACCGGACTGGGCATGACGGAGACCTCGCCTTCGTGCACCTTCGGCACCGGTCCGATCGTGCGTGCCGGCTACGTGGGCGTGCCGGCGCCGGGCTGCAGGGTAAAGCTTGTGCCGGTCGGCGGCAAGCTCGAAGCGCGCTTCAAGGGGCCGCACGTGATGCCGGGCTACTGGCGCATGCCGGCGCTGACCGCCGAGGCATTCGATGACGAAGGCTATTACTGCACCGGCGATGCGCTGCGCTTCGCCGATCCCGCGCAGCCCGAGCTGGGCTTCATGTTCGACGGCCGCATCGCCGAGGACTTCAAGCTGGCCACCGGCACCTTCGTCAGCGTGGGGCCGCTGCGCGCGAAGGTGATCAGCATGGGCGCGCCATATGTCCTCGACACGGTGGTGACCGGCATCGACCGCAACGCGGTGGGGCTGCTGGTGTTTCCGCGCATGGAGCACTGCCAGGTGCTGTCGGGGCTGAATTCGAATGCCAGCCCGGCGCAGGTGCTGGCCAGCGCACCGGTCGTGGAGTTCTTTGCCGGGCTGCTGCGGAGGCTGAATGCCGGTTCGACCGGTTCGTCGAATGCCGTGGCGATGCTGCGCCTGCAGGACGAGCCGCCATCGATCGATCACCGCGAACTGACAGACAAGGGCTCCGTCAACCAGGCGGCGGTGCTGGCGCGGCGCGCGGCGCAGGTGGAAGCGATGTACGAAGGCCGCGACGACGGCACCATCCGGATGCAATGACAAGATCAATGGAGGAGACACCATGAAAAAACGCTTAGTTGCCCGCGCCATCGCCGGCGCCGTTGCCATCGCCTTCCTGCCGCTGGCAGGCCACGCGCAGGCCCAGGACACGATCAAGGTCGGCGTGATCGCCGCGCTGACCGGACCGTTCGCCAATATCGGCAAGCCGTTCGAGGACGGCATCCGCACTTACCTGCACCAGCATGGCGACAAGGTAGCCGGCAAGAAGATCGAGGTGATCTACCGCGACGACGGCGGCTCGAATGCCGACCACTCGAAGCGTGCCGCGCAGGAACTGATCGCCCGCGAGAAGGTCGACTTCCTGATCGGCTTCTCGCTGACGCCGAGCGCACTGGCGGTGGCGCCGCTGGCGACCCGCGCAAAAACGCCGATGATCGTGATGA
This sequence comes from Pseudoduganella sp. jia 9, assembly GCF_055502615.1. Lineage (NCBI taxonomy): Bacteria > Pseudomonadati > Pseudomonadota > Betaproteobacteria > Burkholderiales > Oxalobacteraceae > Pseudoduganella > Pseudoduganella sp. jia 9. The sequence continues at coordinate 269,931 of NZ_JBUPWE010000011.1, read as the reverse complement.
ACGCCGTCACGACCGGGATCACCGACAAGTCGCCGTACATGGTGCGCACGTCGATGACGATGCACCAGATGACGGAACCGTTCGGCACCTGGACAGGCAAGAGCAAGGTCGGAAAAGTCTACACCCTGGTCAGCGACTACAGCACGGGTGCCGATGCCGAGGCCAAGTTCATCAAGGGCTTCAGCGAGGCGGGCGGCAAGGTAGTGGGTTCGGCGCGCGTGCCGCTCGCCAATCCCGACTATTCGCCATTCGTGCAGCGCGCCAAGGACCAGAAGCCCGATGCGCTGTTCTTCTTTGCTCCCGGCGCGGAAGACGGCACGGCGCTGCTGAAGGCATTCACCGACAAGGGCCTTGACAAGGCCGGCATCAAGTTCCTGGGCGTGGGCGACATGACCAGCGATACGCCGACGCTGGCGGCACTGGGCGAACGCGCGCTGGGCGCCGTGACGGTGCTGAACTATTCGACGGCGCTCGACAACGACGCCAACCGGGCATTCCTGAAAGCGTATGCGGCGGCCAATCCGCAACGGCCGGCGGCCACCTTCGTCACCGTGGCGGCCTACGACACGATGGGCATGATCGCCGAAACGGTGCGCAGGCTGGACGGCAAGGTGAGCGGCGACGCCGCGATCAAGGTCCTGGCCGGCATGAAGTGGAACAGCCCGCGCGGGCCGATCAGCATCGATCCCGCCACCCGCGACATCGTGCAGAACATGTACATCCGCGAAGTGAAGAAGGTCGACGGCAAGCTCGTCAACGCGCCGATCGGCGTGCTGGAGAACGTCCCGCCGCGGTGACCCCGCTGCTGGAATGAAAATATAGTTGTGAAATGTGAGCTTTGGAGAGTTTTCCGAAGCTCGCTTTCTCTTATCGTAACGGGCTTTGCAACGCCACGACAGGAGAGACCGGTTGGACACGCAGGACAGGATGGAAGCGCACCCCGGGAAGGACGCGCAGCTCTACACCCGCCTGGTGCGGCGCCTGGAACTCGACTCGCACGCGGATCCGGTGGCATTCCGCCGGCGCGTGAGCCTGATCGGTGCCGCGGCCATCGCCGCCATCGCCATCGTGCCGGCGCTGCTCGTGCTGCTGTCGGTGCTGGCCGCGCGCTACGCGCTTGCCGCCCACATCGGCGCGGCCGCCATCAAGCTGGCCTTGCTGGCCCTGCTGCCTCTGGCTGCGCTGCTGCTCATACTGCGCACGCTGCTGGTCCGCATTCCGCCGCCGGCAGGGCGCCGCCTGACGCGCGTCGAGGCACCGGCACTGTTCGACATGCTTGAAAAAATCCGCATGAAGCTGGGTGGTCCGCGCATCGACCATGTGCTGGTCGACGACCGCTACAACGCGGCGATCGCACAGCGCGCATGGTTCGGCCTGGCCGGGCTGCCGGGCCTGCTGGGCCTGTCCCGCGGCGGCACCAGTTACCTGATGCTGGGGCTGCCGTACATGCTGGGTGTGCCCACCAGGGAAATTGCGGCGACGGTGGCCCACGAGCTTGGCCACCTTTGCGGCAATCATGGCAGGTCCGCCGCCCGCGTCTACCGCCAGCGGCTGGTGTTCGGCGCACTGCACGGGCATGTGCGGGCGCTGGCCGCGGACAGCATGTTCCACCGCGGCGTCGCGGCCGTGCTGGACCGCCTGATGCCTTACTACAATGCGTACACCTTCGTGCTGGCCCGGCAGAACGAATACGATGCCGACCGCGCGGCCAGCGACGTGGCGGGCAGCGTGGCCAATGCCCAGGGGCTGGTGCGCGACACGCTGCAGGCACGCTGGATCGCGGACGCATTCTGGCCAACGCTGCTGCGCCAGGCGGACCATGCGGCGCGCCCGGCTTTCATGCCATTCGCGGCAATGGGGACGGCACTGAAGGCGGGCTACGCGCAGTGGGCGCAGCCGGCCGCGCTGGCCGCGGCGCTGGCCGAGCGGTCCGGCGTGCACGACACCCATCCCTGCCTGCGCGAGCGGGTCGATGCCATCGGCGAGCGGCCCGCTCTGCCGCGGCCGGTGGAGCGCAGCGCGGCCGACGTGCTGCTGCCGGCGGAGACCCTGCGCACGCTGGTGCGCGAATTCGACGACGCGTGGTGGGCGCACGCCGGGAGGCACTGGCAGGCACGGCACCGCGAAGCGAGCCGCGACCGGCTGCGGCTGGCCGAACTCGCGGCGCAGCCGCTGGCGGCACTGTCGCCGGCCAGCCTGTACGAACTGGCCTTGCTGCGCGCGGAACTGGAATCGCCCGCGGCGGCGCGCGACGTGCTGGTTCACCTTCTGGCGCAGCCCGGCGGCCCGTTCCCGCGTGCGGCCTATCACTACGGCTGCATCCTGCTGGCCGACGGCAGCGACGCGGGCCTGTTCCAGCTCGAGGCGGCGGTGGCACACGACCGCACGCTGGCCGACGCGGCGATCGCCGAAGGCTGCGCCTTCCTGCGGCGCACGAAGGGCGAGCGGGCGGCGCGGCTGTGGCGCGACGGCCTGCTGCCGCGCGCGGCCTGACGATATACTGGCATGCCCTACTGACAAGGAGAAACGATGAGCGCTTACCTGGTGGTGGTCGATACGCTGGCCGACTGGGAAATCGGCTACCTGGCGGCGGAACTGCACAGCCGCCGCTTCTTTGCCAATCCGCTGGCGGATTTCAAGTTCAGCAGGGTGGGGCTGACCACCGCGGAAGTGACCAGCATGGGCGGTACCACGCATGTGCCGGACCTGGCGCTGGCCGACCTGGCGCTGCAGCCTGGCGACGTGCTGGTCCTGCCGGGCGGCGAGCGCTGGGACCAGCCGGAGCTGCGCCCGGTGCTGGAGTTCGCGCGCGATGCGCTGGACGCGGGCCACAGCGTGGCGGCGATCTGCGGCGCGGTCGACGGCCTGGCCAGCGTCGGCGCGCTGGACCAACGGCGGCATACCAGCAACGACCTGGGCTTCCTCAAGCAGGCCTGCCCGGCGTATCGAGGCGAGAAACTGTACCGGCAGGAGCCGGCCGTGCGCGGCGACAACCTGCTGACCGCCACGGGGCTGGCGCCGCTGGAGTTTTCCGCCGAAGTGCTGAAGATGCTGAAGGTATGGCGGCCGGAGACCATTCGCGCCTGGTACCAGCTGCACAAGACGCGCAAGGAGCGGTGGTATCACGCACTGGTGGCGTCGATGACGCCGCCGCCGGCATGACCGGGACGCGTCGCCGAAACATCAAAATTCGGTCCGGCCCTTGGCGATTTTCGTAATTGCCGAGCGCTGGCGATCGTTGGAGAATCTGCGCGGTGCGCCATGCCGGCGCGCCCCTTCTCCAGGATCGTCATGAAGCCATTCACGCAGTCCGCGCGCGCTGTCGCTTTCGTTCTCGTTCTCGTCTCGTTCCCGCTTGTCTCGATTCCGCTTTCGGCCCAGGAGAACCAGCCTGCCGCCGCCGTTCCGGCATATGCCGTGAACGGCACTACCGGCGCGCCGCTGGGCGGCTTCGGCGCCGGAGCGGTGAAGTTCGATGCCAATACCGGCACCTTCGCAGCGATGCTGCGTCCGCCCGCCGATGCCTACGATTTCGAGCGCCTGAAGGGGGCCGGGTTCGCGCTGTACACGCAGCGGGCCGGCAAGGTAGCGACCGTGGCCACGCTGAAGGCCCGGCAGGTCGGCGGCCGGCCGGATGACGATGCCATCTGGCCGCTGCACCGCGTGAACTTCGGTTCGACGGGCGACATCGCGGTGGCCATGACGGCCTTCTCGCCGTTCGACCGGCGCGATCCCGGCCGCATGAGCCTTCCTTACGCTTTCTACGAGTTTACATTGACCAACCAGGGGGCCACGACCGCGGAAGCCGCGCTGGCGCTGCGCCTCGATGCCGGTGGCGCCGCGCTGCACGCCGTCGCCGGCAAGGGCTTCAGTTCCAGGGCCTGGTCGGTGTACGGCGCGGCGGATGGCAAGCCGGCACTGGTCAGCGCCGGCAACGAGGCCGGCTTCCTGGCGCGCGGGCAGGCGGGCGACATGCCGGCCAGCGGCGCGGCCGGCACGGCGGTCAAGGTGCGGCTTGCGGCAGGGGAGACCCGGCGTGTGCGCTTCGTGCTGGCGTGGTACGAGGATTCCGATCCCGAACGTTCCTGGTACCTGGGCCAGCACCGCGATTCGTCCACCGTGGCCGATGCCGGCCTGGCGCATTTCAGCGAACTGAAGGCCAATGCGGAGGAGCTTGTCGACCGGATGCGCGCCTCGAACCTGCCGGACTGGCTGAAGAACCAGACCCTGAATACGCTGGTCAACCTGGCGACCAATTCGATGTACAAGAAGGATGGCAGGGTGGCGTTCGCCGAAGGGCAATGGACCTGCTTCGGCACGATGGACCAGATGTGGCACGCACGCCAGATCGTCGGCCAGCTGCTGCCGTTCTTCGCGTGGGAGGAGCTGCGTTATTGGGCGCGCACGCAGATGATGAGCGGCCAGATCCACCACGATACCAACAAGATGGACGTCGGCGCGGACCGCGCGTTGCGTTCCGTGATGGTCGACTGGGACGATACCGAGCATGCCGATTACCGCAACATCGTCAAATGGGTGGACCTGAACGCAGGCTTCATCATTTCGGCCTACGAGACCTACGAGGCGACCGGCGACCGGGCCCGCTTCGATGCGCTCTGGCCAAACGTGAAACGGGCCGCCCAGCGCATCCTCGACCAGGTGGAGCAGTACGGGAACAAGGATTACCCGTACACGTTCGATCACTCCGAGAACTCGTACGACGCTGGCGGCGACCCGAATCCGTTCAATGCCAGCCTGTCGGCGGTGGCTTACAAGCTGATGACGCGGCTGGCGGCGGAGCGGGGCGAGGAGGCGCTGGCGGAACGCTACCGGCTTGCCTACGACACGGTCGTCGCATCGTTCCGCGCCCGCTACCTGAACGAAGCCGGTTTCAAACTGGGCAAGCACAGCGAAGGTTACTTCGGCGGCCAGTGGCTGGCGCTGAACATGAAGCTCGGCGAGATATGGACGGCAGCGGACCAGGACTTCGTGCTGGGCAAGCTGAACGACTATTACCAGCCGTACTACCGTGGCCTGGGCTATACCGACGGCACGTACGACGAATGGACGCCGTACATCGTTACCCATTACGGCGGCCTGCTGCTGAACAGCCGGCGTGCCGGCGAATGGGCGGTGCTGCAGAAGGATGCCTACGAACGCCAGTACCTGGACCGCAACCACGTGTTCAATCATCCGCTGAACATCCTGCCGCTGGTGAAGGCGCCGGTACCGGTGGCCACCGAGATCCGCAGCAAGAAGCAATACATCAGCATGCCCGCATTGTGGCGCAACTATTACGATATCGTCGGCTACCACCGCGATGCGCGTAGCAAGGCGCTGTGGCTGAAACCCGTCGTTCTGCCGGAAATGAACGGACGGATGACGGATGCGCTGTACGCCTCGCCGGACGGCTACGGCACTGTCAGCGTCGTGACCAGCGGCCGACACGGCCAGCACAAGGAGCTGCTGTTCAAGCCCGATGCGCCGCTGGAAGTCGGCACGCTGCACCTGGCGGACGATTTCGGCGGCGACGTCGCCGTGACCGTGAACGGCCGCAGGCAGGACTACCGGCGCGCCGGCAGCGGCTATGCGAAAGAACTGCTGGTGGACTGGAACGGCACCGTGGGCAGCGAGGGCCTGAGGATCACGGTATCCGGCGCACCGGGCGATGCACCGCCGCCATTGCCGGCCAGGTCCAGCCGGCCGGCGCCGGTCGATTCGAAGAGCCTTGCGAAGATCGATCCCTACAGGTCGGTGCAGGCCTCGAAGGCCGGCAAGTCGGCCGGTACTTCCGTCGAAGTCGACACGACCGGCCGTTCCTACGTCGCCTCGATCAACAACTTCGACTGGCTGCAGTTCTCGCGCGTCGATTTCGGCAAAGGCGGCGCCACGAGCTTTTCCGCGACGGTGTCGGGCGCCGTGCCCGGTGCAAGCATCGAGATCGTGCTCGACGACGTGGCCGGCGACGCGGTCGGCTCGCTGGTCGTGCCTGCCGGCGCGGAGGGCAAGGACTGGACCACGGTCACCGCGGCGGTCAGGAAGGTCACCGGCGTGCACAACGTGTTCCTGCGCTTTTACGGCAGTTCGCAGGACAGCCTGATGAGCCTGGACCGCGTGACGTTCGGCGCGGCAGCGACCGCCGCCGGTGCTGGCGCCGCGCCCCGGTAGCGCATTCCGATACCGGCGGCCGCGCGCCGCGTGCCGGTCGGCGACGCCGCCGGACGGATGATGACGACCAGGTTGAGGTGACGGCCGGAATGGTGCTATCGTGTCGAATAACTAATAGTAATTCGACAGGTATCGGCCAGGCCGCCAGCACGCCCGTCTTTCGGATGCTGCGTCCGGCGCCGGCCTCGTCGTCTCAATCCAACGATCGGGGAGAGCTGAACGTGAAGAACCTCTGCCGCACCTCGCTGTCGACGTTCATCCGCCTGGGCTCCGGCATCGCGATTGCCGCGATCCTTGCCGGCTGCGCGGATTTTTCGGCTGTCAGGACGTACGCCGATGACACCCGAAAACTGGGAACCTCCTTTGCCGCGATAGCCGATACCCCGCTCCGCCTGTGCGAGGCGCAGTTCATGATGCAGGAACAGACCCGCGACGCCCCTGTGGCGTTCAGGATCGCGGATGTGCAGGCGCGCGCGGCATCGGACTGCGCGCCGCTTGCCAAAGACAGCACCCATATCCTCAGCCTGGTGACATTGCTGGACAGTTATTCGGAAACGCTCGCCGCGCTGGCGGACGAGAAATTGCCCAGCTATACCGCGGAACTGAAGGGGCTGGGCGAGGCGGTCGACGAACTCAAGACCCGCTCCGGCGAGCCGGTCGTGCCACCGGACAAGGCGAAGGCCGTGATCACGCTCGGCAGGCTGGTGTCCCGGCTCGCCACCGAGCGCGTCGCACGTGGCGAGATCCGGGAACTGCTCGAACAGAGCGAGGCCGTGAATGCCACGACGGGTGCGCTGGCATGGTACGCCACGTCGATCACACGTCCGCAGATCGACACCTACCTGCAGAGGGCCAGTATCGCCATGGACGCGGCGCTGCCGCGTTTCGAGAAGGCCGAACCGCTGGCCGTGCGCATGTACGCGGTCACGCTGCTTGGCGAGCAGGAGCGCGTGAAGAAGCTTGGGACGGCAAACGAAGCGTTGATCGCCGCGCTGGCCAGGCACCGCGAAGCCACCCTGGCCCTGCAGGCAAAAATGGATCAGCGTTAGTGATGGCTGGCTGTAGCCCCACAGTCTGTAGTCCGACAGTCTGTAGGCCGACAGTCTGTAGGCCGACATTCTGTAGTCCGACAGTCTGTAGTCCCAATTATGTGCGGAGGAGACCGGCATGAGCACGAAGGAACTGACCGCGGATGAGCTGGCCGAACTGGCCAACCGCTACACGAGACTGTCGACGCAGCTGTTCGAATTTCGCGTGACCCATACGCTGACAGCGGAGGAGGAGCACCTGCTGCGCGTGGATTGCGAACAGAAGCTCGATGCGCTGGCCAATGTGCTGCGCGGCCAGGCCATCGCGCTGGTCGTCACGGATGCCGGGCTGAAGGCCGGCGCCTTGCAGGCGGCGCTCGCGTCGGCCGCGCAAACGCTGGAAAAGCTGGACAAGGTGCGTGACGTGATCGGCCTCGTCACCAACGTCATCGCCCTTGGCGGCGCTGTGTTGTCCGGCAATGCCAAGGCCATCGTCAAGGCGCTGAAGGCGTTCCGGCACGACGACGAGGACGACGAAGACCAGGACGAAGCAGACGCTTCCGCGTGAGCGCCGTCGCGCCGCCATGCACGGCCGGTTGTCTTTCGATAACACCAGGCTCGGCCGGGCTGCGACGAACCGCGCGCCGGCTGCCCCGAACCCGCTGTGTTCTACCCATTTGATCATGGAGTCCATCATGTGCACCACACCGCACCGCCATTCCATCCATTGCATCCTGCCGCCCCACATGCTGGCGGAGATCGCCAAGAACGGTACCGAGCCGCAGCGCAGGTTCGCGATCGATACGCTGTCGGTCGATAACTCCTTCCGTAACTTCCGTGCCACCAATGTCGTCAGCGGCACGCAAAAGGCCATGCTCGCCGCGATGCCCGGCACGACCACGGCATTGAAACGCACCATCTACGATGCCAACAACGAGCAGGCGCTGCCCGGCAAGGTCGTGCGAACGGAAGACTCCGCCGCCAGTGGCGACGCCAGCGTGGACGAAGCCTACGACGGCCTCGGCGCCACGTACGAGCTGTTCTTCGAGGAGTTCAAGCGCAACTCGATCGACGATGCCGGCATGCCGCTCGATGCGACGGTGCACTACGACGAAGACTACGACAATGCTTTCTGGAACGGCAGCCAGATGGTGTTCGGCGATGGCGACGGCACCTTGTTTACCCGGTTTACCGCGTCGATCGACGTGATCGGCCATGAGCTGAGCCACGGTGTCACGGAAGTCGAAGCGGGCCTGGTTTATGAGGGCCAGTCCGGCGCGCTGAACGAATCGATTTCGGATGTGTTCGGCTCGCTGGTCAAGCAATACGGCCTGAAGCAGAAGGCCGACGAGGCGGACTGGCTGATCGGGGCCCAGCTGTTCATCGCCCCCGGCCCGAACCGGCAGGCGATCCGTTCGATGAAGGCGCCCGGCACGGCGTACGACGATAACGTGCTGGGCAAGGACCCTCAGCCGGGACACATGGACGATTATGTCGTGACGGTATCGGACAACGGCGGCGTGCATATCAACTCCGGCATTCCGAACCGCGCGTTCTACCTGGCCGCCGTGGCGATCGGCGGCCATGCCTGGGAACGCGCCGGCCGGATCTGGTACGACAGCCTGCTCGATGCGCGCCTTAAGCCGAAGTCGACGTTCCGGGCGTTCGCGAAACTGACGGTGTCGAACGCGGACAAGCTGTTCGGTGCCGGCGGCGCCGAGTCGAAAGCGGTGAGCCAGGCCTGGAAAGATGTCGGCGTACTGTAGCCACGGCCCGGCACGAAGCGGCCGCCCGTGTACCCTGCGCTGTGGGGCGCTGTAAAGGGGGGAGCCATGCGCATAGAAGTATCGATGGAAGGCGGCTTCGTCGCGGCGCCAGGCCTGGCGAAGCCGATCGTGCTGGATACCGCGAGCCTGCCGCCCGGCGAAACCGAAGCCTGCGAACGGCTTGTGCGCGAAGCCGTCGCGGACGCGGGCGATGCGGCCGCGCGCCCGCAGCCGCTGATGCGGGACGGCCGCAGCTACCGGATGAAGATCGATCTCGACGGCCGCACCGTTTCACTGGACACTGCCGATGGCGCCATGTCGCCGGCCTGCCGCCAGCTGCTGAAGCTGGTGCGCACGCACGGTTCGCGCTAGCGGCGAACCGGTAGCGTATTCCGATACCGCCGGTGGCGCGCGGCGCGGCTCCGCCACGAGCGCGTTTGATTCTTCGCAAGCTTGAACGCGCGCCTGTCACGCTGGCGCTGGCCGTCTTGTGCCTGCTGCTGTGCGGGACCGGCGAGCCCATGGCAGCGTGGCTCGCCTGGGACCGCACCGCCATCCTGCAATTGCCGCGCTTGCTGCTGAAGCCGATCGACGGTCCAGATTCGGTCAGCCATATAAATCTTATTACCGCTTGACGTTGACGTTACGTCAGGCAATACAATGAAATTATGGCTGATCTACTTGACATCACTGAAGTCACCCGAATGACAGGGCTGACAGCGCGGGCGCTCAGATTCTATGAAGCCAGGGGGCTTCTGCAACCTGTGCGAGATTTCTCCGGACGCCGACAGTACGGGACAGCGCAGCTCGAAGCGCTACACCGCATCATGGCGATGAAACGTGCCGGGTTAACGCTGGCGCAAATTCAATCCATGACTGCAGGCCCGCGCCCCGACCTGCATTCGATCGTGGCTGCCCAAATCCAGGTACTCGAGGCGCGCGAGCGCGAAGTCGCCGCTGCGAGAGGGTTGCTTGCATCCATTTTGTCCCGCATCGAGCGTAGCGAGCCAATCGATGTCGCGACATTCTGCTCGGTGATACGACAAGGAGAAAACGCGATGTCTCAAGTAAAACTCGATGCACTGGCTTCCCAATACATGAGCCCCGAGCAAAACCTGGCGTTCAAGGAAGCAGTGCAAGCGCTGCCGGCCGACTTCGATGCCGAAGCCCATGACAAGAAGTGGCAGGCGCTCAGTGCGCGGATCAACGCAGCGCTTCCACTCGATCCAGCGAGCCCCGCTGCCCAGGCCTTCCTTGATGAATGGAATGAACTGGCTGCGCCATACATCGCCGCGTGTTCGGCAGAGGCGTTAGAGGGCGTCAGCAACATGCATGAGCACATCGAGGAATGGGATCGCGAAGTCGACGGGCCATTCGATGCGGAAGTGTTCAGGTTTCATCAGGCGGCGCAGAGGGCACGTGACACCATGCACGGACCAGCAGATCGATAGGGCGCGAAATGCTTAATACATCGAGCAGCCTTGTAGCAGGCCTGATAGCCTGGATAGCCCTTGCGGCTATTGGTAACCTGGCACTGCGCCTCGGTATGCCAGGTTACGCGCTAGTCGAACCGACCATGCAGTTCTCGTCAATGATGCTCTGCATGCGCTTGTTGGTGGGCGTGGCCGCAACGCTGACGGCGGGAATGCTCGCGGGATACCTCGACCGATCAGTAAATGCTGGCCTCCTGCTGGGAGCATTGTTCGTGCTGTTGTTCGGCGCAAATCATGTACACCTTTGGAACAAATTCCCTGTTTGGTTCCACCTAACTTTCCTCGCTACACTGCTGCCCGCTACAGTAGCCGGAGCCAACGTGGGCAAGCAAATGCGCAGACAGCGACTTGCATGTCGGCAGCCTTCGCAGCGAATATAGGCCATTGTCGATCGGTTAAGCTACCTGCTCGTCGAGAGCAGGTAGCAATCGCTCGATAACCATTTCCTCAGCAGCGAACGTCGCTTGCAGATCATTGCCCCGTTCTTGGCCGAATCGGCCGTTCGTCGCAGCATAGCAGGTCGAAGAACGGTAAAGTCCACAGACGGTCACCACAGGGAGCTGTCGCCCCATAGCGCACTCTTGGTGCCGATTGATGGCTTCTATGATTCTCGACTGCTTGTTACTTTCGTGCACGGCTTTTCGATAGCACGGCCGATACTAAGGCGCCGATAGCGGCTCCCATTGCTACTCCTGGGCCAATTCCCAAAGCAATATTGCCTAAAACAAGACCAAAGAGAACGCCAAATACCACTCCCCACATCATCCCAAAGCTTATGCCAAAGGCTATATATTTACCCTTCTCTTGATCCTTAGCAGCTGACATCAATTCTCCTCCATCGTCCAGAAATCATAATTTGAATCAGCGCTGACCTACGCCAAAATGCCTGCTCTTGGTCGAACCGCCTCTCGCAGCAGGATAGCAGGTTGCTAGAACGAAAACTCACGAACTGTCACTACCGGCAGGAATCGCCCCGGAGTGGCCGTTCAGTGACAGATCAACGGAGCATCGGTTAGGCGACGACTTCCTCAAACTGGCCTGGGAACTGCTCCCGCAGCGCTCGAGCCAGCGCCTGTACGCTACCTCCTGAAAGAGTGCGGTATCCCGCGATCGACCGTTTCTCCATCTGCGACAACGGAAAAAGGGAATAAAGACCGCCAAAAATACGGGCGTCTCGACAAGCGGATGCCCGAGGTCAGGTTTCGCTGGAATGACCGTCTCTGTGCCTGGGCATTGACAAAGAGGTCAGAGTGGTCTCATCGATGCGGACTAGCCGTGTCTTCGATGACAGTCTTAAGCTTAGCTACATGGCACCCATATCATATTATAAACAACCCCCCGAGTATTAAAACGGCGATAACCTGTATCTAAATGTTCCGGCACATCAATGCTTGCCGCAGCTTCCATTTTGAAAGTGTGTGATTTTTTCCAAAACCATTTTCAGTTGCATAAAAAGCCAACTTCCTTTATTATTTTTTATTTCCCCACTAAAGGATCCTAACCCATGAAACGATCCATTCGCTCCGCTGTCCTGCTTTGTTGCGCCACTGTAGCAGCGCATGCGCAATCCACGCCTTACGAATTCGTATCCCGTGTTACTGGCAGCACTGATCACTTCGCGTTAAACTATTTACCCGGGGATGGCGAATTGCCTTATTATCCGAATGGCGCCACATTCGACATTACTACACGGGCACTGATTGATTATTCAGCAGGCTCATATATATTTGTGCCCGAGGTCAATATCGAACTGACGATCTCGGCGAATGGGGGGCCGGCGCTCACGAAAACATTGACCGGGTCACTGAAGCTTAGTAGCAGGGCCAACGAATCCGGCACCGTCTCGGTATGGCAATCGGTCACGGGCGGTGGCTTCAACTTTTTTTCGTTAGACCAGTATTTCGAGACCTACTTACCGGCGGGAGCCGCTTACACAGGCCTGCCTACGAACGTGCCTTTCGGTCCCACTGCGGGCTCCCTGGACTATAGAGTCACTGCCGATCATCAACAAATCCTCCTCAACTTGATTTATGCGGATTTCGAAAACAGTTCTTTCACGCTTTCCCCGGTACCCGAGCCAACTACTTGGGCGATGCTGGCGGCAGGTATGCTGGTCACTGGATCGGCACTGCGCCGGCGCCGTTCCGGCCAAGACAGCGGTGGACGCGGCGTCGTTCATGAGCAGGCGTGAGTCATGGACCTGAGCGCCTGTGATTTGAACTACCAGGGGCAGGCCCGCTGATCGACTAGCAGCTAGTATTTGCAGCCGAGCTTGCCGCGATCGGTCGGGTTCTGGCCGGTATGTTCACCCCAGCCGGGAGCGGTACGCTCGCTGCATGAATGCAGGTTCGATCCCACATGATCTGGTCATACTCTCTAAGGTGCCGCAGGACCGGCTCGTGGACGCGCTGCTAAACACCGGCTTGCATCCCTTGGTAATAGCGGGCACGTCCCATCGATAGGGCCAGCCGATGTACCTTGACGTTATAAAACCTTGGGGACCACCCAACCATTCATGTGTGAAAGACCGCTTCTGGCCGATTTCGGCCGGTCGGCCCAGCATGACATGTTGCCACGCCGAAAACTATGGCCTGGCACGACAGGAAGGTGTCGCCCCAAAGCGGACACTGGTCAGCGCGGGAAGTCCTTTAACGGTGGCAGCCCGATTTCTTTTCGTCTCATGTTCACGTTTTTGCTGTCGTGGATTGGAAAGATCTTATTACTGCCATGCTGGAATTCGGTACCGTATCTTTGCTCTTTGCCCTGCCTTACGAGAATACGATCTTCCAGGGAAGCCATTTTTTCGTTCGAATTTCGCCGCGTTTGTTTGCTCCACGAACAACGGGACGATACCTCAACTGATAAGGGAGAGGAGCGTGCTGGATAATGAAATAAGCTGAACGCACAGCTTTCCCATCGTCGATACTCTTCGGCCAGCCGTATAGTTTGATCAATCGGTCGAGCTCCTCCTGATTCCTCAAGTCACCAGCCAGAATCAAATCTTCGATTTTCGCCTTCTCAGCCGCGTCAACGCTGACCTTGGCGTTTTCGCGTTCCAGAATCTCGATATAACGGCCGCGCAATGCCTGGTCATCGCTCAACATGCGACTATACTTTGCCGCAAGTACCGAGCCTTCGCATTCAGCCTGCGTACCGCCAGGTACATTCAGCCAATCCTGTCCATCATGTTGAGCAGGTGCTGCCTGGGACAACGCAAATGCGAAGCCTGTGGCAACAAGCGAAATTATCTTCATCTACATGGAATTGATGAGTATTGGTCGCATCGAATTGAAAAGCCATCTCGCAGGCAGCCAATAACATTCGATAGCGGAATGATGGTACGGATCACGACCGTCTCTTACGTAAAACGCGTCCAACGGGGCTGCGTGACTGGGGCAGACGTCGTTGAACAGCACATGGACCTTGCTGGCGGCGCTCTTCAAGCTCGTGCCAATTCGCGCTGCACCCGGTCATGCACAAAACCCAGATGGATGCTCTCGCGCTTTCCCTCTACAATCCAGGCCCAGGGTACCGGCATGATTTTGCGCTCCAGCGCCGCGACCAGTGCCTTGGCCTCCTTGCTTGCCCCGCACAGGTAGCACGCCACGGCAAAGTGGTTCAAGGCCACAGCGCGGAACCCGTCGCCAGGCTGATTCAGTTTCTCCTTGAGCGTGGCAGGAGTAGCGTCGAGCCAGGCATACAGCGCGGTACTAACGCGGGCGGCATGCGAGGCGTTGCGTAGCTGGCTGACGGTATTCGCCTCCAACGCCAGAGCATGTTCGCAATATGCCAGGGCCACCAGGAAGTGGATCGCACTGCCGCGCGGCGCCCGCTCCGAGCTTTCCTGGGCAAAGCGGAACATCCTCTCGTGGCTGCCGCCCCATTTCTCGGTGGTGACCATGAAATACCGGTAATACGTCGGCCAGTGCATGGGAACGCGTGCAGTGGCCTGTGCGAAGTATTGATCGATCAGGTCGCGATCACCGCTCCTTCGCACTTCCGCCAGGATCAGCCAGGCGAACGGGTCGGCCGCCACTGCGTCCAGGCGTGCCGCCTCGAGCAGCGGCTGCGGGGCGCCGTTGATCAGGTCAAAGAATCGCTGTACGGCCGCTGGGTCGACGTTCTTGCCATAGGCGCTGCCGCGGATCTTCCATGCCTTGCCGATCATGCTGGCGCCCAGCACCGTGTGCGCTATTGACGAGCCGCTGCGGCTACGCACCCATTGCTGCGCCAGATCGACCGCATCCTCGCGCTGGGAGAATGTGTGGAGCAGGCGCTCGCGCTCCTCCTCGCTTGTGGAGAGCAGCAGCTGTTCGGCCTCCTGGTAGCTGCCGCCGATGACATGTTTGAGCAACTGGCTCATGGATGGCGCCGGTACGTCTTCGATGACGGCTGCCTTGGGAGTTAGCCCGAAGATGGAAAGGATGGACATCCGACGATTTTCTCCTGACAAATGTTTTACGATCGAAGGCGGCAGACCGACCTTCTTGCGCTCCATGAACCTTGCAAACCTCTAGCGGAGTGGACAGCCTCATTGAGACGGACACCATACTGCCGTGAAAGGATAGCAGTCCACGTTGAGAAAAAATTCACAGATTGTCACAATCCCAAAATTTGGGGTTGTTCCGCACGCAGCCAGGCACTATGCCTCACGGTTGCATCAGCTTGATTCTGGGGGCGGGATGGCTAATTTCGGTCAAGGAATGCTGGTATGCCCAGCAGGGCCGTAGAAAGGATGTCATGGAACTCGACTTTGTGTTCGAGGAGCGCATTCATGCCATCCGGATCGGCGCGGTCATCAGGCTTGCCAGCAGGCGTTGTCGGCTGCCATGGCGCCGGTTTCCAGCGCTCCGCTGCCGGGGCAGCGGATGTGGCGCGGGCCAGTGCCGCGATGACCAGCGCGGCAGCGACGAGAGTGCGGGTAATTGTCAGGCCGGTACTTACACCGCCATCGGCGCGGTCAGCGGCGGATGGTGCCGGTAGCCTTCCAGGCTGAAGTCGGAAGGCTCGATCTTTTCCAGCCACTCCGGTTCGTACTTGCCGGTCTCGGCAAACGACGGCACGCGGTCCGAAATGATGAAGCGCGGCGCTTCGTACGGCTCGCGCTTGAGCTGTTCCTGCACCATCTCCATGTGGTTCTCGTAGATGTGCGCATCGCCGATGAAGTACGTGAACCAGCGCGGCGTGTAGCCGGTCAGGCGGCCGACCAGGTGCAGCAGCGCGGCGCCTTCGGCGATGTTGAACGGCGTGCCCAGGCCGATGTCGTTGCTGCGCACGTACAGGCACAGCGAGATTTCCCGGGTCGTCGCGTTTGGAATGAACTGGTACAGCAGGTGGCAGGCGGGCAGCGCGACCTGGTCCAGCACGGCCGGGTTCCAGCCGTGGAACAGGATTCGGCGGCTGCCGGGGTTATGGACGATCGTGTCGAGGCATTCGCGCAACTGATCGATCGCCTTGTACAGCAGTACTTTCTCGACGCCGTTTTCCACGAGCGGTGCCACTTCGGTGAACCCGTTGCGGCGGGCATCGTCGCGCTGCGCGATGTTCGCGGCGTCGATCAGTTTATAGCCGGGCCACTGGCGCCACTGCACGCCGTAGACCGGGCCCAGGTCGTCGACGCCGTCGCGGTAGGGATTGGCCAGCCACTGCGCGTTTTCATTGGCGTTCTGGTCCCACACCTTGCAGCCCAGCGCGCGGAAGTCCGCCGCGCTGCGCGAGGCGCGCAGGAAGGCGCACAGTTCGCCCACCACGGACTTGAACGCCAGCCGCTTCGTCGTCACTGCCGGGAAACCCTGCGCCAGATCGAAGCGCATCATCGCGCCCGGCACAGACAGGGTGCGGATGCCCGTGCGGTTGTCCTGCCAGGTACCCTGGGCCAGGACGGTTTCGATCAGTTGCTGGTACTGCTGCATGCGATTCTCCGGCTGAAAACCCGTGATTTTATCAGGTACGCTTTTTTGACGTGCCGAAGGCAGGCCTGCCCGCGCTCTTGGCCGCAGCCTTCGCGGCCGACCTGGCACCCCGGCCCGCGGCGACCACGACGGCGCCTTGCGGAATGCGTTTGGCAGTCTTCGATCGCGGCGGTGCTGGCCGCTCCGGTGTGGTCGGAGCAAAGCCGCCGGCAGGGCGTGGCGCCGCCGGCGCAGCAGGTTTCGGCTTCGGGGCAGGCTTTGTAGCGGGCTTTGTATCGGGCCTGGCACCATGCTTGGCCGCCGGCTTGCGCCCTGCAGGCTGCGCGGATGTCGCCGGCGTTCCGGTCGACGGCACCCGGTGATCGGCTTCGAAGCCCGGGACTTCCTCGCGCGGCAGCACCTGTTTGATCAGCGTCTCGATGGCCTTGAGCAGGTCAACTTCATCGGCGCAGACCAGCGAGATCGCCTCGCCCGTGGCGCCGGCACGGCCGGTGCGGCCGATCCGGTGCACGTAGTCTTCCGCCACCGTGGGCAGGTCGTGGTTGACGACCAGCGGCAGGCCGGCGATGTCGAGGCCGCGCGCGGCCACGTCGGTGGCGACCAGCACGTCCACGTCGCGAGCCTTGAAGCGGGCCAGGGCGCGCAGGCGTGCGGGCTGCGGCTTGTCGCCGTGGATCGCGTCGGCGCGCACCCCTTCCTGCAGCAGCAGGCCGACCAGCTGGTCGACGCCCTTGCGGGTCTTGGCGAAGACCAGTACCTGCTGCCAGCCGCGCTCGCGAAGCAGATGCAGGAACAGTTCCGGCTTCGATTTCTTGTCGGTGGTGATCACCTGCTGGCGGACGGTCCGGGCCGCGGCGTTGGCGGGGCTGGCCTGCACGGACAGCGGGTCGCGCAGCAGGCGCCCGGCCAGCGCGCGGATCGCATCGGGGAATGTGGCCGAGAACAGCAGCGTCTGGCGTTCGGGCGGCAGCGCGGCAAACACCGCGTCCAGGTCGGCGGCGAAGCCGAGGTCCAGCATGCGGTCCGCTTCATCCAGCACCAGTGTCTGCAGTTGCGCGAAGGTGAGGGCGCCCTGGCGCTGCAGGTCGAGCAGGCGGCCGGGCGTGGCCACCAGCACATCCAGGCCCTTTTTCAGCTTGCCGATCTGCGGCTCGATCGGCACGCCGCCGTAGGCCACGCCGAAACGCAGCGGCACATGGGCGCCGTACTTGCGGAAGCTGTTGAATACCTGTTCGGCCAGTTCGCGCGTGGGTGCCAGCACCAGGCAGCGCACGCCGAGCGGGCCCACGGCGCCTTCCAGCGTCAGCCGGTTCAGCAGCGGCAGCGCGAAGCCGGCGGTCTTCCCGGTGCCGGTCTGCGCCGCGGCCATCAGGTCGCGGCCGGCCAGCACGGCGGGAATCGCCTGCTTCTGCACAGGTGTCGGCTCGCCGTAGCCGAGATCGTCGAGCGCGCGCAGCAGCGGATCGATCAGTTTCAGGGAAGCGAAGGTCACAGTGCCGCCTCCAGCGCCGCGTTCCAGTGCGCCAGTGCCGCATGGACCTGCGCGTCGGGGAGATCGAGCAGCTGGTCGCCGACGTACCATTCGGTGTAGCAGGTGCCGTCGAGCTGCCCGTCATGCACGGCATTGTGCAGCCAGATGCGGTGTTCGCGGGCGATTCCGTTGCGGATCTCCAGCGCCCGTTCACGATCGACCGGAAGATGCAGGTGGAACAGGTTCGCCTGAGGCTTCAACGGGTTGGCGCGCAGCATCGGATAGGCCGGCAGCGTTTCGTACAGCCACTGCGTACGGTGGAACAGCGCCGGCATGGCGGCCAGGCGGGCATCGAGCTGCATCGCGGCGGCCACCACGTAGGGCGTGCGGTGGATGATGCTGCCGCCCTGGCGGCGATACCATTCCTGCGCCCGCGCCACGAATGCCGCGCTGCCGGCAAGCAGCGCGCCGCCGATGCCGCCGATGCCCTTGTACAGCGACACGTAGACGGTATCGAAGCCGGCGGCGACGTCGGCCAGCGGACGGCCGATGCCGGCGGCGGCTTCCCAGAGCCGGGCGCCATCCATGTGCAGGTGCGTGCCGCGTTCGCGGCACCAGGCCTTGATCGCTTCCAGCTCGGCCCATGCCGGAGCCTGGCCGCCGATCTCGCGGGCCGGCAGCTCCAGCGACACGGCGCCCAGGTGGTCGGGAATCGCCGCCAGGTCGTCTGCCGTGAACGGCCGGTGCGGGCTGCCCACCTGCAGCGCATGGAAATGGTCCAGCAACTGGTGGTTGCCCCGTTCATGCTTGAGGATGTGCGCGGTCGGGTGCAGGGCGACGAGGCGGCTGCCACGGTCGGCGCACGCCAGGCGCAGGGCAGTCGCCTGCGCCATCGTGCCGGTGATGCAGAACGTGGCGGCTTCCTTGCCCAGCAGCGCGGCGACCTTGCGTTCCAGTGCCCCGATCAGTTCACCCTCGCCGTAGACATCGTGGGCAATGCCGTTCTCCTCGCACCACGCGGCCATGGCCCCAAAGGTTTGCGCGGGTGTCTGCTGCCGGTGTCCCGGCAGCACGGTGGCGCATTGCTGGCGCAGTTGCGCCTCGCCGACAGCTTTATTCATGAGAATGCTCGACATGGACATTGTGGAATTGCAGGGCCGCCAGGTTGGCGTAGATGCCGCCGAGCGCCACCAGCGACTTGTGTGTGCCGGTTTCGACGATGCGGCCGTCTTCCATCACGATGATGCGGTCGGCGCGCTGCACGGTGGCCAGGCGGTGGGCAATGATCACGGTGGTGCGTCCCACCATGGCAGCCTCCAGCGCCGACTGCACCAGGCGCTCGGATTCGGCATCGAGCGCGCTGGTCGCTTCGTCGAGCAGCAGCAGCGGCGGATTCTTCAGCAGTGCGCGGGCGATGGCGATGCGCTGGCGCTGGCCGCCGGAAAGCCGCACGCCGCGTTCGCCCAGGAAGGATTTGTAGCCGTTCGGCAGCCGCTCGATGAATTCGTGGGCGGCGGCCAGCTTCGCGGCGCGGATCACTTCTTCGTCCGTGGCATCGGCGCGGCCGTAGCGGATGTTCTCCATCGCGTCGGCCGAGAAGATCACCGTGTCCTGCGGCACGATGCCGATCGCGCCGCGCAGGTCGTGCAGCGCCAGGTGGCGGATATCCACGCCGTCGAGGCGAATGGTGCCCTGCTGCGGGTCGTAGAAGCGCAGGAACAGCTGGAACAATGTCGTCTTGCCGGCGCCGGACGGGCCGACCACGGCCACCGTTTCGCCGGGCCGGATGTCGAGGTTCAGGTGCCCCAGCGCCGCGGACTCGGGCCGCGACGGATAGGAGAACGTGACATCGGCCAGCGTGAGCGCGGCGCCGTTGGCGGCGCGCGGCGGCAGTGCCAGAGGCTGCGCCGGCTCGCGGATGTCCGATTCGGTGGCCAGCAGTTCGAGCAGGCGTTCGGTGGCGCCGGCCGCGCGCTGCGCCTCGCCCATCACTTCGGACAGCGCGCCGACCGCGCCGGCCACGATCGACGCATACAGGATGAACTGGCCCAGTTCGCCACCGGACATGGTACCGGCCAGCACGGCGTGCGCGCCCAGCCACAGCACGAACACGATGGTGCCGAACACCAGCACGATGGCCAGCATCGTCAGCAGCGCGCGGGCGCGGATGCGGCGCATCGCCGTGCCGA
Source organism: Pseudoduganella sp. jia 9 (assembly GCF_055502615.1). Classification (NCBI taxonomy): domain Bacteria; kingdom Pseudomonadati; phylum Pseudomonadota; class Betaproteobacteria; order Burkholderiales; family Oxalobacteraceae; genus Pseudoduganella; species Pseudoduganella sp. jia 9. The sequence continues at coordinate 249,904 of NZ_JBUPWE010000011.1, read as the reverse complement.
ACGCGCCTTCGACCGACCCGCCGAAGCGCCGCGTTTCGATCTCCTCGTGCGTAAACGCCTGCACGGTGGGCATCGCGTTCAGGATCTCGCCGGCCACCGCCGAGGCATCGGCGATGCGGTCCTGCGAATCGCGCGACAGCTTGCGCACGCGCCGGCCGAACATCACGATCGGCAGCACCGTCAGTATCAGCAGGGCGATGATGATGCCGGTCAGTTTCGGGCTCGTCACGAACAGCATGACGAGGCCGCCGGCGAACAGCAGCGCATTGCGCAGCGCCATCGAGATACTGGTGCCGACGACTGCCTGGATCAGCGTGGTGTCCGTCGTGATGCGCGACAGGACTTCACCGGTCTGGGTGGTCTCGAAAAACGCGGGGCTCTGCCGCACCACATGGCGGTACACCGCGCTGCGGATATCGGCCACCACCCGTTCGCCGAGCCACGACACGGTGTAGAAGCGCGCCGCCGTCGCCAGCGCGAGCACCGCGGACACGGCGAACAGGGCGAGGAACACGGCATTCACATGCTCGGCGCTGTGCACGCCGGCCCTGGCGCCGAAGCCCAGGTCGATCATCTGCTTGAACGCGTAGGGGATCGCCAGCGTCGCGCCGGCCGCGACGACGAGCGCCACGCCCGCCATCGCAAAGCGCGAGCGGTACGGTTTCAGGAACGGCACCAGGCCCCGTAACGCGGCCAGGCTGCCTTTCTTCATGTCGCGGGGTTCGTGGGGTTTCCTGGTATCGGACACGGATTCGCGGGAACTGCTGGTAGTGCTGTTGCTCATGCTTTGACGGGTAGTTTTTATAGTTTCATCGGCCGGACATAGCCGGTCAGCTCGAGGTAGGCACGGCCGACCTGCCGGCCGCCGCGCTTCACGGTCACCGCGCCTTCCCAGTACACGGCGCCTGTCGAGCGGCGCGAATCGAGTTCCTGGTCGGGCTGCAGCGGGTCGAGCTGCCAGCTGGTGCCGCCGGTCTCGATCGTGACGGCCACCGGGTATTCGGCGCCCGTGCGGGGCGAACGCCAGCGGGTACGCGGCGTGAATGTCACATCGTCGGGGCCGAAATGCGTGATCTTACCGGATGCGTCGCGCCACGTCGCGTGGGCCCATAGTTTACCACCGCGCTTGTCGCGGATGCGGAAGGCCATCAGCGCGCCACCGTCGTCGAGATTGGCGCCGACCCAGTCCCAGCCGGCCGCGCCGGGATCGAGCACCTGGCTGGACCATTCATGGTCGAGCCACGTCACGCCGGTGACGGCGCTGCGCTTGCCGTCCGCGCCGACGATGGTGCCCGAGGTCTTCAAGTGCGGCTTGCTGTAGTAATAGCTGGCCTGTTCGGGGCGCGGGCCTTTCTGCGAGTAGCCGCCGCGGCCCTGCAGCAGCACCGGCTGGGTGGGTTCCAGCGCCAGTTCCAGCGCGAAGCCGGCGGCGGGAATGGTCATCCGGTAGCGGCCATCGGGGTTGCGCGTCATGCGCCAGTCGTCGAGCTTGACGTCGGTATCGGTTTCGCTGGTGAAGGCCAGGCCGAACCCGGCGCGGGCGCTGCGCTCGTCGTGCAGCAGCTTGCCCTGGGCCGGGTCGGACAGCGCGGCATGGCCGATGACCAGCTGCTTCGGCGCGAACTTGCTGGGGTTGGCGTCGTCCGTGTCGGTGCGGCTCCTGAAGAAGGTGACCTGGTAGCCAAGCTGCCTGCCGTCGGCAGTGGTCAGCCAGCCGGTCGCGTACCACCACTCGGTGCGGAACGCCGGGTGCGCGCCGAAGTCGCGCGGGAAGGCCAGTTGCCGGCCGCCCTCCAGCGGCACCACCGGAGAAAACAGGGGCGGTGCCGCCAGCAGGGGAGCGCTCAACGCCAGCAGCAGTATCAGTAAGAGCCGAATCACCAGTCCTCCCGCACGGCGCGGATCGGCCCGCCGGACAGGGCCTGCCGGCCGGCCGCCAGCGCCGTCAGCATGCTCGCCGCCAGCAGCGCCGCGGCCACGGTGCCCAGCAAGGGCCAGGGGTAGTGCATCTGCATGGTCCAGTGGAACGATTGCGGATTGACGACGTGGACCAGGATCAGGCTGATCGCCCAGCCCAGCGCGAAGCCGGTGGCGATGCCCAGGCCGGTGAGCGCGCCGCCTTCGAGCGCCAGGATGCCGAGGACCTGGCCGCGCGTGACGCCGATGTGGCGCAGCATGCCGAATTCGCGGGCGCGCGCCAGCGTCTGCGCCGAGAACGTGGCAGCCACGCCGAACAGGCCGATGACGATGGCGATCGCTTCGAGCAGATAGGTCACCGCGAAGCTGCGGTCGAAGATGCGCAGCGACAGCGCGCGGATCGCCGACGGTTGCTCGATGTCCAGCGTGGCGCCGAACGGCAGCCGCTTCAGCGCTTCGGTCGCATCGGCGGCGCTGGCATCCCGGTCGAGCCACAGCGCCGCATCGCTGGCATCGGCATCGCCGGTGAGCCGCATGTAATCGGCGCGTTCAATCATCGCCGCGCCGGACACCCGCGCATAGTCGCGCCAGACGCCGGCCACGAAGAACGGTACGGCGGACCCGGCCAGCGGCAGCGGCAGCGTGTCGCCCGTCCGGATGCTATACAAGTCGGCCATCGCTTCCGATACCCAGGCGCGCGGTAGCCTGCCATTGGCCTGCGCGACCTGGTCGCCGACCAGTACCATCGATTTTTCAGGCTGCGCCGGATCGATGTCGCGCGCCAGCAGCGCCACGTTGGGGCGGTCGGGCGCGAGCGAAACGGAGCGCAGCCGCAGGAATTCGGCGCGTGCGATGCCCGGCGTGGCGAGGATGGCCTGCTGCTCGCGCGGCGTCAGGCCGGCCGTGGAGCCCGCGCTGGCAATGCGCGCATACAGGTCGGCGGGCAATACCTGCAGGATCCAGTTGTCGACCGACACACGGAAGCTGGCCACCATGATCGCCATCGCCACCATCAGCGAAAAGCTGGACAGCACGCCGCCCAGCGCGATGCCGGCCTGGCCGGAAGCGTTGGCGAGGCGTGCAAGCGTCAGCGTGGGAACCGGCGCAATCGCGGCGCGGCCCCGTGTGGCCGCCGTCCACCTGCCATGGGCAAAGCGGAACGTGGCCGCCGCGATGCGCGGCATCAGCGCGATGCCGCCGACCAGCAGCAGCGCGATCGACAGGTAGCCGAACACGGGCAGGCCGGCGACGGGCGGCATGCGCGACAACACGGCGGCCGCGGCCAGGCAGGCGATGGCCGGCCATGGGCCGGCCAGCCGGGCCAGTGCGATTTCGTCGGCACCGGATTTCAGCGCCACGGCGGGCGCCGCGCGCGCCGCTTCCCAGGCCGGCGCCGCGCAGCCGAGCAGCGCGACGCCGACGCCGAGGATGAAATAAACGATGGCGGCGACCGGCGTGAACTGCGCCTGCGGCTGGACGCCGGCGAAATAGCCGGCACCGAGGTCGCCGCCGAAGAAACGCAGGGCGAGCGCCGCGATCGCGTAGCCGCCGGCGATGCCGAGCAGCGCGCCGGCCACGCCCAGCGTCGCGCCTTCGACCAGGACCTGCCGGAGCAGGTGGCGCCGTTCGACACCCAGCACGCGCAGCAGCGCGAACTGGCTGCGGCGCCGCATCACCGACAGCGCCTGCGTCGAGAACACCAGGAACGCACCTGTAAACAGCGCGACCAGGGCCAGTACGCTGAGGTTGACGCGGTAGGCGCGGCTCATGTTGCTGGTGCGGCTTTCCTGATCGGCGTCGTTCGGCTGGCCGACGCGGAAGCGGCCCGGGAAGTCGCGCGCCAGCTCGCGCGCCAGCGCGGCCTGGAAGGCATTGCGGTCGACGCCGTCGCGCAGCTTCAGGTCGACCCGCGACAGCTTGCCGAGCCGCGCGAAGCGCCACTGGGCCGCGCCGATATCCATCACAGCCAGCCGCTGGCCGACACGGGCCCGCTGCAGCGAGCCGGCGACACGCAAGGCGATCGTTTCGGTGCCGTTCATGAATGCGATGCTGTCGCCGGCCCGCGCCCCGAGCCATTGCTGCGCGGCCGGCGACAGGAACAGCGCATCGCTGCCCAGTGTATCGCCGGCCACGCCGCTGGCCGGTGCGCCGATCAGGTCCGGTGCGATGTAGCCGACGCGGAAGACGTCCAGTCCCAGCACCTTCAATGGCTCTTTGCCGCCCGGCAGCGATGCGTTGATTTCCAGGACCGGCGAGGCCACCGCCACGTCGGGGCGCTGCGCCAGCCTGCCATATATGTCTTCGTCGAACAGCGGTTCCGTGCCCGATACCTGCAGGTCGGCCTGGCCGGAGAGGCTCTTCACGGCGGCCGAGAATTCGTTGAAAGCGGCGGCGTTGATCAGGTGGATGGCGAAGCCGAGCGCCACGCCGACCGCGATCGCTGCGATGGCGGTGATCGCCCGCACCGGGTGCGCGCGCCATTCGCCCAGCAGCAGCCAGCGCATGAGCGTGCGCGCGGCCCGCGCACGCGCGGTGGCGGATGGCGTCACCTGCATGAAGCGGCGTGGCGCTCGGCGGCGCGCCGGGCCTTGAGTCGGGCGGCATCGACGGCGCGGTGGCTGGCGCGGCGCACGTCGTCCTCGGCCCATTTGCGGGCCATGTCGAGTTTGGCGCATTGCTCGCGGCGCTGCGCGGCCCGCCGGTCGTGCAGGGCATCGGCGTGGTCCTCGTGTGCTTCGCGCGCGAGCCGCTCCTTCTGCAGTTGCTCGGAGAGCTTCTGCTGCCGTTTCAGTTCCGCCGGCCGGTGCGCCGGGGCAGCGGGCGCCGGCATCACGGTCTGCATGCCGCGCTGGCACGGCGCTTCGCTGTAGGCGACGCTGTCGCCATCGGTGCACTTGTACATCTGCGCCTGGGCGGGCAGGCCGATCGCCAGCAGGATCAACAGTGGACTCACCAGTGCGTGCGGCAGGGGCTTCACAGGATCTTCCCCGGGTTCATGATGTTCAGCGGATCGAGCGCGGCCTTGATGGCGCGCATCAGGTTCAGCTCCACCGGCGACTTGTAGCGCGCCAGTTCTTCCCGCTTCAGGGCGCCGATGCCGTGTTCGGCCGAGATCGAGCCGCCGAAGCCGACGACCGTGTCGTGCACGACGCGGTTGACCGCTGCCTGGTTGAGGAGGAATGCCTCGTTGTCGATGCCGGGCGGCGGCGCCACGTTGAAGTGCAGGTTGCCGTCGCCCAGGTGGCCGAAGCACACCAGCCGGCAGCCGGGAAACGCCCGCTGCAGCAGCGGCTCCGTGCGCGCGATGAAGTCTGGGATCGAGGACACCGGCAGGGAGATGTCGTGCTTGATGTTCTTGCCGTCCGCCGCCTGGGCCAGCGGAATGTGTTCGCGCAGGTGCCACAGGCCGCGCGATTGCGCCACCGATGTGGCAACCACCGCGTCGAGCACGATGCCGGCGTCGAACGCTGCGCCGGTGGCGGCTTCCAGCAGTTGCACGGCGTGCGCTTCCGATTCGCTGCTGGAGATTTCAAGCAGGGCGTATTGAGGGAAGATCGACGGGAACGGGCGGGGCAGGGCGGGGAAATGCCTGGCCACCAGCTCGAGGCAGAAGGCCGACATCAGCTCGAACCCGGTCAGGCTCGCACCGGCGCGGTCCTGCAGCAGCGACAGCAGCCGCAGCGCGTGTTCCGGCGACGGCAATGCGGCGAGCGCGGTGATCGACGCTTTCGGTGCCGGATACAGCTTCATCACGGCGCCGGTGATGATGCCCAGCGTGCCTTCGGCACCGATGTACAGGTCGCGCAGGTCGTAGCCGGTATTGTCCTTGCGCAGGCCGCGCAGGCCGGACCAGAGTTCGCCGGCCGGCGTCACGACTTCCAGGCCCAGGCACAGCTCGCGCGTGTTGCCGTAACGGAGCACGCCGGTGCCGCCGGCATTGGTGGACAGGTTGCCGCCGATCGTGCAGCTGCCTTCGGCCGCCAGCGACAGCGGGAACAGGCAATCGGCGGCGGCAGCGGCTTCCTGCACGTGCTGGAGGATGGTGCCCGCATCGACGGTGACGGTGCGGTTGACGGGGTCGAGGCCGCGGATGCGGTTCAGGCGTGCCACCGACAGCACGACGGCGCTGCCGCTGGCATCGGGCACGCTGCCCAGTACCAGGCCGGTGTTGCCGCCCTGCGGCACGACCGGCACGCGTTCGTCGGCGCACAGGCGCACCAGCCGTGCCACGTCGTCGACGCAGCCGGGGCGCAGCACGGCGCGTGCGCTGCCGGTAAAGCGGCCGCGCCAGTCGCGCAGGAAGGGGGCCATGGCGGCCGGCGTGTCGAGCACGAAGTCGGCGCCGGCGATGGCGCGGCAGCGGTCCAGGAATGCCGTCATGGTCAAGAACGCTCGGTTGTCACGCTGGTCCGGTTGCCTACTGGTGTCCGTTGCGGCTGCGCGCAACCTTGTCCAGCAGTTCCCGCGCGGCCTTCTTCGCGGCGCGCTTGTAAGGATGCACATACAGCAGCGCGCAGCAGAAGAACACGGACACCAGCACCGCTTCGCCCCAGCCCAGCCAGGGCATGGTGGCGTCGCTGTAGCCGCGCACCACGCCTTCGGCAAGGTAGGCGAGGATCATCATCGACGACCATTGCAGCGTATACAGGTCGCGTTTCAGGACGCCGATCAGCGGGAACAGCAGCGGCACCGCCTTCAGCGCGAGCCAGGAGCCGCCGGGCTTGAGCGGCGCCAGCACGGTTTCCCACAGCAGGCACCAGGCGATCAGCGCGGCCACGCTGACCAGCGCCCCCCACCACAACACAGTCTGGCGCGCGCCGTACATTACCGGCCCCGCAGCTTGACGGCCGTTTCGGCCAGCCGCTTGCCGAGCGCCACGGCAATGCGCTTTTCCTCGTCCGTGACGGGCTTGCGGCCATCGACGCCGGCCCAGTGGCTGGCGCCATACGGGGTGCCGCCCGACGACGTGGTCATCAGGTCGGGGTGCGTGTAGGGCAGGCCGATGACCATCAGGCCATGGTGCAGCAGCGGGATCATCATCGACAGCAGCGTGGATTCCTGGCCGCCATGCAGGCTGCCGGTGGAGGTGAAGACGCAGGCCGGCTTGCCGGCCAGGCTGCCGGACAGCCACTGGCTCGACGTGCCGTCCCAGAAGTATTTCATGCTGGAAGCCATGTTGCCGAAACGGGTGGGCGAACCGACGGCGATGCCGGCGCATTCGTCCAGGTCCGCCAGTTCCACGTACGGCGCGCCGTCGACCGGTACTTCCGGCTCGGTGGCTTCGGTGACGGTGGATACCGCGGGCACGGTGCGCAGCCGCGCGTCGCAGCCCGGTACGCTTTCGATGCCCTGGGCGATCAGCTCGGCCAGCCTGCGGGTGGCGCCATGCCGGGAATAGAACAAAACTAGGATAATCAGATTGGGCGCGTTCATCGTTGGTATTATAGAACGCTTTACCGCGTGAACAGGGACAGGGACCATTTGAAGCAACGTATATCCTCCATATACCGTTACGTGGCGAACCGCTGCGGCGACGGGGTAGCCGAGCTGCGCTCGCTGTCCTGGGCCGAAGCGCGGGACCTGGTCCTGTTCGCGCGCCGCCGGCTGCGCGAGGAAAGCCTGCCGCAGGTTGCCGGCGGGCTCACGTTCACCACCGTGTTCGCCCTGGTGCCGGTGCTGACGATCGCGCTGGCCGTCTTCACCACCTTTCCGATGTTCGCGACGTTCCGCACCGCGCTGGAGGCGTATTTCATCCAGAGCGTGATGCCGAGGGCGATCTCGGAGACGATCCTGTCGTATCTCACGACGTTCGCGTCGCAGGCCACGCGGCTGTCGGCGGTGGGGGCGGTGACGCTGCTCGTCACGTCGGCGGCGATGATGGGCATGATCGAGCGCGTGTTCAATCGCATCTGGCGCGTGAAGGCGGAGCGCCGCTGGACCCGCCGGCTGCTGGTGTACTGGGCCCTGATCACGTTCGGGCCGCTGCTGGTGGGCGTGTCGATCTCGCTGTCGACGGATTTTTTCTCGGCCACGTCCAGCCTGGTCGGCAATGTGTTCGGCGCGCTGGCCTACTCGGTCCTGTCGCTGCTGCTGACCACGGCCGGCTTCACCTTCCTGTACATCGCGGTACCGAACAAGGTGGTGGACTGGCGCGACGCCCTGGCCGGCGGCGTGCTGGCCGGACTGGCATTCGAGGTGGCCAAGCGCGGCTTTGCCGTGTTCATCACGCAATTCCCGACGTATTCGAAGATCTATGGCGCGCTGGCGGCGCTGCCCCTGTTCCTGCTGTGGGTCTACCTGTCGTGGCTGATCGCCCTGCTGGGCGCGCTGCTGGCGGCGGCGCTGCCGGTGATCAAGTACGAACGCTGGTGGTACGAGCCGGTGCCGGGCGGCGCGTTCGTCGATGCGCTGGCGGTGCTGAAGGTGCTGCACGGGGCCAGCCGCTATGGCGATACGGCGCTGGTGTCGTCGGGCGCGATCCGGGCACGCACGCGGCTCGGCTTCGACGAACTGGATACGCTGCTGGAACAGATGCAGGACAAGGGCTGGGTGGGCCGCGTGCGCGTCGACCCGGCGCCGCGCGTGCAATACGGCAAGCATGTGACCGATACGGGCGACAACTGGGTGCTGCTGGCCAACCCCGACACGCTGACGCTGGCCGAGATCTACCGGCTGTTCGTGTTCGGCGGCATGCCTGTCAACGTCGGCGTCGCGCAGGAATCGGACGATCCGCGCGACGTGATCGCGCGGCACGATGCGGCCCGGCTGGCACGCAGTGTCGAGGACGCCGTCGAAGCCGGGCTCGGCTTGTCGCTGGCCGATCATTTCGGGCCTGCCGTGGGCCGCGCCGGCGTACCGTCCGGCAGCGAATAGTGTGGCCGCGTGCCGGCCCGGGACTGCCGGACAAGCACTATTACCGTGCCACTCTGGATTTTTTCCCGGGCATACGCTACATTGCGCGAGAAGGCATAGAATGAAAATCACCCATTCACGGACAGGACGGCCACCATGAAAGTCTCAGAAATCCTCCAAGTCAAGGGCAACATCCTTTACACGATCACGCCGGACCAGCCGCTGTCGGAAGCTGCCGCCACGATGGCCGAGAAGGACATCGGGTCGCTCGTCGTGATGGAGTATGGCGACCTGGTGGGCATGCTGACGTTCCGCGAAGTGCTCAAGGCGCTGCATGCCAACGAAGGATCGGTGGGCGGCGGCACCGTGCGCAAGCACATGGACGACCATCCGATCACCGTGACGCCCGATACCGAAGTGAACGAAGTACGCCGCATCATGCTGGAAAAGCATGCGCGCTACCTGCCGGTGATGAATGCCAAGACCTTGCTGGGCGTGATCTCGTTCTACGACGTGGCGCGCGCCGTGCTGGAAGCGCAGAGCTTCGAGAACCGCATGCTGAAGGCATATATCCGCGACTGGCCGGCCGAGCAGGACGAGACGACGAACTGAGCAGGACGGCGAACTGAGCCGTACACCGCCTTCGATGAAAGAACGCTGCCTCGGCAGCGTTTTTTATTGCCTGGAAAACAGGGTACGTCCCCATCTTCCGGGAAATTTTTCTGGAGCTTATGCGCGCAGGCGGGCCTGGCCGGCAAGCCAGTCGGACAGTTCGCCGGCGCCCATCGGCCGCGCGAACAGGAAGCCTTGCGCCAGCGGGCAGCCCAGCTGTTCCAGCACGCGGGCCTGCAGCTCGTCCTCGACACCCTCGGCGACCACGGACAGGCCGAGATTGCGGCCCAGCTGTATCACCATTTCGGCGATGCTGCTGCCGCGCGAGGCGTCGCTGATCTCGGTCACGAAGGCGCGGTCGATCTTCAGCCGGTCGAGCCGCAGCCGCTGCAGGTGCGACAGCGACGAGAAGCCGGTGCCGAAGTCGTCGATCGCGATATGGACGCCGGTTTCCTTGACCTCGGCCAGCATCTCGATGAAGGTGTCGGGCTCTTCCATCGCCATCGATTCGGTGATTTCCAGCTCCACATGGCGCGGCGGTGCGCCCGTGTCGGCCAGGGCACGGCGCAGCACCTGCAGGAACTGCGGATGGCGGAACTGCACCTGCGACACATTGATGGACATCGTGAAATCGCGGTGGCCGGCCGCATGCAGCCGTACCAGCTCGGCGCAGGCGGTACGCAGGACCCATTCGCCGATGTCGATGATCAGCCCGGAGTACTCGGCGATCGGAATGAAGCGGTCCGGCGGCACGAAGCGGCCGTCCGCCGTGCGCCAGCGCAGCAGTGCCTCGGCGCCGACCGGCTGGCGGGTGGCCAGGTCGATCTGCGGCTGGTAGGCCAGGAACAGCTCGTGCTTGCTGAACGCGCTGCGCAGCGCATGCATCATGCGTACCCGTTCGCGGATCTCGACGCCCATGTTGCGGGTGAAATAAAAGTGCCCCGCGCGCTGCTGCGACTTGGCGCGCTTGAGGGCGATGTCGGCATCCTTCAGCGCATCGGTACCGCTGCCGTCGTGTTCGGCAAGCCGCACCAGGCCCAGCGTGGCGGAGACCTGCACGGTCTGTTCTTCGATCTCGAACGGCTGCTGGAACAGCGCCAGGATGGCTTCCGGATGCACGAGATCCGCAGGGCCCAGTACACAGAAGATGTCGCCGCCGATGCGTGCGACGGTCAGGTGCCGGGCCAGGCTGTCGCGCAGGCGCGCGGCCACGGCGGCGAGCAGGCCGTCGCCGAACGCATGGCCGAGCGCATCGTTGGTCTCGGCGAAATGGTCTAGGTCCACCAGGCACAGCGTGGCGTCGTCGAGCGCCGGCCCGGCCAGCGCCGCATCGAGGATCTCGATCAGGCGCGTGCGGTTCGGCAATTTCGACAGCGTGTCGTAGAACGCCGCGTCATGCAGGTGCGACATCAGTTCAACGTTGTCGAGGCCGACGGCCACGTTCGCGGCGAAAACGTCCAGCAGCCCGCGATCCAGTTCCGCGGGAGCGCGCGCCACGTCGAGCAGGGCGGCAAACGTGCGGCAGGTCTTGCCGGCCAGGTGCAGCGCGACGGCATCGTCGCCATACACATTGCACCGCCCGGCCAGCGCCTGCGCCAGCGCTGGTGGCAGCGGCGGGTCGGTATCGTGCCCCAGCACGCGGCCCTCGCAAGCCTGCCACGCGCCGCAGGCCGCCACTACCTGCGCGGTGCCGCCGTCGCCGCGCACGCACAGCAGCCCGCTGGCGGGCTGGCCGAGCAGTGCGGCGGCCTGGGCAAGGGCCCCGGCGGCAAAGCTGCGTACGCCATGCAGCGCCATCAGCGCATTGCCGGCCTCGACGATGCGATTCAGGCCGCGCCGGTTCTCGTCGATGCGGCGGATCTGCTCGTAGGAGCGGACCGCTGCCGTCACTGTCGTGTACAGCTTGATGCGGGTAAGTTCGGACTTGGTCTTGTAGTCGTTGATGTCGAAGTCGCGGATGGCATCGATCTCCGGCGCGTAGCCGGGCTGGCCGGTGCGCAGGATGATCCGTACGTCCGCCAGTTTCAGCGTTTCGCGGATGTGGCGCACCAGGTGCAGGCCGGCATGTTCCTGCTCCATCACGACGTCGAGCAGGATGACGGCGATATCGCGCTCGCGCGCCAGCAGTTCGCGTGCTTCCGCGGCAGAGTAGGCATGGAGGAATTCGAGCGGACGGCCGCCCATGTCGAGGTTGCCGAGTGCGAAGGTGGTGGTGGAGTGCACGTCCGCGTCGTCGTCGACGATCATCACCCGCCAGGCGGTGCGCGGGGCCGCGGCCGGCTGCCGGGGCGGCTCGTCCAGGAAGACAAGTTCGTCCTGTCCGGAGCCGATGGGAGTGCTCGTTGGGGGCATGCGTCCTTCTCCAGATGGTCTCGTCCGGTCCCTTTATAGCGGATTGGGCGGGATGCCGGCGCAACTTCCATATTATATGCGGCGAACGAAGTTGCCGCGTAGAAATTATTGCATTTGTCGCGTGGCCGCCGCGGATGCCGTTTGGCTGGCTCGCGCGATGCTAAAGCGGTAAAATTGCCAGTTCCTTCCGCTCTTTCAGATTGATCTCATGTCCGGCAATTCCTTTGGCAAGCTGTTTACGGTAACGACTTTTGGCGAATCTCACGGGCCGGCGATTGGCTGCGTCATCGACGGCTGCCCGCCGGGCCTGGCATTGACCGAAGCCGATATCCAGCCCGAACTGGACCGGCGCAAGCCCGGAACGTCGCGCCACGTCACCCAGCGGCAGGAGCCTGACGCGGTGCAGATCCTGTCCGGCGTGTACGAAGGCGTCACCACCGGCACGCCGATCGCGCTGCTGATCCGCAACGAGGACCAGCGCAGCAAGGACTACGGCAATATCGTCGAGAGCTTCCGCCCTGGCCACGCCGACTACACCTATTGGCACAAGTACGGCGTGCGCGACCCGCGCGGCGGCGGCCGTTCGTCGGCGCGGCTGACGGCGCCCGTGGTGGGCGCCGCGGCGATCGCCAAGAAATGGCTGAAGGAGCAGTACGGCACCGAGTTCGCCGGCTGCATGCGCCAGCTGGGCGATATCGACGTGCCGTTCCAGGATTTCGCGCACGTTCCCGGCAATCCGTTTTTCGCGGCAACGGCCGACGCGGCCCTGATCGCGCGGATGGAAACCTACATGGATGAATTGCGCAAGTCCGGCGATTCGATCGGCGCCCGCATCGACGTGGTGGCGAAGAACGTGCCGGTGGGCCTGGGCCAGCCGATCTACGACAAGCTCGATGCCGACATCGCCTACGCGATGATGGGCATCAACGCGGTGAAGGGCGTGGAAATCGGCGCCGGCTTCGCGTCGGTGGCGCAGCGCGGCTCCGAGCATGGCGACGAGCTGACCCCGCAGGGCTTTGTCGGCAACCATGCCGGCGGCGTGCTGGGCGGCATCTCGACGGGACAGGACATCACGGTCTCCATCGCGATCAAGCCCACGTCGTCGATCCGTACGCCGCGCCGCTCGATCGACAAGGCCGGCAATCCGGTCATGGTGGAAACGTTCGGGCGCCACGACCCGTGCGTGGGTATCCGTGCCACGCCGATCGCCGAAGCGATGCTGGCGCTGGTGCTGATCGACCACGCGCTGATGCACCGCGCCCAGTGCGGCGACGTGCGCGTGGCCACGCCGGATATCGGCCGCCAGGGCTGAGGTTTCGGGGACTTCCGCCGGCATGGCGCCGGCGGTATCGCAGGGCGGCGACATCGGCAGTAGAGCGACGCCGGCAGGACAGCGACGTTCGCTTGCGGATGCGCGTGGCTTGCCGTCAGGCGGCGCGGCTGCTCATCATTTCAAGCTGGTGCCGCCGTTCGATCGCCTTCACCACCAGCGCGCGCAAATCGTTCAGCAGCGCGAACTCGGTTTGCGACAGGTGGATGGCCGGGAACGTCTCGTCCCAGTCGCCATACAGGAAGCCGGCCGGCTGGCCGTTCGCCGACAGCGGGAGGATGACGAAGCTGCGCGCTTCGGCCAGGCCGGCTTTCCACCATTGCGGCAGCTTGGCCGCGAATTTCGGATCGCGGGCGTTTTCGATGAAGATCACGCGGTCGCTGTTCAGCGCGGCGTGGAAAACGTTGGGCTCGTAGGCGTCGTCGAACGACATCGCCGCCAGTTGCTCCTTGGGCAGTGCGCCGAAGCACATCCGCGCCGCATAGCGGCTCTCGCGGCGATTGCGCACGAACGCCACGGCGCGCGAGAAGTCGAGACCCTTGTACACGGTTTCCAGCGCCGCCGAGACCATCTGGCCGGGGCTGGCACTGTCCACCATGTCGCGCATGTCCGCCAGGCCGCTTTGCAGGATGCGGTTGCCGGCGGCGCGCTGGCGCGTCTGGGCCAGTGCCCTGGCGCGGCGCTCCAGCGGCTTCGACAGCGGAGCGATCGTCAATTCCTCGGCGGCGGATTCGCGGGCCTGGGAGATGGCCACGCTTACCTGAGCGATCTCCAGGCCCAGCATCGGAGCAAACGCGGCGCTGATCCGGGCAATCTCGGCGGCGCCCGCTTCGTCGTCGTGCCACAGCGAAGCTGCGCAGTGCCGCGCCAGCGTGGCGATGCCGGCGACCCAGTCGGCGGCCGGCAGTGCCGCGCCATCGTCCGCGTCCATGGTGCGCATGCCGGCGACCAGGTTGCGCGGCAGGTTCCAGCGCTGGGCGGCGGCCATGCCGATGTCCGCCAGCGTAATGCCCAGCAGTTCGGGAGCCGCCGCGTCTTCGTTGCCCGGGCCGCCGCGCTGCTGCAGCTTCAGCCACAGCTCGGGCAGGTAGAACGTGACCATCATGCGGCCCAGCGTGTGCAGCATCGAGCACACCACCGCGAGTTCGGTCTGCGGGCTGCGCACCGTGGCGGCGATCTCGCGCGCCACCAGGCCGGCCAGCACCGCCTTTTCCATCTCGATATGCGCCTGCGTGGAGTCGCTCGCACTCGAACTCAGCTCTTCAACCAGCTTCAGGCCCAGCGCCAGGTGGCCGATGGCTTCCGTGCCCAGCACCAGCACGGCCTTGCTGACCGTGTTGACGTGCTGGCCGAACGCCGAGTACATGCTGCTGTTCGCCAGGCGCAGCACCTTGTTGGTGAGCACGGGGTCGGACAGCACCGTTTCGGTCATCGAGAAGTCGCCGTCGTCCTCGCCGCGCATGGCGCCGAGCACGGCACCGATGGCTTTTGCAAAGGCCGGCATGTCGCCCTGGCGGCGCGTGCGCTCCCACAGCAGGGCGAGGGTCTGCTCCCCGAGCGGGCTGACCGTCGTGCCGCCGTTCATTGCACCGCCTTTGGCGGGTCGGCGCGCATGACCTCTTCATAATGGCGTTCGGTGAGCGCGGCGATCGCCACGTTCGCGGCCATCGGCTTGCCGGTCAGATAGCCCTGCACGTACTGGCAGCCCCGCTCGCGCATATACGCCATCTGTTCCTCGGTCTCGACGCCTTCGGCGACCACCGACAGCGACAGGTGGCGTGCCAGGTCCAGCACGGCGTTGCAGATCGCGCCATCCTTCTGCGACCCGGGCAGGTCGCGGATGAAGGCGCGGTCGATCTTCAGCACCGAGATCGGGAAGCGTTTCAGGTAGGCCAGCGATGAGTAGCCGGTACCGAAATCGTCGATGGCGATGCGGGCGCGCCGTTCGGCCATCTTGCCGAGAATGGTTTCGGCGTGGGCCGGGTCGATCATCAGCGTGCCTTCGGTAATTTCAAGCACGAGCTGTTCGCCCGACAGGCCGGAGAAGGAAATGGCGTCGTCTAGCACTTCTAGAAACTTGTCGCTACGAAATTGACGGGGGCTGATATTAACAGAGATATACAAGGGCCGTTTTGCCGCCTCCTGGAATTGCCGGAGCTGCACGCAGGCGGCTTTCAGCGCCCATGCGCCAAGCAGGTTGATCAGGCCATTGGTCTCTGCGATCGGGATGAAGCGCGCCGGCGATACCATGCCCAGGGTGGGGTGCTTCCAGCGCATCAGCGTTTCGAACCCTTCGATTTCGCGTGTGCGGGCGTCGACGATCGGCTGGTAATGCAGCACGAACTCGCCTTCGCGCACCGCCTGGAACATTGCCGCCTCGAGCGAAATGTCGTCCTCGGTGGGGCTGGAATGGCGCGGGCTGTACACCACGCAGCGGGCCTTGCCTGTTTCCTTGGCGCGCGACAGCGCGGCATCGGCCAGCGCGACCAGCCGCACGTCGTCTTCGGCATGCTGCGGGTAGACCGCCACGCCCAGCGACGCGCCGACATAGATCGTGTGCGCGCCGATCTCGAACGGCGCCTGCAGCGTTGCCAGCAGGCGGCCGGTGACGAGGCGGATCTGCTGCTCGTTGAAGGTGCCGGGCAGCACGGCCACGAATTCGTCGCCGCCCACGCGCGCCAGTGTATCGCTGTCGCGCAAGGTCTTGCGCAGCCGTGCCGCGGCCATCTTCAATACGGCATCGCCTACCGGGTGGCCGAGCCCGTCGTTGACTTTGCGGAAGCTGTCGAGCCCGATGGCGGCGACGGAAAAGCCCTGGCCCGAGCGGCGCGCCTGGGCGACAGTCATGCGGATGCGGTCGGACAGCAGGAGACGGTTCGGCAGTTCGGTCAGCGTATCGTGGGTGGCCATGTGCCGAAGGCGTTCCTCGGTGGCTTGCTGGGCCGACAGGTCGCGGCCAACCGCCAGTACCTCCGTGGCCCCGTCCGGTCCGGCAAAGGTGGAGCAACGCAGGTCGAACCAGATGTCGCTGTCGGTCGACCGCATGCGCAGTTCCAGGCTGGCCACGCCGCTTGTCGCCAGGCCGGCGAGGGCCGAGCGCAGGGCTGCCTCGTCGAGGTCGGAAACGAAGGCTTCCAGCGGCCGGTCCGCCACCGGCCGTCCGTCGCCCAGCAGTGCCATGGCGCGGCGGCTGGCAAACAGCACTGTTCCGCACGGATCGAGCCGGAACACGATGTCGCCGGCTTCTTCGAGCATGCTGTCGAAAGCGTGCCGTGCGTTATCCGGGAATGGCGTGGTGGAACTGGAAAGCATGGCAATACGGCGGTCTTATCTGGTGTCTCGTACTGTGAGGCTCTTACGGTACGCGGGCCGGGCGAGACGGACGGTCACGTTGCGTGAATGTATCACTTCAGGCCGACATTTACATGAAACGGAGCAACATTAGCCACGGTTTCGAAAAATGTGTTGCTCCAGTGACTGAAAATCGCGGCCATTCTAACGCACGGCATCACTCCGCAGGGCGGTAACCGTAGTTCTTGCCGGGATAATGCCTTTCGGCTAGCCTGAGTGATAGCAGAATGAGCACAATCAGCACACTCAGCATAATGGCGGCTGCCAAGCCGGCGGAGGCGACAATGGACCGATTCGAGACGCACGAGGTATTCAATGGCGTGCCGCCATTCGGGAACGTCAACCTGTTCGGCTGCGACCCGGCGCTGCGCGAGGCTGTGGCACGGGAGGGCGGCGCGGCTGCGGTGGCGGCGTTGATGGAACTGGGCGCGGAACTGGGCCGCGCGGAAACCCTCGACCTGGCCCGGCTGGCCAACCGCAATCCTCCGCAACTCCATGCCTTCGACCGCAACGGCCGCAGGATCGATGACGTGGAATTCCACCCGGCCTGGCATGCGCTGATGGCGTTGCTGGTCGGAGCCGGTACCCACGCCTCGCCGTGGGACGGCAGCGAACCGGCCGGGCAGGTGGTGCGCGCGGCGCGCTACATCCTGTTCGGGCAGGTGGAAAACGGTTCTCAATGCCCGGTCACGATGACGTACGCGAGCGTTCCGGCGCTGCGGCAGTCGCCGCGCCTGGCAGCGCGCTGGCTGCCGAAGATCCTGTCGCGCGAGTACGATCCGCGGCCGCTGCCGCTGGAACGCAAGACCGGCGCGCTGATCGGCATGGGCATGACGGAAAAGCAGGGCGGTTCCGACGTGCGCAGCAATACCACCCGCGCCGAGCCGCTGGACCTGGCCGAGGCGCGCGGGATGTTCGGCGACGACGGCGAGGGAATCTACCGGCTGGTGGGCCACAAATGGTTTTTCTCCGCGCCGCAGGCGGATGCCCACCTGGTACTGGCGCAAACGGACGAGCCGGGCGGCGCCGCGCTATCGTGCTTTCTCGTGCCGCGCTTCCTGCCCGACGGCACGCACAACCGCGTGCGGGTGCAGCGCCTGAAAGACAAACTGGGGAACCGGTCCAATGCGTCGTCGGAGGTGGAGTTTACTGGGGCATGCGGGCATCTGCTGGGCGCGCCCGGGCGCGGCATCGCCACGATTCTGGAAATGGGCAGCCACACCCGCCTCGATTGCGTGCTCGGCTCGGCCGGCATCATGCGCGCCGCGCTCACGCGTGCGCTGCACCATGCGCGCCACCGGCATGCATTCGGCAGACCGCTGGCACAACAGCCGTTGATGCAGAACGTGCTGGCCGACCTGGCGCTCGAATCCGAAGCGGCCACCGTCTTCGCGTTGCGGCTGGCGCGCTGCTTCGATCAACCGGGCGATCCGGCTGAAACGCTGTTGGCGCGCATACTGACGCCGGCGGGCAAGTACTGGGTGTGCAAGCGGGGGCCCGGCTTCGGTGCCGAGGCGATGGAAGTGCTGGGTGGTGGCGGGTACGTCGAGGATGGCGAACTGGCGCGGCTGTACCGTGAGCTGCCCGTCAATTCGATCTGGGAGGGCTCGGGCAACGTGATGTGCCTGGACCTGCTGCGCGCGCTCGGCAAGTCGCCGGCGGCGGCCGAGGCGCTGGCAGGGGAACTGGCCACCGCCGGCACTGCCAATGCCGACTATGCCCGCTTCATCGCGCAGTTGAACCGCGACCTGGCCAGTGCCGATGGCGGCGAGTTCGGTGCGCGCGTGCTGGCCGAACGCATCGTGCTTGCCGTCCAGGCCGGGCTGCTGCTGCGGCATGCTCCGGGGTTCGTGGCTTCCGCGTTCGTGGCTTCGCGGCTGGCGCGGGAGCCGGGCGGTGCCTACGGCCGCCTGCCCGTCGGCACCGATTGCGCGGCGATCCTGGAGCGCGCCATGATGACGGGCTGAGCTTTGCCCGGGTTTTTTCCGCCGCGGCATGGACAGCGCGCACGGCGGGCTGGGATAATGCGGGACACAAACCGTCTGCACTTTATCAACATGAAACAAGATCCGCGCTTCCCAAACCTTTTCATCACTGATCACCCGTTGATCCAGCACAAGCTGAGCCATATGCGCGACAAGGCAACGTCGACGCGCACGTTCCGCGAGCTGCTCAAGGAGATCACGCTGCTGATGGGTTATGAAATCACCCGCGACCTGCCGCTGACGACGCGCGAGATCGAAACCCCGCTGATGACGGTCGACGCTCCCGTCATCGCTGGCAAGAAGCTGGCCGTGGTGCCGATCCTGCGCGCCGGCATCGGCATGAGCGATGGCCTGCTGAACCTGGTGCCATCGGCCCGCGTCGGGCACATCGGTGTGTTCCGCGACCCGGAAACGCACCAGCCGGTGGAATACCTGGTGCGCCTGCCGGACCTGGTCGACCGGACGTTCATCCTGTGCGACCCGATGGTCGCGACCGGCAATTCGGCCGTCCACGCCATCGAAGTGCTGAAAAATCGCGGCGTGAACGACGAGCAGATCATCTTCCTGGCACTGGTGGCCGCTCCCGAAGGCATCGAGGTGGTGCAGAACGCGCACCCGGGCGTGAAGATCTATTGCGCCTCGCTCGATTCGCACCTGAACGATCATGCCTACATCGTGCCGGGCCTCGGCGATGCCGGCGACCGCATCTTCGGCACCAAGTAAGCGGCGGATTGGCAGACGTGGCAACCCCGCTCGACCCCGACTACCGCGCTCGCCTGCAGGCCTTGTCGGACATGTTTGGCGCCAGCGTTCCGGCGCGCATGGAAGAGATCGCTGGGGCACTTGCCGCAGCGGGGGATGCCCCCGACGCGCAGCAGCTCGAACGCGTGCATCACGCGCTGCATACCGTGGCCGGCTCGGCGGGCTCATTCGGCTTTACCGTGCTGGGCGAACAGGCGCGGCGGCTGGAACAGGCGGTGCGCGGCCAACTGGCGGGAGAGCCGGGCTGGGCGGACATCGTGCGGCAAATCCACGCCTATCTCGACTGGGCGGCGCGCGATCCCCGAAGTGCTGCCTATCCTGCGCACGATTGATATTAATCAAACGGTCGCGGCCTATATTGTCTATAGTTACACATATGCCGAACGACGCGAGGGCATCCTTGCGAGGCGGGCATTTTGATGGTGGCGCGAATTGACGTGAAGTTGGTCTGAAGTCGGCCGGAAGTTGGTCCGAAGTTGGTCCGAAGTTGGTCCGAAGTTGGCCAGAAATTGGCACTCCGATTGTCCCAATCCGTTTTTCAAGCCCATTTGTTCCATTTGTTCCCATCGATTTGTCGTCTCTCGAGCTCCGAAAGTGGCAAGAATCATTGTTTGAGAGCATTTTCGATCCGATTTCATTGGATTCTGGCTCCCAATTATGTGATTCCCATCACTTTTCGCTCGACAGTAGCAAATATTTTCGAATATTTTCGCGAAATCGTGCCTCACGACGTGCTTTTGGCGCTGCATTCGGTATAATGCGGGATCGTTTAGATTCAAGAGTAGTGCAGTTTGTCTGCCATTGCATACTTGCTTCAAACGATATCACGGGCGCAAGCTCATTTAACTGTAATAGGAATTGTAATGGCAACTGGTATCGTAAAATGGTTCAATGATTCGAAGGGTTTTGGCTTCATCACCCCTGACGAAGGCGGCGAAGATCTGTTCGCTCACTTCTCGGCGATCCAAACCAATGGCTTCAAGTCGCTGCAAGAGAACCAACGCGTATCTTTCGATGTAACCGCTGGCCCGAAAGGCAAGCAAGCATCGAACATTCAGCCGCTGTAATACGCTGGATCTAACGACACAAAAAATCCTCGGTTTCCGGGGATTTTTTTTCGCCTGTTGTCGGGAGATCCCGGGGCGACGATTCATGGCCAAACGCTTCGTGGATGGCCAAATGCTTCGTGGATGGCCAAACCGTCGCAGCACCATCGGCCGGATCGCCGGGCATTCATCGGCGAAGCGACAGGGATTCTGCTCCGCCAGTCCTGTCAGCCTTTGGCCCAATATCCCGGCTGCCCGTAGGTGCGCCGCAGGAAGTCGACAAACACGCGGATCCGCAGCGGCAAGTGCCGCCGCTGCGCGAATACCGCATAGATATTGTCGTTGCCCGGAGCGGCAAACTCGTCGAGCACGGTCACCAGGCGCCCGGCCTGGATGTCGACGCCGACTTCCCACATCGAACGCCACCCAAGGCCTTTGCCGGCAAGTACCCAGTCATGCAGGACCGCGCCGTCATTGCAGCTCATATTGCCGGTGGTGCGCAACGTGACGTTCTTGCTGCCATCGCGGAATGTCCAGCCGCGCTGGCTGCCGGCGCTGCTGATCGCCATGCAGTTGTGGCGCGACAGGTCATCGAGCGTTTTCGGTACGCCGTGGCGCTGCAGGTAGGACGGTGCGCCGACGACCACGCGGCGGTTGTCCGCCAGCTTGACGCTGACGAGATTGGAATCCTCCAGGGTGGCGATGCGGATTGCCACGTCCACCCCTTCGCCGATCAGGTCGACGACCCGGTCATTCAGGTTCAGCGTCACCGTCACATCGCGGTGCTCCGCCACGAACGAAGGGATCAGCGGCGCCACATGGTGGCGGCCGAACCCTGCCGGCGCGGAGATCAGCAGGTGACCGGTCGCGCGTGCGCTGCGCTCGGCGGCAGCCGCTTCCGCGCTTTCCAGGGCCGCCAGGATGCGCTGGCAATCCTCGAGGAAGGCGGCGCCTTCGTCGGTCAGCGCGAGCTTGCGCGTGGTACGCTGTAACAGCTTGACGCCCAGCCGCTGTTCCAGCGCATCGAGGCGGCGGCCGATCACGGCCGGTGCGATACCTTCGGCGCGCGCCGCGGCAGACAGACTGCCCCGCGCGACCACTTCCACGAACGTGGAAATTTGCTTGAACTGTGCCATGCGGTCGATTTATGACAAATTCGCACAGATGAAGTGATTATTTGTCTTGTTTAGATAAGTTTGCAGTCAATATACTGCAAGGCATCCAATTTCACCAGAGCACAAAAGGAGATCGACATGAGCATCACGTTACCGGCAGGTATGGAAATCAGGGGCGAGATCAAGCCCGGCTATGAAAGTGTTCTGACGCCGGAAGCGCTGGCCCTGGTGGCAAAACTGTCGCGTGCGTTCGAACCGCGGCGCCAGGAATTGCTCGCGGCGCGTGTCGAGCGCGCGAAGCGCCTTGATGCCGGCGAGCGTCCCGACTTCCTCGCCGAAACCGCGCACATCCGTGCCGGCGACTGGACGATCGCGCCGATCCCCCAGGCCCTGCAGTGCCGCCGCGTGGAGATCACCGGCCCGGTCGAGCGCAAGATGGTCATCAATGCCCTGAACTCCGGTGCCGACAGCTACATGACGGACTTCGAGGATTCCAATACGCCGAACTGGGATAACCAGCTCACCGGCCAGATCAACATGATCGATGCCGTGCGCGGGACGATTTCGATGGAGCAGAACGGCAAGTCCTACAAGCTCAACGACAAGACGGCGACGCTCGTCGTGCGTCCGCGCGGCTGGCACCTCGACGAGAAGCACGTGCTGGTCGACGGCAAGCGCATCTCCGGCGGCGTATTCGATTTTGCGCTGTTCATGGTCCACAACGCGCGCGAGCAGCTGGCCCGCGGCGCTGGCCCGTATTTCTACCTGCCGAAGATGGAATCGCATCTCGAAGCACGCCTGTGGAACGACATCTTCGTGATGACGCAGGACGAACTGGGCCTGCCGCAGGGAACCATCAAGGCAACCGTGCTGATCGAAACGATCCTGGCCGCGTTTGAAATGGACGAGATCCTGTACGAACTGCGCGAACACAGCGCCGGCCTGAACGCGGGCCGCTGGGATTACATCTTCAGCTGCATCAAGAAATTCAAGGTGGACAAGGACTTCTGCCTGGCCGATCGCCCGAAAGTGACGATGACAGCGCCGTTCATGCGTGCCTACGCGCTGCTGCTGCTGAAAACCTGCCACAAGCGCAATGCTCCGGCGATCGGCGGCATGTCGGCCCTGATCCCGATCAAGAACGATCCGGACAAGAACGAAACCGCGATGGCCGGCGTTCGCAACGACAAGTCGCGCGACGCTACCGACGGCTACGACGGCGGCTGGGTCGCCCACCCGGGCCTGGTCGGCCTGGCGATGGCCGAGTTCACGAAAGTGCTGGGCGATGCGCCGAACCAGATCGGCAAGCAGCGTCCGGACGTCGAAGTGACTGCGGCCGACCTGCTCGACTTCCAGCCGGAGGCGCCGATCACCGAGGCCGGGCTGCGCTACAACATCAACGTCGGCATCCATTACCTGGGCAGCTGGCTGGGCGGCAATGGCTGCGTGCCGATCCACAACCTGATGGAAGATGCCGCGACCGCCGAAATCAGCCGCTCGCAAGTGTGGCAATGGATCCGCTCGCCGAAGGGAGTACTCGACGACGGCCGCAAGGTCACGGCCGACATCGTGCGGGCGATGATCGCCGAAGAACTGCCGAAAGTGAAGGACTCCGCACCGGACGGCGGCAGCCCGAACTACGAGCGAGCCGCGCAGATCTTCGAACAGATGTCGACCTCCGAGTCGTTCGCCGAGTTCCTCACGCTGCCGCTGTACGAGGAAATCTGATCGCCGGCCGGTTCCCGGCCTCTCCGTGGCCCGCTCCGGGCCACGTTTTCCTGCCTCACACCCCGCGCTCGGCCAGTGCGGGGCGGCCCAGGAATTCCTTCAGCCTCGACTCGTCGATCCGATGCCCGGCAATGCGGCGCAGCAGCAGGTCGATGCGGTCACCACCCCAGAACAGCTCGCCCATATAAGCGAACGTCGGCACGCCGAAGACGCCGGCTGCCGCCGCGTTTTCCGTCGCGTCGATCAGCGCCTGCTTGATTGCGGGTTCGCCCGCGGTGGCCACCAGAGCATCACCGTTCAGGTCGCACTCGGCGGCCAGCGACTTCAGCACGGCCGGGCTGGAAAGATCCAAGCCCCGCTCCCAGCAAGCCTGCGAGAGCATGAAGGTAAAGCGGCGCCGGCTCGTCAGCGACGGTATCGCCAGGCACATCCGTAGTGCCAGCAGGGGATTGAAGGGGTGGCCCGGCGGGCCGCGGAACGGCAAGCCGTGCGCATCGGCGATCCGCATCACGTCGCGGAACAGGAATTCCCGCTTGGCCGGCACTTCGGCCGGGCCTTTCGTGCCGTGCGCCTTCAACAGTCCGGCCAGCAGCACGGGTTCCATTTCCAGGTGCACGCCCGCGGCTTCGATGCGGGCGATCTGCTTGGTTGCCAGCCAGGCATAAGGGCTGATCGGGTCGTAGTAAAACCGGACTTTCTCCATAGGTAATCCTGTCAAAAATGGTTTTTCCATTCGCGCAGCGCCGCGAATACGGCCAGCGGCGCGGCATCGGCCGTCACCTTGCCCGCCGTGGCGAGGCGCTGCGCGATCACTTTTTCGCGGTAGCGCAGGAAAGGATTCGTTGCGCGCTCGACGGCAATGGTGCTCGGCACGGTTGGCACGCCGCGCTCCCGCTTGCCGGCCTCCAGTGCCACACGCGCCTGCAAGTCATCGTTACCAGGTTCGACCGCCAGGGCGAACCGCAAGTTCGATAGCGTGTACTCGTGCGCGCAAAAAACCTCGGTATTTCCCGGCAGTGCCGCCAGCTTGTCCAGCGATGCGGCCATTTGCGCCGGCGTTCCCTCGAACAGGCGGCCGCAGCCGCCCGCGAACAGCGTATCGCCGCAGAACAGCCAGCGCTTCCCTGCGCCGCCGGCACCGTCGGCACCCTCGGCAACATAGGCAATGTGGCCCCGGGTGTGGCCGGGCACGTCGAGCACCGCCAGTTCCAGGCCCAAGCCCGGCAGCGTGATCCTGTCGCCTTCGTCCAGCGGCTGGGTGACGGCGTCGATACCGTCGTGCCGCGGCCCGTACACGGGCACGTCGAACCGCTGCAGCAGGGCAGGCACACCGCCGATATGGTCACGATGATGGTGGGTGAGTAGAATGGCGGTAAGCGTCAGCCCGCGATCGCGCAGCGCCGCCAGGATCGGTTCGGCATCGCCGGGATCGACGACCGCGGCGTGGCGGTCATCGTGGATCAGCCACAGGTAGTTGTCGTCGAATGCGGGAACGGGAAGCACGCGCAGTGCCGCTGGCGTTGCGGCTGCCGTTGCCGCAGCCGTTGCCGTTGCAGCATCTGCTGCGGGCGAGGATGTAGTGTCGATCGAGGTCATTGCCAAGGAAACGCATGGATAGCGCAGCATCCGAAAAATCCATTATAGCGCTGGACAGCTGGCTTCAAACGCCGGCTGGCTGCTATGTGCGCGCCTGGGAGCAAAGCCGCCTCGATGCGCTGACTGCCGACATCTTCGGCTATAACGCGCTACAGATCGGCATGCCGCAGGTCGATGCGCTGGCGGCCAGCCGGATGCCTCACAAGTGGCTGGCCGACACGCTGCCGGGCCGCTCCGTGGAAACGCCCGGGCGGCAGATCGCGCTGACGCTGGACCCGATCGAACTGCCGTTTCCGTCGCAAAGCCTGGACCTGGTCGTGCTCCCGCATGTGCTGGAATTCGCGGCCGAACCGCACCAGGTGCTGCGCGAAGTGGAGCGCGTGCTGATTCCGGAGGGCCAGCTGATCATCTGCGGCTTCAATCCGGCCAGCCTGTGGGGGTTGCGGCAGATGCGGGGCAGGGTGACGGGCACCCGCTACCTGCCGCGCGGCGAGCAGATTTCGATGCCGCGCATGAAAGACTGGTTAAAATTACTGAACATGGGCGTCAGCCACAGCCACTTCGGCTGTTATGCTCCTGCCTGCCGCACGGAACACTGGCTGGCCAGGTACGCCTTCATGGACCGTGCCGGCGAGCGCTGGTGGCCATATTTTGGCGCTGTCTACCTCGTCCAGGCGATCAAGCGGGTCAAGGGGATGCGGCTGATCGGGCCGGCATGGAGCAGGAAAAAGGCAAAGTCCCCCGTGGCGGTGCCTGCAACGAACAAACACAAGGATCATGGATAAAGTCGAGATTTTTACGGACGGTGCGTGCAAGGGCAATCCCGGCACCGGCGGTTGGGGTGCGCTGATGGTGGCGGGCGAAGCACAGAAGGAACTGTTCGGCGGTGCGCTGAACACCACCAATAACCGGATGGAGCTGCAGGCGGTCATCGAATCGCTCAATGCGTTGAAGCGGCCTTGCGAAGTGGTGCTGCATACCGACAGCCAGTACGTGCAAAAAGGTATCAGCGAATGGATCCATGGCTGGAAAGCGCGCGGCTGGAAAACCTCGACGAAGGAACCGGTGAAGAACGCCGACCTGTGGCAGGCGCTCGATATCGCGCAATCGGTGCACAAGGTCGACTGGCGCTGGGTGCGCGGCCACAACGGCCACCCGGGCAATGAACGGGCCGACATGCTGGCCAACCGCGGGGTGGATGCGGTACGCGGCAGGTAGCGCCTGGCCGCGGCTGTTTCACCGCAATTTGCCGCGCGCTTCCCTTCCAGTACACCTGAGCATTGCCAGCCACATTACTTCGCCGCATTACTTTCGCATTACTTTTCGTATTACTCTTCCTATTGCTCTTGTATACTGCGCGGCTCTTCCAGAAAAAAGCATCCTGCACCATGCGCCAGATCGTCCTCGATACCGAAACCACCGGTATCAACCCCAAGCTCGGCAACCGCGTCATCGAGATCGGTTGCGTCGAGCTGGTTGACCGCAAGCTGACCGGCAACAACTTCCACCGCTACATCAATCCCGACCGCGAGTCGGAAGAGGGCGCGCTGGCCGTGCACGGGCTGACGACGGAATTCCTGTCGGATAAGCCGCGTTTCAGCGCCATCGTCGAGGAACTGCGCGAATACATCCGCGGTGCCGAAGTCATCATCCACAACGCGCCTTTCGACCTGGGTTTCCTGAACCACGAGTTCCGCATGTTGAACCTGCCATCGTTCGACGAGCATATCGGCGGTGTCATCGATACGCTGGTACAGGCAAAGGAACTGCGGCCCGGCAAACGCAATTCGCTCGACGCGCTATGCGATCACTACGGCATTTCAAACGCCCACCGCAAGCTGCACGGCGCATTGCTCGACGCCGAGCTGCTGGCGGACGTGTACCTGGCGATGACGCGCGGGCAGAACAGCCTGGGCATGGATATCGAAGTGGAAGAGGTATCGTCCGGCCTGGATCTCGAGCAGGTGGCGCTGGCCGAAATCCTCGTCGTCTGCGCCTCCGGCGACGAGCTCGCCGCGCACGAGGACCTGCTCAACGGCCTGGACAAGGCAGTGAAGGGCACATGCGTCTGGCGTGCCGCGGCCTGATGCGGCCATCGCCAGCTCAGCCGGTGCTTGACCTGGCACAAGGCGACACCTATAATAACGCTTCTTCGGGAGGTTAGCTCAGGGGTAGAGCACTGCATTCACACTGCAGGGGTCGCAAGTTCGAAACTTGCACTTCCCACCAGGATTTGGTTCACCATCAAAGGCTTGCAACGCTGTGTTGCAGGCCTTTTTTGTATTGTGCGCAGCGTTTCTCGGCCGGGCGACGTGCGGTGGCAAACCGCTGCGGGAGGCGAGCCGATATCGGAAAAAGTCGGCCCATATTCAGTTGCGAAATTCGGTTGCGAAATTCGGTTGCGAAATTCGGTTGCGAAATTCGGTTGCGAAATTCGGTTGCGAAATTCGGTTGCGAAATTCGGTTGCGAAATCTGTTTCTCGTCGACAGCGATGCACGCGGCCGATAGCAGATGGCAGGCCTGTTTCCCGCACCACTGGGACCGGGGAAAAAAATTGTCTTCAATCGGAATGCGCGAGAAAGGCTTGCTGGTTTTTATTAACGGAGCTCGAGGCTCGCACAAGTCCAGGCCAACAATGCGGCGCGCTGTCAGGTTGTTTGAACGGCTGTTCTCTCGTTTGCAACCGCCAGTGCGGAAAATGAATATCGCGGTAACTCATCGAAATTAATATCAGCGCCGCGCTGGAGGATGCCCGGTATTAAAGGATTGGCGAAAGAATCATCGACCTGCTTGCGGTGAATAACGTTTCGATTTCTTGCTGTACTCCTGCTTCACGCATGGGTCGGGCCGTCGATGGCCCGACCGCGGATGCCGGCGCGCCGCTGCCGCGGTGCGCCGCTGAACGCTAGACGCTGAACGCTAGACGCTGGCTTTGCGCCTGCGCATGAAGGCGAGCAGGCCGACGCCTGCGCCCAGCATCATATAGGTGCTCGGCTCCGGCACGGCGGACACCGATACCGAATCGATACCGATATAGTTCGAGTCGTTGCCGAATGCGCCGCCATCCGTGACAGAGTAGCGGAACGCGAATGCGCCACTGGTGGCGCCGGACAGGCCGCTCAGTGTCACGCTGTACTGCGTCCATTCCTGGGGATAGCCGTCAGCCTGCTCATCTGGATTCACGCTCAGAAGTAGTGTGCTGAACGTGCCGACGCTGTTCTCGTCGTCGCCCACGTCGGTACCGCCGACACTGCTGAAACGAACCTCCAGGGTGTCCGACCAGATGGAGCCCTCGGCCGTACGGGTAAAGAACGACAGGGTGTCACCATTGTTATAGGTACCGGTCGGCATAATCAGCCAGGTGCTGATCGGGCCGGCGAGGTCTACGGAGTTGTAATTGGCCGCCAGATAAGAATCCCCCGCGCCTTCATAAGCGTCGAACACTTCGGTGCTGCCCTGGTACCAGCTGGTAGTACCAGGTGGGTTGCTGAGGTTGTTGATGGTCCAGCCCGAGGGCACGCCATCGTCGAATCCTTCGGTCAGCGCATCGGCGGACGCGGCGCCGCTGAAGCCGAGGGAAAATGCCAGTGCCAGTGGGAGTAGAGCGGATTTAAAGGAAACAGCCATCGATAATCTCCATCAAAAGGTTGAGGTGACATTGTTGCAACAGCTGTCTCTACAGTAGCACCATGGTTAAATTAAAGTAAAGTTAAAAAATAAACTTTAGAAATGCTTTTCATGTTTTCAGTATTGCCTACTTAAATGAAAGCTTGAGGCGCATGAAGTTTCGATTGATAGAAAATACCAAGCGTGAAGGGAAGGCAGCTTGTTGCCAGCCATTTTCAAATGAAATCTGAGCCGAGACCGAAGAAAATTCGGTACAGGGCTTTCGCTGTTGCAGAGGGTTAATACTATGCATGCCTTCAAGTCAGGGCCATGGCGTTGCGTGAAAGACGAAAGCCATCGATATTTCCGTCCTGTGAAGAGGTAGCGATTCGACGGTAGGTGGTAATGAAATATCTCTTGAAAATGAGCATTTAAAAATGCTGCCACATTCTCGAGCCGGGCATATTGTCTGTGAACGTGATACTGGCGAGGTCGTTGCGGACGCCGAACGCCCGCGGTCATCGATCAAATATTGGTGGCCGAATCCCGTCACGATCCAGGAGCATTACCGGCGCAGCGAGCTGCAACGCACATAATAAATGCAACTAACCGAAAGATTGGTCATTTCAGCGACATCGCCATCCTCGACACTCAGGCACCATGCCTCCAGACAATTGCCGGGCTATCGCAAGCGGGGCGAGACCAGGCACGATTCACCCCGGTGATAAGATACAGCCATGAATATCAGCGCCTGGGACCGCAATCCCGTTACAGCATTCGAGCAGTTCCTCGACAGTGCCGCTTTCGCGCAGACCGCCAAGCGTGCCGCACCGCCGTTGTCCACCGCATCGGCAGAGGTGTACACCTTCATGTTCGGCCGCTTTGCCAAATGGCTGCGCGCGCACGGCCACCTGATGTCCAGGCTGCAGCCGGGCGACCTGCTGGAGTTCCTTGCCACCCGCGACGCGCGCAACCGTCCGCTGCACAGCAAGATCGCCTACCGTTACCTGCGTCTGCTGGAGCGATGCTACGAGCACATCGGGCGGGTGCCGAATCCGGCCAGTGCCGCCATTGCGATGATGGCCGCCGACCGCCCGGTGCGAGACCGCGAGATGGTTGCACTGTCGCCTGTGCAGGCGGACCAGGTGGTCGCCAGAAAGCCGGAGGCGACGTCGTGGAAGCGGCAGCGGGACCGGGCGATGCAACTGGTCATGCTGTGCGCGGGATTGCGCGTGGCGGAAGCAATCGGGCTGCTGACCGGCGAGGTCGCCGCCGAACCGGAAGAGGATGGCACGCTGCGCATCCGCCTCACGCCGGCGGGCAAACAGCCGACCAGCCATCCGCACGAAACCTTCCTGCAGGCGCATGCCGTGGACGAACTGCGCGATTGGCTCGCCACGCGCGAGCGGCTCGGCATTCCTGGCAGCCTGGCTTTCCCGGCGGATCCGGAAGGCCGGCCACTGCACAAGAGCACGGTTTACCGGCAGGCACGCAGTGCATTGAAGGAAGCGGGCGTGGCGATCCCGCACGTCGGCGGCCGCACCCTGCGCAATGGCTTCGCGGTCGTGGAACTGACCGCCGGCACGCCGGAAGAGGCGATGCGCAAGCGCCTCGGGCTGGCGCGCGCGCCGGCGCTGGACACCTACCTCAGTGCAGCCCGCAGGCAGCGCGAAGGCAAGGGATCTTCCTGATCCGTGCCCCTGGCGCTGCCCCCGCGGCGGCATGATCTTCCGGATACCACCGTGGGATGTCTGCCGTGCGGCGCCCGATGAATCATGCGTCCTGTGAATCGTGCATCCTGTGAATCGTGCGCCCGCCCGCCGCGGTGTAGCATGAGCTCGTCGCGAATCGCCGCGCATCGAGCAACCGGATGAAGGGACGCAATGTGAACCAGCGCTATCGACCGATCACGCACCTCGGCCTGGGCGGCACCGGCCTGGGCGACATGTACCATGCCACCGCCGACGCAGCCGGCGCCGCCACCGTCGATGCCGCCTGGGATGCCGGCATCCGCTATTTCGACACCGCGCCGCATTACGGCACCGGCTTGTCCGAACAGCGCTTCGGCCAGGCGCTGCGCCGGCGCCCGCGTGGCGACTATACGCTGTCGACCAAGGTAGGCCGCCTGCTGGTGCCGGACGTGGCGGGCGACATCGCCAACCCGTTCGTGTCGTCGCTGCCGTTCAGGCGCGTGCTCGACTACACGGCCGACGGCGCGCGCCGCTCGGTCGAGGACAGTCTCCAGCGCATGGCAACCGGCAGCATCGACATCGTCTACGTGCATGACCTGTCGCCGGACTTTTTCGGCAACGAGTTCGAGCATTATTTCCGTATCGCCGCCGGTCCCGGCGGCGCTTTCGCAGGCCTTGTCAGGATGCGTGAGGAAGGCCTCATCAAGGCGTGGGGGCTGGGCGTGAACACGGTCGAACCCTGCATGCGCGCGCTGCAGCAATCCGATCCGGATATTTTCCTGCTCGCCGGGCGCTACACGCTGATGGAACAGACACCGCTGGAAGCACTGTTCCCGCTGTGCGCCGAGCGCGGCGCCCACGTGGTGCAGGGAGGGCCGTTCAATTCCGGCTTTCTTGCCGGCGGCAACCACTACGACTACGGGCCTGCCAACCCGGCGCAGCACCAGCATCGCGAGCGCCTGCGGCAAGTAGCGGCGCGCCACCATGTCGACCTGGCCGCGGCCGCGCTGCAGTTCGGCCTGGCGCACCCGGTCGTCGTGGCCACCATACCCGGTGCGAGCAGTCCCGAACACCTGCGCCGCAATGCCGCCTTGCTCGATATCGCGATTCCCGACGTCTTCTGGCACCAACTGCTGGCCGAGGGATTGCTGCCGCCGGAAGCGCCGATCCCGTCCCGGATACCGGGGCGGTAGTCTGCGCCAGGTCACGCGGAACAGGTGGCCCGGTAACGCCGCGCCGCCGTCCGGCGTTCCTGCGCCACGCCAGGCGCAAAAATCGTACTCTACCGTATGCGCGAACATTCTTCCATTCCACCAGAGCAACCTGGACCGTCGGCTGACTCCGCCGACGGCGCAGCTGCGGTCCCCGATTCCGCCGGCAGGCAGGCGTCCACGGACAGCATGGACTTTTCCCCGCCGCCGGCCGCGCCCGTGACGGACCAGACGTCCGCTGGCCGATGGCGGCAGCGATGGCTGTGGTTGATCCTCGCACTCGTCATTCTTGCGACCGCCGCGGCAGCGGCCGCACTGGCGCGCAAGTGGCAGGGCGAGCAGGCATTGCGTCAGGTTGCGCGCGCAGTTGCGCTGCCGGGTGCCGTGCCTGCGCAAGTCGTTCCGGCCGAGAAGGCCCGGCTCGCGGAGGCAAGCGGGAACGGACCCGCGCCGGCCGGCGAGCCTGGTGCAACGGTGGTGTCGCGGGATGCCGCGCTCCCGGCCACGGCAACGCAGCAGACCCGGGCCGGCCCGGCACCGGCGCAGCAAAACGATATCGCAAGCGATCCAGCGCCAGGGCAGGGTGGACGTCTGGACGCGGATTCTCCCGTAGGCACGGTCACACCGATCGCTGCCGACAGGGCAAGCGCGGTCGCTGGAGCGGACGCAGGTGCGCAGCCGCCACAGCGCGATCGCGCGGGACACAACGGCGAAAAAGGCAGCGGCGCTGCGCAGAAGGGGGCGGCAAAGGGCGTATCGAAGGGAACGTCCAGGGGAACGGCAAAGGCAACGGCAAAGGAAACGTCAAAAGGAAAGCCAGCCGGAACGTCGAGGGAGGCGTCGAAGCGCGCGGTGCGCGCCGGCAGCGGAACATTCAAGCGCTGCCCGCCGCTCGGTACGAAAGGCGCGGTGATGTGCCGCTGGCACATCTGTAATGGCGGCGCGGGCAAGGAGCCGGCTTGCCGGCCCTACCTGGAACGCCGTCCATGAGCAATGCCGGTCACCGGCGCCGGCGCGCCAGCAGCGCAAGAACGCCGAGCCCGCCCGCCAGCATGCCATACGTCGCCGGTTCCGGAACCGCCGGCGTGAACGACAGCGAAATGTCGAGCGATGCGTCGCGTACCGCGTTGCCGGTGGCGAGCAGCGTATAAGTGCCCGGCCCCAGGGTGCCCAGGAAGCTCGAGTGCGCAAAGCCGCCGAGCACGCCTTCAAATGCATCGCTGGCCACCACGGTCGATGTGGCATCGAGAATGTCGATGTTGACACCCACCAGCCGGGGGCCCTGGCCCTCCGCGGTATCGATGATCCAGCCGGCCAGTCCGTTGAAATGGGCATCGTCGGCCAGCGTGAAGGTGGTGGTCTGGTTCAGGCTGCCGTGCTCGGTGGTAAAGGTGTCGACGAACAGGTTATCGCCGGGATCGAGCGGTACGGCAAGCACGGCGCTTGCCGTCAGGTTGCCGTAGTAAACCGATTGCGTATCGGCGAAAGCAGGGGTTGCCGACAATGCGGCAAGCGCAGTCGCCCCGGCCCATCTGGTGAGGACAGATGCAGGCATGATTACTCCAGTCACAAGTAGTTGAGGTTGGGTTGCGCGCTACTCCAGCGTAGTCCCGGTGGTTCTTTTGTCAACCTCGAGAACCTGTTATTTTTTAAGGAACCTCAACTGCCTCGGACTGGTGTGTACGATCCGGTCAATGCACGGCTGCGCGCCGTACCAGCACATCGATGGATTTCGCCGCCGGCACCTTGCTGTCGATGGCGTGATGCCACAGCGGGATCAGCGGATTGCATTCCGGGTAGTAGCCGGCCACGCAGCCTGCCGGTATGTCGTACGGCACCACGGTCAGGCCGCGCACGTGGCGTGGCGCGTCGTCGCTGACGGCGGTGAGCAGGTCGACCACGTCGCCTTTCTCGAGATGCAGCCGCGTCATGTCGGCGCGCGACATGAACAGCACCATGCGGCTGCCGCTGACGCCGCGGAAGCGGTCCTCGTGGCTGTAGATCGTGGTGTTGAACTGGCCGTCGCTGCGCACCGTGAAGAGCCGCAGCGCCGCTGGATCCGGGCTGTCCGTGTCGGCGTCGACCTGCAGCGATTCCGGCACGGTGAACTCGGCCCGCTTGCTGGGCGTGTCCCATACACGCTCGGCGGCCCCGAGCGGCTTGCGGAAGCCGCCCGGCGTCCACATCCGTGCGCTGAAATCCTTGAAGATGTCGGGATAGGTGGTTTCGATCGCCTTGCGGATGCGTCCGTAGTCGGCCACCCAGGCATCCCAGTCCACCTTCGGGTTCGGCGCCAGCGTCGCCTTGGCGATGCCCGCGACGATGGCGGGTTCGGACAGCAGCGTTGCCGCCGCGGGCTCGGCCATGCCCCGCGAGCCGTGCATGTAGGCCGTGCTGTCTTCGATGGATACCGCCTGCGGAATGCCGCGCTGGCGGTCGATTTCGATCCGGCCCAGGCAGGGCAGGATGTACGACGCCTTGCCGTGGATGACGTGATTACGGTTCAGCTTGGTGGAAATCTGCACCGTCAGCGGCAGCTCGCGCCACGCCGCTTCCATCCGCGCGGTATCCGGCACGGCGCGCACGAAGTTGCCGCCCAGCGCGATGAAGGCCGGCACCTTGCCGGCCAGGATCGCCTCGCACGCTTCCACGGTGTTCATGCCGGTCTTGCGCGGCGGTTCGAAGCCGTACTGTTCCTTCAGCTTGTCGAGCGGCGCCAGCTCGGGCTTTTCCGTGATGCCGACCGTGCGCTGGCCCTGCACGTTCGAGTGGCCGCGCACCGGGCAGATGCCGGCTCCCGGCTTGCCGATGTTTCCGCGCATGAGCAGGAAGTTGACCATCATCGTGACGTTCTGTACGCCATGGCGGTGCTGCGTCAGGCCCATGCCATAGATGCCCAGCACCGCGGCGGACCGGCAGTAGACATCGGCGGCCGCCTCGATCGCGGCCCGGCTCAGCCCGGCTTCCGTCTCGATGGCGGCCCATGAACAGTCGCGCACGGCCTGTTCGAACTCCGCGAAGCCATGCGTATGCTCCTGCAGGAACGGCATGTCCAGCACGCGCTGGGCGCCGCCGTCACGGGCCGCGTCGTCGTGCGCCAGCACGGCCTTGCACAGCCCCATCAGGGCAGCGGTGTCGCCGCCCGGCTTTACCTGGTGGTACTGGGTGCTGATCGGCGTTTCCTGGCCCGTCAGCATTTCGACCGGCGATTGCGGGTTCGTGAAACTGACCAGGCCGCGTTCGCGCAGCGGATTGAAGGTAATGATGGGCACGCCGCGCTTGCGCGCCTCCTGCAGCTGGTGCAGCATGCGCGGGCTGTTGACGCCCACGTTCTGGCCAAAGAAGAAAATGCAGTCGGTATGCTCGAAATCGTTCAGCGACACGGTGCCGACCCCGACGCCGATGGTCTTCTGCAGCCCGACGGACGTGCTCTCATGGCACATGTTCGAGCTGTCCGGCAGGTTGTTGTTGCCATACATGCGCGCCATCAGCTGGTACATGTACGAAGTTTCCAGCGATGCCCGGCCGGAAGTATAGAACACCACGTTCTCGCGGTCGCAGGCCTGCAGTGCCGCGCCGATCTCGGCGAATGCCGTGTCCCACTCGATGGGGCGGTACCTGTCGCTGGCGGCATCCCAGCGCAGCGGCACTGTGAGGCGGCCCAGGTCTTCCAGCGCGTGATCGCTCCAGCTTTCCAGTTCGGTGACGGTATGCCGTTCGAAGAAATCGGCGCCGATCGACTTGCTGGTGGTTTCCCATGCGGTGGCCTTCGCCCCGCTTTCGCAGAATTCGAACGGGTGCGGATTGGCGGGCTTGGCCCAGGAACAGCTGACGCAGGCGTAGCCATCCGGCTTGTTCTGCTTGAGCAGCAACCTGCTGTCCTTCAAGGGCACGTGCTCGTGGAACAGGATATTGGTCACTTCCTTCACAGAGCCCCAGCCGCCCGCAGGCATGTCCGCCGACTCGATCTTCAACTCGTCGCTCATGGTTCCTCCTCGATGACGAGCCACGGTAGCGCCGCACGGCCCCGTGGTCGGTGCGCAGCCGCACAATGCCGTCCATCATTGTGCGCCGCGTCATGCGTTGCTGGAGTATCCTGTCGGGATGGAACCGGACAGTCAAATACCAGGGACGCCGCCAGGCGAAGCGGCATCGCCGGACGCGGCGCATTTCTCGGCCGCCTCATCAGCCACCTCATCTGCCACCTCATCTGCCGCATTCGCCGCTACCACCTCGCCGTCCTACCGCAGGATCGCCTGGGCGGCAACGGCTTTTCTCGCGGCCGCCATCGCTGCCGCGGCGGTCTGGGGCGTGCAGACCTGGCGAACCAACCGTGCCATCGCAAATGTCGAGAGTTCGGTAGCTTCCCGGCCATCGCCTGCCGCGGCCGCCCGCGCGGCGCCGGCAGACACGGCAATGCCGCCGATGCCGTTCGGTCCCGCGCGGACGGAGCAGCCGGAGCAGTCGGAGCAGGGCGGCCCGGCGCAAACGGTCGCCGCGGCGCCCGTCACGGCCGACCGGCTGCCGCCGCTGCTCCTGCCTGGCCAGCCGGTAGCGGCCGCCGTGCTGCGCGACCTGCCCGAGTGGGTGGCCGCTGACATGACGCCGGTGCAGACATCCGGTGCTTCCGGCGACGAATCCGCGGCGCCCGCGGTGCCGCAGGCGCCGACGCAACCGCGGCGCGAGCGCACCGAGGCCGCACCCCGCAAGGACCGTTACGGCGCCGTGTTCGCGCGCTGCCCGGGGCCGGGCGAATCGGGCGCCGTCGAATGCCGCCGCGCGGTGTGCGACGGCGCGGCGAAAAAGACCGCCGCCTGCGCGCCGTACCTGAAGTAGATTCGTAGCTGGCCGGCGATTACAGGAAGCGGTCGAGGATCTTCTTGCTGTGCCTGTCCAGCGCGTACTGGTTCCGGACCAGGAACTGGATCCCGTGAGTGTCCGAGATCAACAGGGCCTCGGTGCCGATGCGGCGGATGTCTTCCTCGCCGCGCAGCACGAAGTCGGCGCTGCCGCGGTCCGTTTCGACGGTCCACGTGCAAGGCGTGGCGAAGCTCGTCACGTCGACGATGCGGCGGATTTCCGGCATGAACTCCCGGCCGGACAATTCCTCCCGGATCAGCGCCGCGATGTCCGCCGGCAGGTCCTCGACACGCTCGATCCAGATCACCTCCTTGCCGTCCGTGTTGACGAGGGCGAGTCCTTCGTCCGGCGCCTGGATCGGGAATGCGCGCACCGGCGCCACGCCTTCGTGCACCGTGCCGTTCGCATCGGTCAGGGAGAGGCGGCCGAATGCATCGCGCCGCAGCTGGAAATCAATTGTCGTCATCGCGTTCTGCTCCCTTGTCATCCAGGTCGGTATCGACATTGCGGGCCTGCGCCTGGTACAGCCGGTAGTAGGCGCCTTCCTGCGCCATCAGTTCCTCGTGCGGTCCTTCCTCGACCACCTTGCCGCGGTCCATCACCACCAGCCGGTTGGCGCGCTGCAGCGTCGACAGGCGGTGGGCGATGGCGATCGTGGTGCGGCCGGCCACCAGGTTGTCGAGCGCCTTCTGGATCTCCTTCTCGGTCTCGGAGTCGACCGAGGCGGTCGCTTCGTCGAGGATCAGGATGCGCGGATCGATCAGCAGGGCGCGGGCAATCGAGATGCGCTGGCGTTCGCCGCCGGACAGGCCCTGGCCCCGTTCGCCCACCATCGAATCGTAGCCCTGCGGCAGGCGCAGGATGAAATCGTGGGCATGCGCGGCGCGGGCCGCGGCCATGATCTCGGCGCGCGTCGCATCCGGCTTGCCGTAGGCGATGTTCTCGGCGATCGTGCCGAAGAACAGGAAAGGCTCCTGCAGCACGAGGCCGATATTGCGGCGGTAGTCGGACACCGCCAGCGAGCGGATATCCACGCCGTCGAGCAGGATCGCGCCTTCGGCCACATCGTAGAAACGGCAGATCAGGTTCACCAGCGTCGACTTGCCCGACCCGGAATGGCCTACCAGCCCGATCATCTCGCCGGCCTTGATTTCCAGGTTGACGCCGCGGTTGACGGCCCGGTTGCCATAGCGGAAGCCCACTTCGCGCAGCGTGATGTTGCCGTCCACTTTCGCCAGCTTGACGGGGTTGGCCGGCTCCGGCACCGACGACACGTGGTCCAGGATATCGAAGATGCGCTTGGCGGCCGACGCCGATTTCTGCGTGACGGAAACGATGCGGCTCATCGAATCGAGGCGGCTGTAGAAGCGCGTCGAATACGTCAGGAACGCGGTCAGCACGCCGACCGTCACGTGCGACTGCGATACCTGAAAGATGCCGAACACGTAGATCACCAGCAGGCCGATCTCGGTCAGGAACGACACGGTGGGCGAAAACAGCGACCACACCTTGTTCAGCTTGTCGTTGACGGCCAGGTTGTGCCTGTTGGCGATGCGGAACCGGTGGGCTTCACGCGATTCCTGCGCAAAGGCCTTCACCACGCGGATGCCGGGAATCGTATCGGCCAGCACGTTGGTCACCTCGCCCCACACGCGGTCGATCTTCTCGAATCCGGTGCGCAGGCGGTCGCGTACCAGGTGGATCAGCCAGGCGATGAATGGCAGCGGTACCAGCGTGACCAGCGCCAGCCACGGATCGATCGTGAACAGGATCACGCCGGTCATGATGATCATCAGGCAGTCGGAAGCGAAATCAAGCAGGTGCAGCGACAGGAACACGCAGATCCGGTCGCTCTCGCTGCCGATCCGCGCCATCAGGTCGCCGGTGCGCTTGCCGCCGAAGTACTCGAGCGACAGGCGCAGCAGGTGTTCATAGGTGGACGTGCGCAGGTCCGCGCCGATGCGTTCGGACACCAGCGCCAGTACGTAGGTCTTGCCCCAGCCGAGGATCCACGCCAGGATCGCCGAACCGAGCAGGGCGGACATGTACATCGTCACCAGGCTGGTGTCCACCGGCTGGCCGTTCTGGTAGGGAATCAGCACATTGTCCATCAGCGGCATGCTGATGTACGGCGGGATCATGTGCGCGGCGGTCGACAGCAGCATCAGCGTGAAGCCGCCCGCCAGCGCCCAGCGGTACGGGTGGGCGAAGCGCCACAGGCGGAACAGCGTCCACGTCGACGGCGGCGTGTGCACCACCTTCGTGCAGATCGGGCATTCATCCTGGTCCGGTTCGAGCGGCGCCTTGCAGGTCGGGCAGGCGTGTTCCTCGGGGCGCGCCACCGGCTGGCCCGTCAGCGCCGCCTCCAGCAACGGGCCGAAGGCCTCGGCCAGCTTGAGCGCGTACAGGTTCTGGCCCAGGGTGAAGCGCCAGGCGGCAAGCCGGCCGTGCTCGTCGAACAGTTCCAGGTGGCCCACGCCGGCGTGATCGTGCAGCTTCAGCACCATGCCTTGCCGGTAAGGCCAGGCCTGCCAGTCCTGGTTCGGCGCGCGGGCCAGCAGGCGGCGGTCCGTCAGTACGACGATGCCTTTGGCGAAATGCAGTTTGCCATCGAGGTCAACCTCCAGCGCACTTTGGACGTTTTCCCCAGGAGCAAGCTGCATCTGCGTGTCTGAACGCCAGTTTTCCGGCAGTTCGATGCGGGCCAGCCCAGGGGGAAGATCGGTTCTTGTCATTGTCTGGATTGCTCCGTTAGCTTGCTGGACGGCTTTGCCGTTTGGCAAGAATGTAAAATAGGTGGGAAAATATCAGGATGTAACGGCTCAGGCTAGCAGTGCGCTGACACGATTAACGCACGGGAGAATGGGCCTCCAATTTATTTATTGTATTCTTCAGGGATGATTCGGAAGAGGAAGCCGGCGCCTGTGGCGCCCTCGGTGGCGCACCGGGCAACGCAGTGGCGACGCAGCGAGCAGGATGCATCGGCGAAGTATACAGCAAGAGGTACTAGAGCAAAAACATGACAAAGAAGAAAGATATCGACGTTCTCCGCGTGACGCACCTGCGTGGCCCGAACATCTGGACCTACCGCCCCGTCATCGAAGCCTGGCTCGATATCGGCGAGCTTGAAAACTTCCCATCCAATACCATCCCTGGCCTGTACGAAAGACTGACCGCGCTGCTGCCCGGCATGATCGAACACCGCTGCGGTGTCGGCGAGCGCGGCGGCTTCTTCGAGCGCCTGCGCGACGGCACCTACGCCGGCCACATCCTCGAACATGTGGTGCTCGAGCTGCAGAACCTGGCGGGCATGCGTACCGGTTTCGGCCAGACGCGCCAGACGGCCGAGGGCAGCGGCATCTACAAGATGGCCTTCCGCACCCGGCAGGAAAACGTCGGCCGCGCCGCGCTGGCCGCCGGCCGCGACCTGCTGATGGCCTGCATCGAAGACCGGCCCTATGACCTGCAGGCCACGGTCGACAAACTGACCGACATGGTCGAGCGCCTGTGCCTGGGCCCGTCGACCAACAGCATCGTCGACGCGGCGATCGACCGCGCCGTGCCGCATATCCGGCTGACGGACGGCAACCTGGTGCAACTGGGCCACGGCGCGCGCCAGCGCCGCATCTGGACGGCGGAAACGGACAACACCAGCGCGATCGCCGAAGGCATCGCCAGCGACAAGGACATGACCAAGAGCATCCTCGCTTCGTGCGGCGTGCCGGTGCCCGAAGGCGCGCTGGTCGACACCGAGGACGAGGCGTGGGAAGAGGCGCAGGACATCGGCCTGCCCGTCGTCGTCAAGCCGTCGGACGCCAATCACGGCCGCGGCGTGACCCTGAACCTGGCCAGCGAGGCGGATATCCGCAAGGCCTTCCACATCGCCGTCGAACGGGGTGACAGTTCGTCGGTGATCGTCG
The DNA here is from genome assembly GCF_055502615.1 of Pseudoduganella sp. jia 9. Lineage (NCBI taxonomy): Bacteria > Pseudomonadati > Pseudomonadota > Betaproteobacteria > Burkholderiales > Oxalobacteraceae > Pseudoduganella > Pseudoduganella sp. jia 9. The sequence goes on along the minus strand of NZ_JBUPWE010000011.1, from coordinate 209,969 downwards.
AACGCTTCGTCCCCGGCGACGAACACCGCCTGCTGGTGGTGGGCCGCAAGGTCGTGGCCGCCTCGCGTGGGGAGTCCGTCTGGATCACCGCCGATGGCCGGTCCACGGTCACGCAACTGGTCGACGCCCAGATCAATTCCGACCCGCGCCGCGGCCCCAACGAGGAACATCCGCTGAACCCGGTGGAGCCGGAAACCTCGCCGGAAGTACAGCTGGTATTGCAGGGCCAGGGCCTGGTCCACGATGCCGTGCCGGAAGCGGGCCGCAAGGTGCTCATCGCCATCAACGGCAACGTCGCCAACGACGTGACCGACCTGGTGCACCCGGCCGTGGCCGAGATGGCGGCGCTGGCCGCCCGCGCGGTGGGGCTGGACATTGCCGGCATCGACCTGGTCGCGCAAGATATCTCGCGCCCGCTGGAAGAGCAGGGCGGCGCGATCATCGAAGTCAATGCCAGCCCTGGCCTGCTGGCCCACCTGAAGCCGGCACCGGGCGGCACGCCGCGGCCGGTGGGCGCGGCAATCGTAGACGAAATGTTCGCGCCCGGCGAGAACGGCCGCATCCCGATCGTCGGCGTGGCCGGTACCTGCCACACGGCGCTGATCGCGCGGTTGACCGCCTGGGTACTGCAGATCTCCGGGCGCTACGTCGGCGTCGCCTGCGAAGAGGGCGTGTACCTCAACGGCCGCAAGATCGCCCGCGGTCCGCTGAGCGAATGGGAATCCGGCCAGCGCCTGCTGCTGAACAAGAACGTCGAATCGGCGGTCTTCGCCAACGGCAACCGCATGATCCTTGCCGAGGGCCTGGCCTATGACCGCTGCACGGTCGGCGTCGTCACCGACACGCGCGGCCACGACAAGCTGGGCGAGTTCTACATCGAGGATCCGGAGCAGATGTTCCGCGTGCTGCGCACCCAGGTCGACGTGATCCTGCCCGACGGCGTCGCCGTGCTCAACGCCGGCGACGAACAGGTGGCCGGCATGGCCCGGCTGTGCGACGGCGACGTGCTGTTCTACGCCGTGCACGAAGATGCCGCGCCGCTGCTGGCGCACCGCAACGAAGGCGGCCGGGTCGTGTTCGGCCGCGGCGGCTCGTTCGTGATGGCGGTCGGCGCCGACGAAGTGGCCGAACTGCCGGCCAGCTGCCTGCCGAACGATGCCGATGAATGCCGCGAAGCCGTGCTGGCCGCGATCGGCACCGGCTGGGCGCTCGGCCTGTCGCCGGACCTGATCGCCGCGGCGCTGCGCACGTTCGAATGGAAGAACCGCGCCGCATGATGGCCCAGCAAGCATCGCCCGTAAAAGAACACCACACAGGAATCAGTACATGGAAGTGATCCGCACCCGCGCGCTGCGCGGCCCGAACCTCTGGAGCCACCACACCGCCATCGAAGCCATCGTTTCGTGCACGCCCGAAGAACTGGCGGCCGACCGGCTGCCCGGCTTCGAAGTCAGGCTGCGCGCGCGCTTCCCCGGCATCGGCCAGTTCCAGCCGCATGGCCACTCGGACGCGGTGCCGCTGGCGCACGTGCTCGAGCTGACGGCGCTGGCCCTGCAGGCCGAAGCCGGCTGCCCGGTCACGTTCAGCCGCACCACGCCCACGGTCGAGCAAGGCATCTTCCAGATGGTGGTTGAATATACCGAGGAAGAAGTCGGCCGCCTGGCCGTGGAGCTGGCTGAAAAGCTGGTCAATGCGGCGCTGCAGGACACGCCGTTCGACCTGAACGCGGCACTGGCCGAGTTGCGCGACCTGGACGAGGACGTGCGCCTGGGCCCCAGCACCGGCGCGATCGTTCATGCCGCCTTGGCACGCAAGATTCCTTACCGCCGCATGACCTCCGGTTCGATGGTGGCCTTCGGCTGGGGCAGCAAGCAGCGCCGCATCCAGGCCGCCGAGATCGATTCGACCAGCGCGATCGCCGAGAACATCGCGCAGGACAAGGAACTGACGAAGAAGCTGCTCGATGCGGCCGGCGTGCCGGTACCGACCGGCCGCACGGTGGAAACCGCGGAAGAAGCGTGGCAGGTGGCACAGCTCATCGGCCTGCCCGTGGTGATCAAGCCGAAGGACGGCAACCAGGGCAAGGGCGTGACCGTCAACATCACCACCGAAGCGCAGACGCATGCCGCATTCAATACGGCGCGCGAGTTCCGCGACGACATCATGGTCGAACGCTTCCTGCCCGGCCATGACTATCGCCTGCTCGTCATCGGCAACCGGCTGGTGGCGGCGGCGCGGCGCGATCCGCCGCACGTCGTCGGCGACGGTGTGCACTCGGTGCGCGAACTGGTCGACATCGTCAACGCCGATCCGCGCCGCGGCAGCGGCCATGCCACCTCGCTGACGAAAATCCGCTTCGACGACATCGCGCTGGCGCGCCTGCAGATGCAGGGCCTGGATGCGGACTCGGTGCCGGCCCAGGGCCAGCGCGTGATCCTGCGCAACAACGCCAACCTGTCGACCGGCGGCAGCGCCACCGACGTGACCGACGACGTGCACCCCGAAGTAGCGGCGCGCGCCGTCGAAGCGGCGCAGATGATCGGCCTCGACATCTGCGGCGTGGACGTGGTCGTCGATTCCGTGCTGCGCCCGATCGAGGAGCAGAACGGCGGCGTGGTCGAAGTCAATGCCGCGCCAGGATTGCGGATGCACCTGTCGCCATCCTACGGCAAGGGCCGCCCGATCGGCGAGGCCATCGTCGGCACGCTGTTCGACGAAGGCGACGATGGCCGCATTCCCGTGGTTGCCGTCACCGGCACCAACGGCAAGACCACCACCGTGCGCCTGGCCGCGCACCTGATCGCGTCGTCCGGCCTGCGCGTGGGCATGACCAATACCGACGGTGTGTACGTCAACGGGCGCCAGATCGACAGCGGCGACTGTTCCGGCCCGCGCAGCGCGCGCAACGTGCTGCAGCACCCGGACGTGGACGCGGCCGTGTTCGAGACCGCCCGCGGCGGCATCCTGCGCGAGGGCCTGGCATTCGACCGCTGCAAGGTGGCCGTGGTGACCAATATCGGCGCCGGCGACCACCTGGGCCTGAACTACATCACCACCGTCGAAGACCTGGCCGTGCTGAAGCGCGTGATCGTGCAGAACGTCGACGAGAACGGCTGGGCGGTGCTGAATGCCACCGATCCTATCGTGGCGGCCATGGCCGGCGCGTCGAAGGGCAAGGTCATCTTCTTCGGCGCCGACCGCTATCACCCGGTGGTGGCCACGCACGTCGCGCAGGGCCGCCGCACCGTGTTCGTCGAGCGGGGCGACCTGGTGGCCAAGGAAGGCAAGTTCGAGCAGCGCATCGCACTGGCCGACATTCCGTTGACCCGCAACGGCACCATCGGCTTCCAGGTCGAGAATGCCATGGCGGCAGTGGCCGCCGCGTGGGGTGCGGACATCGACTGGCAATCGATCCGCCTGGGCCTGAAGACTTTCACGACGGACAGCCATAATGCCCCTGGCCGCTTCAATGTCTTCGACTACCGCGGCGCCACCGTGATCGCCGACTACGGCCACAATCCGGACGCGATGCTCGCGCTGGTGCAGGCGGTGGAATCGATGCCGGCGAAACGCCGCTCGGTGGTGATTTCCGGCGCGGGCGACCGGCGCGACGAGGACATCAGCCAACAGACCGAGATCCTCGGCAAGGCGTTCGACGACGTGGTCCTGTACCAGGACCAGTGCCAGCGCGGCCGCGAGGACGGCGAAGTGATCGCCTTGCTGCGCCAGGGACTGGACGGCGCCCCGCGTACCTCGCACGTCGACGAGATCGATGGCGAATTCGTCGCCATCGACACGGCCATGGACCGGCTGGGCGAGGGCGACCTGTGCCTGATCCTGATCGACCAGGTCGAGGAAGCGCTGGCGCACATTGCCAGGCGCGTCGCGGCGGGCTGAGGCCACCGCGCAAGCGGGTGAGTTCTTGAAAGGGCGGCATTGACCGGGATGGCGATCCGTCCTAGGATTTGCCGTCCTTTCACTCATCCGCTCACATGACCCTTCGTCCCCTGCGCCTGCTGATTGCCGTCGCGCTGCTCGCGGCAAGCCAGCTTCATCCGGCGGCCACCGCCGCATCCTCCGCATCATCTGAAGTCCGCCTGCTGAACGCGGCACCGGCCGTCGGCCCGCTCAGCGTTACGCTGGACCGCCCCGACTGGACCTACAAGACCGGCGAGCGCGCCAGCGTGCGCATCCGGCTCGATGTGCAGCCATATCCCGCGCAAGGCATCCCGGTCCGCTATCGCCTCGGCCCGGACATGCTCGAAGGTCCGGAACGCACCATCGTGGTACCGAAGGAAGGCGTGTCGCTGCCGGTGCCGGCGCAGGCGCAGCCTGGTTTCGTGCGCGCGTTCGTCGAAGCCGCCGTCGATGGAAAAGTCGTGAAAGCCAGCGCCACCGCCGCTTTCAGCCCATTCGACATCCGCCCGCTGCAAACCGAGCCGGCCGATTTCGACGCGTTCTGGGCCGCCCAGAAGGAACAGTTGGCGAAGGTCGATCCGCAATGGACACTGACGCCGGCGCCCGGCCTGTCCACCGCCGCGGTGGAAGTGTCCTACCTCCATTACCAGAACGTGGGGCAGGGCGGCCGGCCCACGCGCATCTACGGCGTGCTGGCCGTGCCCCGCGCGGATGGAAAATATCCGGCGGTCCTGCATGTGCCGGGCGCCGGCGTGCGCGGATACAAGGGCGCGGTCGACCTGGCGGAAAAGGGCGCGATCACGCTGCAGATCGGCATCCACGGCATTCCCGTCAACCTGCCGGACGAACTCTATGAACAGCTGCGCTACGGCGCGCTGGAAAGCTACAACCGCTACAACCTGGACGACCGCGACGCCTATTACTACCGCCGCGTCTACCTGGGCGCGCTGCGCGGGCTCGATTACCTGGTCCAGCATGCGAAATGGGACGGCCGGGCGCTCGTCACGCAGGGCGGCAGCCAGGGCGGCCAGCTGGCCATCGTCACCGCGGCGCTCGATCCGCGCGTGACGGCCACCGTCGCTTCCTACCCCGCCTATTCCGACGTGACCGCCTACCTGGGCGGCCGGGCGGGCGGCTGGCCCGGCCTGTTCCGCAAGGACGCCGCCGGCAATGTGCAGGACCAGCCCGTCGCGCCCAAGGCAAAGACCACCGGCTACTACGATACTGTCAACTTCGCGAAACGCCTGCGCGCGCCGGTGCTGTTCTATGCCGGCTACAACGACACGGTGACGCCGCCGACGTCCACGTTTGCCGTCTACAATGTGATTCCGTCGCCGCGCCAGATCGTGATCGAGCCGGAGCAGGTGCACCTGACGTCGGCCGCGCATCAATCAACGCAGCAGCAGTGGATCCTGAAGCAGGGCGGCAAACGGTGATGGCGCAATGGCCTGCAATCCCGTTCCCATGACTGGAGACATTCGATGAGCACCCGGCACCGCGCCATCGGCCTGCTCTTCCTGGCGGCACTTGGCGGCTGCACGGAGGACGCCGGGCAGGTCGTCGACCGGTACATGGAACAGTCCAGGCACCCGATCGACCGCTACCTGTCCCGGCTGCGTGTGGGCACGGTGTCACCGCTGCCGCGCCTCGACTGGCCGGCCGGCACGCTGCTGTGCCCCATGACGCCTTACCAGAGTTCGCTGCACACTCGAACGCCTGTCGCCGGACGGGTCAACGCATTTCTGGAGCGCAAGCAATTCCTCGGGGACGAAGGACACTGGTCGCTGGTGGCCGTCGCGCCGTCGTCAGCCGGCGATGACGGAATCGAACACCTGGTTTTCAAGCGGGAAAACTACGACGTCGTGGTCGACGCGGAGATGCTTTCGCGGGCTGCGCCAACGCTGCCTGCGAATTTCGTGCAGCAGGAGTGCGTGCCCGTCGAACACAGCCGCGTATTCGCCGTGGCGACCCAGCCGAATCGCAAGATCATTGCTTTTGGGGTCGAAGGGAACTGACCTCGCTGCCACGCGGGTGTCCCTGGCGAGAATGCGTGGTTCTCGCCGAGGTTTTTTTTATCTCTCCCTTTTTGCCTGATCGAGGCGGAGCAGATGCACCTCACGCCGGCTGGGCATTAATCGACGCAGCAGCAGTGGATCCTCCGGCAGGTGGGCAGGCGGGCACGTGGTGAGCCGAACCTGACGGTGATGTACAAGAGACGCTACGGCGTCTTTTTTATTGTAAGTTGACTATTTTATTAAGGAAATTCTAATAAACTGTTGACAATCACTGATGCCTTATATTATCTTGCTTGCTCGATAACGAACATGGCAACTGAGGAAATAAAATGAAACTGCAATCGATCGTCCTGGCAGCAATCCTGAGCACTGCATTCACCGGCGCAATGGCCGAAAACTACACGTCCCCGACGATCGTCCTGGAAGCAGGCGATGCGAACTGGACCGGCGAGTTCGGCACGAGCCACAAGGTCGGCAACTTCACCGACACCTTCACGTTCAGCTACAGCGGCGTGTTCGCTAACGCGACCGGCTTCGTCAGCAACCTGCAAAACAAGAGGAGCAACATCGACTTCTCTTGGGCAACGCTGAACGGCGTCGCGCTGGATCTGTCGAACGAAGGCAAGTACTCCACGGTCGACTTCTTCGACCTGCCGGTCAGCGGCACGCTGACGCTGATCGTCTCGGGCATTGCGACTGGCGACTCCGCCAGCTACGCCGGCACGATCGACGTGACCTCGGCCGTTCCCGAGCCGACCACCTACGGCATGCTGCTGGGCGGCCTGGGCGTCATGGGCTTCCTGGCCCGTCGCCGCAAGGCCTGATCGCCTCGGTTCCCGGGTGTGACAAGAAAGACGCTTCGGCGTCTTTCTTGCGTTTACGCGCACCCGTGCGGTCGATATCATGCATCGGATATCCCGCTCCGATCGACCGCGGCCCGGTTCGGCAAGTGCAGCGCAATCGCCGGGCAAACGCTGGACAATTTGTCATGATCCATTCATTGGCAGCCACGGCAGTGCTGGCGATTCACTTCGCGTTCATCATGTTCGTGCTGTTCGGCGGCCTGCTTGCCCTCCGGCGCCGCTGGATGGCAGCCATCCACCTGCCGGCCGCGGCGTGGGGCTTCCTGGTCGAAGCCACCGGCACCGCATGCCCGCTCACCTCGCTGGAAAACACGCTGCGCGAACGTGCCGGCATGGCCCGCTACAACGGCGACTTCCTTGAACGCTGGCTGCTCTGGGCAATCTACCCGGAGGGGCTGACCCGCAACGTCCAGTTCGCGCTGGCAGGTGTGGTCATCCTGGCCAACCTGCTCATCTATGCATGGGTATTCAGGCGGCGCCGGCCGGCAAGGCCCTGAAAATACTGTATGGAATACTGTACAATACTGGTTATTTACACAGTATTCCGTGCTATATGGGCAAATTCGCGCCAATCGACCTGCAACCGTATACTTCACGCACGGCCGGCGGCCTGGCGCGGCGCGACATCGATCCCGATGCCTGGCGCGACATCCCCGACGATGCAATGACCGATGCCCGCACGGACAGCGAAATCGCCCGCGAGTACATCAGCCACGGCGAGCTGCGGCCGAAATCGGCGGCCAATACGCAGAAGGAGCTGTACCGCTTCCTGACGTGGTGCCGCGAAGAAGCCGGCAAATCGCTGCGCCAGCTCGGCGTGGCCGACCTGAACGCCTACAAGGATTTCCTGAAAGCGCCGCCGGCGGACTGGGTCTCGACCACCAAGTGGCCGCGCACCGACGAACGTTATCGCCCGTTCTCCGGTCCGCTGTCCGATGCCAGCCGGCGCCAGGCGATGATCGCCGTGAAAGGGCTGCTCGCGTTTGCCGAGCAGACCGGCTACCTGCGCCGCGACCCCGGCGCGCTGGTCAGGCAGGTGCGGATCCCCGGCGCCAGCCGCATCACGCGCTACTTGACCCAGCACGCGATCGGCCTGGCACTGGCCACCGTGGAGACGCGCGAGGCGGAAACGCCGGCAGCGCTGCGCCGGCGCGAACGCGACCGCTTCCTGCTCGTGGCGTATGCACACACGGGTGCCCGGCTGAACGAGATCGTCGGCGCCGCCATGGGCTCGATCTACACGGAAGGCAATGGCCGCTGGTGGATCGACGTGATCGGCAAGGGCAGCAAGCCGCGCCGCCTGCCGGTGCCGCCAGACATGCTCGATGCCTTCCGCCGCTACCGGACGGCCTTCGGCCTGCTGCCGCACGCCGGGCGCAGCGACACCACGCCGCTGGTCCTGTCGAGCCGTGGCAAGGGCTTGAACCGCATTACCGACGAAGCCGCGTCCGAAGCGCTGAAAGCCGTGTTCACGGCGGCGGCGCAGGTTGCGGCGGCCAGCGGCGACAGCGACACGGCCGCGCAGTTGCGGCAGGCCTCCACGCACTGGCTGCGCCACAGCATGCTGACGAATCACGCCAACAACGGGGTGCAGCTGAAAACGCTGCAGGAAACGGCGGGCCACGCGAACATTTCCACCACCGCGGCTTACCTGCACAAGACCGATAACGAGCGGCACGACGAGATCCTGGCATCCGTCGCCGGCAAGAATGTGCTCTGATGTGTGCGCTGATGTGCGCCCAGGTCAGCGCAAGGCCGGGTAGCCGAGGCTGGCCGCGTGTTCCTCCATCTGCGCGATCCTGTCATAGTCGCGTTCGTCCCGATGATCGAATCCCCGTATCCGCAGCGGTGCCATCGCCGCCCGCAACCGGGCACCGGGTTCCAGCAGCACGGCGCGCAGGCGCTGCGCAAGCGTCTCCGGCACGGTCTTCCCGGCGATGAACGGCAGGCCCGGCGCGGCGCCGGTGAAGCCCAGCGGCATCAGGCCGTCCACGCTGGCCGGGTCCTCCTGCCGCAGGTAGGCCCAGGTCACGCAATCGATCGCCGCCACGTCGGCTTCGCCTTCCCGTACCATGCGCACGCTGGCGGCGTGGCTGCCGGACCACTTCACGCCGCCAAAGAAGCTGCCATCCAGCGCAAGCGGCGCCACCGCGTGGCGCAGGGCATTCATGCCGCTGTGCGAATGCCGCTCGTTGACGGCGGCCACGCCGCCGCGCGCATCGGCCAGCGCACGGACAGCGCCGCCACCGCGGGCGACCAGCACGCTGGAATAGTCGCTGCCGGCGCACCCGGGCAGATCGAAGGAAGGCGTGGCAACAAGCGTCGCGTGGCCCCGCAGCGCATGCAGCCACGGATAGCCGCAGGCCTGGGAGCACAGCAGGCCGGGGCGCTGCCAGAACTCCAGCAATGGGCCGGTCTCGTCGACCAGTTCGACCGCGCCGCGCACGCCGGCTTCTGCCAGCAGCGCTTCCAGCAGCGTGCCGTAACCCTGCCGCAAGCGCGGCGACACGTTATACATCGGCAGCGCGGCTTGCCAGCTCATGTCGGCAGCCCGGGATGCACCGGCCCATCCACCGGCTGGAAGCCATACCGGCGCAGCAGCACGCCGTAGCCGTGCAGGTGGAAACCGCCGCTGCGGGCGTTATAGTCGGCGCGCCGCGCCGCATACACGCGGGGCAGCAGGTACCACGGCAGCGAGGGCAGGTCGTGGTGCACCAGATGCAGGTTATTGTTCAGGAACAGCAGCCGCAATACCGGCCCCGCCTCGTTCAGCACGATGCGCTGCTTGTGCTCCGCCACCGGCCGGTGCTCGTAATAGGAGCGCACCATCGCCAGCGATTGCGCCGGATAGGCGATTGCCAGCAGGTAGTACAGCGGCGCGACGCCGAAACGGCTGTCGATCCAACACAGCAGCGCGGCGAGCATGGCGGCGTGGCCCAGCCACATCGGCACGTGGCGCAGGTCGCCCCGCAACGCCTGCCGCAGCGCGTCGGCCAGCATCGTCGCGATCGAGATCGCCGGTCCCACCAGCAGGCGCCCGGCGAACGTCCTGTTGAACCAGTACAGCCGGCGCAGCGGCGCGCTCATGCCGGCCCACGCGGCGGGTGCCACGTAATAGCTTTCGGTATCCAGTGCCGGCACCGTCAGGTGGGCATCCACGTGATGCCGCAGATGGCTCTCGCGATACAGGCGGTAGGGATACCAGACGGCCAGCGGCGCCTGGCCGAACAGCTGGTTGAGCGCGGGCCAGCGGGTCGGATGGCCGTGGATCAGTTCGTGCTGCAGCGACATGTACCAGGCGCACCACCAGATCATCAGGAGCGTGCCGAGCGGCGTGCCCAGCTCGCGCCAGAACGCCAGCGTCGCATACCAGCCGCCGTGGATGGCGGCGATCAGCAGCCAGGTGGGCCACTCGGCCGTCCACAGCGGGCGCGTGCGTTCCGCCGCCACGTGGCTGCGCTGGGTGTCGTCCAGGTACTCGGCGCGCTGCTTCATCGTCTTCCTTATTCTGTTTGCATTGGTGGCGTTGCATGCCATCGCTGGAAAAAGTATAAGGAGCCGGCAAGGCGGTGGATACGAAGTTTAACGTCGCTGCTTATGCGGAAAATCGTCTTATGCAGCGGTTTGAAACGGCGCTGCTGGAGGCCCGCGCGGTCGCCGCCGGCGGCAGCCTGCACTGGGCCAGCCTGGGCCAGCGCCAGCGGGTTTCCCGACCAGCCCCATCTCGGCCGCGAATGCCGCAGGCTGTCGGGCACGTCGCCAGCCGACCTGATCGACCGGCAGGCGCGCGATGAAGCTGTACCGCTGCTGGAAGTGACCTGGCGGGCAGCACTTCGTCAGACCGGCCCGTCGCCGCGCGCCAGCTCCTGTCGCAGCCGCGCCTCGATGCGCGCCAGCGTGGATTGCACGCGGGCCAGGTGGTCGGCCAGCGCCGGCAGGCGGGCGGAAGGCTCGCCCCGCCAATCGGCCGCCAGTAAAGAATCGGACAACGGCGCGGATAACGGCGAACCCAGCGGCGTCGACAACGGTGTCGACAACGGCGAACCCAGCGGCGAGCCCAGCGCCTCGTCGAGCAGGGCCAGCTCGCTCCACGGGCTGTCGCTGCGGCCCTCGCGGATCGATTCGTGCAGCGCGCGCGTGGCTTCGGAGGGCCGCACGCCCAGTTCCTGCATCAGCAGCCGTTCGCAGCACCCGTAGGCGCGCAGCGCCTCGGTGCGGTTGCCGGACAGCAGGTGCAACCGCATCAGGTGGCAATGCGCCTGTTCGCGGGCCGGATCGGCTGCCAGCATGCGCCGCGCGTACGCCAGGCCGCGTTCGCTGTCGTGCCGCGCAACGCAGCCCGTCACCAGCTTGTCCAGCGCATCGAGCAGCTCGTTCTGCAGCCGCTCGCGCTCGGCCAGGCACCAGCCCTGTTCCCAGCCCTCGAGCAGGTCGCCGCGGTACAGCTGCACGGCATCCTCCAGCATTTGCCGCTGGCCCGCATCGAGCTGCGGACCGGCGATGCCATGGCAGCAGAGGATTGCCGCCTCGAAGTGCCGCACGTCGACCTGCAGGCACTGGCAACTGTGCAGCTGGATCCACTGGGGGTCGACTTCCAGCACGAACGGCCCGTCGGCGTCGTGTTCACGCTGCAGTACCGCCTGGATCTGCCAGAGCGCCTGGCGCAGGTACTTGCGCGCCTGTTCCAGCGGCGTGTCCTCCCACAGCAGGTCGGCCAGCCGTTCGCGGCGATGGGGCCGGTCGGGATACAGCAGCAGGTAACTGAGCACTTCGCGGGCACGCCGGGCGCCGAGCCCGACGGGGGATTGCCCTTCGCTGCGGACCTGCCCCTGCCTGGTGATGCCGAAACGACCGAAAAGCCTGACAGTCAACGTGCTCATGGCGTGCTCCCGCGCGATCTGGGGAATCCCGATTGTCCGCTCATTTACAGGGGAAAGGTACATTCCGATGCCCTGGAGGCAAAAGCGCAACAGCGCGGCGACAGTCGTGTGCGGGAGACGCTGCCGAGACGCCGCGCAGTCGCCGGCGAGACAGGCAGGTTCTATAACGAAGCACGGCCGGCACCCGCGCCGCCGGATTCCCAACAGGAAGGCACAGGCCATGTACCAGTCGGTGTTAGCCACCAGCAAGACCCTGCAGCATTACCTGGAAACGCAGATCGTCGCCGATCCCTTCCTGGGCGGCAGCGGAGCGGGGGCCGGCCCATTCACGACGCGCGGCATGAAAGTCTCGCTGCGCACGCCGAAGGAAATGGAAACCCTGGAAGAAGGGCTGTCGCTGTGGCTGTACCGTGTGGTCGTCGACGACCAGTCGCTGAACGATCCGCCGCGCCGGATCAGCGCCACGCAGGTGCAGGACCGGCCGCTGCCGCTGCGGCTGCACTACCTGGTCACGCCGCTGACCAGCCGCGACAACGATGGCGACCCGGAAACCGAGCAGTACCTGCTGGGCAAGGTGCTGCAGCTCTTCCACGGCAAGCCGTGCTTCCGCGGCGCCGACCTGCGCGAGCAGCTGACCGGCACCGATGCCCACCTGACGGTGCGGCTGGAAACCATGGGACTGGAAGAAATCACGCGGGTATGGGATGCGCTGGAAGGGTCTTACCAGCTGTCGGTCTCGTACGAAGTCAGCACGGTCCATATCGAGAGCGGCCTGCAGCCGGTTTCCGGCCCGCGCGTCAGGACGGTGCTGCCCGACTATGGCGTCATCGCCCGCGCCGAAGGGGGGAGCCCGGCATGACGCGCCAGACCGTCATCGCCAACGGCGTGGCATGGCTGTTCGCGCCGGACGACCGGCGTGCCGACGCGGAACGCGACTGGGCGGTGGTGACGGGCCAGGTGCTCGACGAACTCACCGGCCGGGCCCCGCGCACGCTGGTGCACGTGATGCCGCGCCAGCACGGGCTGCTGGTGCGCATCGATGCGGATGGCCACTTCGCGCTCGTCGCGCGGCCCTGGTACCGCTTCCCGCCGCTCGCCGCGCCCGGCTATCCACTGGCCATCGATCTCCACGCCGAAGGCTACCTGCCATACACCCGCATGCTGACGCTGCCGAGCGGGCAGCTGCCGCTGGCGGCCGCGGCGCCCGCCACCACCCGCATCCTGGCACTGGCTTCCACCGCCGGCCTGTTCGCCGGCCAGCTGCTGCTGGTCGGTCCCGCCGGGGCGAGCGCCGAACGCTGCACGATTGCCGCCATGGGCCCGGCGGCGGGCCAGCTGACTCTGGCGGCCGATCTCGTCCATTCCCATGCCGCCGGCGATCCCGTGGTTCCCGATGCCTTCGTACCGCTCGACCTGGGCGCGCTGCCGCTGCACCGCCAGCCGGTCTCGGTGCGCGGCCGCACGGTGGCGCGCACGGCGGGCGGCACCGTGCCGGTCGCCAACGCCACGGTCAGGGTGAGCCGGATCTGGCGTAGTACCGCCGAGGTGCGCGATCACCTGCCACCCGTGCCGGCGCGCATGGCCGGCCTGGCCCCGGGGCTCTACGCCGAGCGCGGCGCCACCACGCCCGTGGTCCCCATTGCGCCGGTGATGCCTGCCGGCGAAGAGAAGCTGACGACGGCGCCCGCCATGGCCGGCGCGGGCACGGCCGCATTGGCCGACGGCGTCAATCTGGTCGCGGGCACCAGCGTGCTGGCCATCGATCCGGGCGATCCGGCGCGGCACGAGCGCATTGCCGTGACGGCGCTGGCGCCCGCGTTCAGCCCCTCCGAACCGGTGACGGCCACGCTGCGCTACCCGCTGCGGCTGGCCCATGCGGCCGGCGCGGTGGCCACGCGCGTCGTGCCCGGCGGCCCGGCCGGCGCGGCGAAGCAGCTGGCCGACGGCGCGCTGCCCGGCGACCGGCTGGTGTTCCTCGACGATGCGGCACTGCCGGCCCTGGCCGGCAGCGTGCGCATCGATGCAGGCGCCAACGCCGAATTCCAGCAGTACGCGCTGTTCGACGTGACCAGCGATGCCGACGGCTATTACGCGCTGCCGCCGCTGCACCGCGTGGCGCAGGTCGAAGTGGAGGCCAGCGCCGCCGGCCACCCGGACATCAGCGCGGCGGACAACAACGCGATCGTTTATCAACCCGGCTACGGCAGCGAGCAGGCGTGGCTGGACGTGGTCTTTGACAGCTGAGCCGAAGGAGGCACCCGATGCCCGAATATCTATCGCCCGCCGTATATGTCGAAGAGATCGATACGGGATCCAAGCCCATCGAAGGCGTGAGCACCAGCACGGCCGGCATGGTCGGCATGACGGAACGGGGCCCGGTCGACGTGCCGGTGCTGCTCACCAGTTATGGCGATTTCACGCGCTGGTTCGGCGAACGGCTCGATCCGCTGGTGTTCACCGGCGCGCGCTGCTACCTGCCGCATGCGGTGGAAGGCTTCTTCACCAACGGCGGCAAGCGCCTGTACGTGGTCCGCGTGCTCGATACGATCGCGGCGCAATTCGCCGAGACCCGGCTGTTCGACCGCGATGCCATCGTCGGCGCGTCGACCCGGCTGATCGCGGCGGCAGGCACCGCGCCGGCCACGGCCACCATCTACGTCATCGACGACGCGGGGCTGGGCGTGACCGTACCGCCCACCTGGGTGCAGGTGGGCGACGGCTCGACGGCGGAATTCCGCACCGTCGTGGCCGCGGCAGGCGTCGATAACGACGTCGCGCTGCGCCTGCCGCTGGCGTTCGCCTACGACCATGCCGGGTCCGCCGTCAGCATCGACCATATCGCCGCATTCGGCCCCGTTGTCGATACGCCGGCGCTGGACAATCCGGTGGCCCCGGGCGCGCTGGCACTGACGATCAGCGGCGCCGGCGCCATCGTGGCGGGCGCGGTGCTCCGGCTCGGCACCGTCGCCGCCGGCGACGACGAATACGTGATTGCCGACAGCGTGGCGGGCGGCGCGCCGCCGGCGGCCCGCACGGTCACGCTGCGCACGCCGGCCTTGCTGCCGCACGCGGCCGGCGGCGCAACCATCGATATCCTGCCCGACCCGCTGCCGGCGGTGCTGCCCTATGGCGCCGCCCCGGTGCCGCCGGCCGTGGGCGCCGACCGCACGGTACTGGCGCCCGGCTTCGAACGCGTCGCCGCCGGCAGCAGCCTGCTGTTTCTCGGCGCCCCGGCCCCGTACGCGGCAGGCTTCGTGCTGGTCAGCGACGGCAGCCATGCCGAAGTGCGCGCCGTGGGCAGCCTCGGCAGCCTGGTGCTGGCGGTGCCGGCCTATGCCGACCACCCGGCCGGCACCATCGTCGAAGCCGTCACGATGCCCGATGACGGCGGCAGCGCCGTCAAGCACCTGACAGCCAGCCCGGCAGACGGTTCGGCCGTGCTCGACGTGGACAACCGCGACGGCCTGGCGCCGGGATCGGTGCTGCGCATCGGTCTGGCCGCCGACCCGCAGCGCGAGTACGCCACCGTCATCGACCTGCCGAACCCGCAGGCGTCGCCGAACGCCGGCAAGGTGGTGCTGTCGGCACCGCTGCGCTTCGGCAAGGCCGCGCCATCGGAGGTGCAGCTGCAACTGGCACCCGCCGCCACCGCGCCGGGCGCCACGGCGCTCGCCTTGCCGGGCACGCGCGGCGCCACCGAACTGCTGGTCGGCTCGCGCTCCGGTTTCACGCTGGCCAACGTGATCCGCGTGGGCGGCGCCGCGGGTTCCTATCACACGCTCACCGCGGTCAATGCCGTGAACGCGGCCCCGGTCACGCTGGACTCGGCGCTGCTGCTGCCGCACGCCGCGGGCGAACCGGTGGTGGCGCGCACGCCGCTGCTTACCGTGCGGGCGCTGGACGAAGGAGGCTGGGGCAACCGCCTGCGGGTTGCCGTGCGCGACAGCGACCCGCCGCTGGTTTCCGGGCGCATCCGCTCGATCCAGGACGGCACCCACCTGCGCCTCGATTCCGTCAACGGCGTCGAGCCGGGTACCGTACTGCAGCGCGTCGACGCGGCCGGTACCGTGCTGTCCGCGCACAAGGTGATCCGGCTCGACCGCCAGAGCGACTACCTGATCACGCTCGACGTGGCCACGCCGCTGCCGGGTGCCGCCGCGGCCGGCGACCTGGCGCGCTCGCAGGAATTCCAGATCGACGTCTACCTGCTGCGCCAGCCCGATCCGGCCGTGCCGACACGCAGCGAGAACGTGCTGATGAGCGAGAGCTTCCAGCAGCTGTCGATGGACCCGCGCCACAGCCGCTATGTGCACAAGGCGATCGGCACGACATGGACGCTGGGCGCCTTTCCGCCCGTCGACGACGACACGCAACCGCTGCGCAAGAGCGACCGCCGTTCCGAAGGCCGCTCGTGGCTGGTCCGCGTGCGCGACCTGGAGACCGACCCGGCCGTGCAGCGGCAGATCCGTTCCGGGCCGGCGCCGCTGGTCGATACGCTGGTCACCGGCGCCACGCGGCCGGCGCGCCTGCCGCTGCTGGGCGGCGACGACGCGGCCGGTTCGGTCGGCGACGATATCTATGCCGGCGACGACCATGTCGAACCCGAACTGCGCACCGGCCTGCAATCGCTGCGCAACGAGGAAGACATCAGCATCGTGGCCATTCCCGGGCGCACCGGCAATGCGCTCCAGCAGAACCTGATCGCCCATTGCGAACTGATGCAGTACCGCTTCGCCGTGCTGGACGGTCCGCTGCCGCCGAACGACACCCTGACGGACGTGCAGGCCCTGCGCCAGCACTACGACAGCAAGTATGCCGCGCTGTACCACCCGTGGCTGGTCGTGCCGGAACCGTTTCCGGCGCACCTGGACAAGGTGGCCGACTACCCGATTCCGCCCAGCGGCCACATCCTCGGCGTCTTCGCCCGCACCGACATCGAACGGGGCGTGCACAAGGCGCCGGCCAACGAGGTGGTGCGCGGCATCACCGGGTTGCAGCGGCGCCTGAACAAGGGCGAGCAGGACATCCTCAATCCCTATCCACAGAACATCAACGTGATCCGCGATTTCCGCAACGAGAGCCGCGGCATCCGGGTATACGGCGGGCGCGTCATCACCAGCGATCCTGACTGGAAATACGTCAACGTGCGCCGGCTGATGATCTTCATCGAATCGTCGATCAACCGCGGCCTGCAGTGGGTGGTGTTCGAGCCCAACGCCGATCCGCTGTGGGCGCGGGTGCGCCGTTCGATCAGCAATTTCCTGACGGACGTCTGGCGCAGCGGCGGCCTGGAAGGCACCAAGGTCGAGGAAGCGTATTTCGTGCGCTGCGACCGCACCACGATGACGCAGACCGACATCGACAATGGCCGGCTGATCTGCGTGGTCGGCATCGCCCCCGTCAAGCCGGCCGAATTCGTCATCATCCGCATCGGCCTGTGGACGTCCCACGCCGAAGAGTAAGAGACCAGGCCTCGAGGAGAAACCACCATGGCAACCGGCGAACGCAGGGACCCTTACCGGTCATTCAACTTCATGCTGGAAATCGACGGCATCCCGCTGGGCGCATTCAGCGAGGCGAGCGGCCTGACGTCGGAAGGCGATGCGGTGGACTACCGCGAAGGCACCGACCGCAAGAACCACGTGCGCAAGCTGGTCGGCCTGCGCAAGAGCGCCAACATCAGCCTGAAGCGGGGCTACACGCAGGACAAGTCGCTGTGGCAGTGGTACGGCAACATCGTCAACGGCCTGCCGGACCGGCGCAACGTGACCATCGTGCTGCTCAACGAGGCACGCGAGCCGGTGCTGCGCTGGCACGCGGAAAATGCCTGGCCGAACAAGATCGAAGGCCCGTCGTTCAAGGCCAGCGGCAGCGAAGTGGCGATGGAGTCGGTGGAACTGGTGCACGAAGGCCTGACCATCGACGTCTAGCGCAGAGGTCAGGACAGCATCGAGATCAATGTCCGGATCAATTCCGGATCAAATTCCGGATCACGGTCCAGGAGAACGCAGATGGCAGCCAGTTACGCCACACCGGGAGTGTATTACGAGCGCGCCGATGCCGGCGCGCCCCCCGTGTCGCCGCTGCGTTCCGATATCCCGGCGCTGCTCGGCATCGCCCGCCGCGGCCCGCTGCAGCGCCCCGTGCCGATCGATTCGTGGAAGCAGTTCGTCGCCTATTTCGGCGACGTGACGGGGGCCGGCTATCTCGCCTATTCGGTGCGGGCATTCTTCGAGAACGAAGGGCGGCGCTGCTGGGTGGTGCGGGTGGCGTCCGAGGCGGCGGCCACGGCGGCCGTCGAACTGGGCGCCGGCCCCGCTGTACCCGTATGGCGGATCGCCGCCACCAGCCCCGGTGTGTGGGGCAACGGCCTGTCGGTGTCGCTGCAGCAGACCCACCGCGGCCAGGCGGTGGCCGATCCCGGCCTGTCCCAGCCCGAATATGCGGTGGTCGGCTCCGTCAGCGGCTTCGAACGGGGCGCGCAGGTGCGCATCCGCGTGGCGCCAGGCACCTTCGTGCACCGCCTGGTCAGCGCGGTCGACGCGCAGAACCGGCGGCTGTACTGGATCAACCCGGAACCGCGCATGCGCTTCCCGGAAGAAGCCGCGCTGACCGGCTACGACCCGATGCAGCCGCTGCTGATCGAAAGCATCGACTACACGCTGCTGGTGCGCGACGGCGCACGCATCGCGGCCGTAGTGGAAGGCCTGTCGCCATCGCGCCGGCACGCCCGCTACGCGCCGCGCGAACTGGCCGGCATTCCCGTCTGGGAACCGGGCTCGCCGAACTGGCGCCTGCCGCAGGTGCCGCCGCTGGTCCACGTGGAGGAACTGCGCGGCGAAGCGGCGCTGCTGGCCTTGACGGTGTTCGACGCGCCGGCGGACGCCTGGCTGCCGCTGCACGGCGGGCTGGACGGCCTGGCCGCGCTGGCGGTCGTCGATTTCATCGGCGAACCTGCCGATCCGCTGCTGGACGACGCCGCGGCGGCACGGCGGCGCCGCGGCCTGGCCTGCCTCGACATGGTGGACGAGGTGGGCATCGTCGCCGTGCCGGACATTCACATCCAGCCGCTGCCGGAGCCGGAGCGCCGGCCGCCGCCGCCGTGCGTGCCGGATCCCTGCCTGCCGGCGCCGCCGCCGGGTCCCGCCGCGGCGCCGCCCGAACCGGTGGGCGACCTGCCGCCCGGCTTCAATGAAGCGCAGATCCACGCGGTGCAGGCAGCGCTGGTGGCCCATTGCGAAGCGCTGCGCTACCGCATCGCCTTGCTCGATCCGCCACTGGCCGCGGCCGGCGACCCGCGCCTCGGCATCGCCGCCATTCGCGCCTGGCGCAAGCGCTTCGATTCCAAATACGCGGCGCTGCACTTCCCATGGCCGAAAGTGGCGGACCCGCTGCGCCTGGGCGGCAGCGTGCTCCGCGCCATCCCGCCGTCCGGCCACGTGGCCGGCTTCTGCGCGAAGAGCGACTGGAACGCCGGGGTGCACAAGGCGCCCGCGAACGGCATGCTGAACTGGGTTCAGGACCTCACTTTTTCGGTGGACGACACCGAGCACGGCCTGCTGAACGACGAGGGCGTCAACGTGATCCGCGCCTTCGCCGGCCGCGGCATCCGCATCTTCGGCGCCCGTACCGTGTCGTCCGATCCGGACTGGCGCTACCTGAACGTGCGGCGCCTGCTGATCGTGATCCAGAAAAGTCTGGGTGTCGCCTCGCAGTGGGCGGTGTTCGAGCCGAACGATTTCCGTACGCGCGCCAAGCTGCACCTGGCCTTCACCGGCTTCCTGATGGCGCTTTGGCAGCGCGGCGCGCTGGCCGGCACGGTGCCGGCGGAAGCATTCTTCGTCAAGTGCAGCGATGCCAACAACCCGCCGGATGCGCGCGCCCGCGGCGAACTGCTGGCCGAGGTTGGGGTGGCACCGGCGAAACCGTTCGAATTCGTGGTGCTGCGCGTGGGGCGCGGCGACAACCAGTTCGAGATCAGCGAAGCGGCCGTCTTCGGGGGAGCGTCCTGATGTCCCTGCTGTCCGACACCGGCGTGCGGCATGACCCGCCGCTGAACCACAACTTCATGATCAGCCTGATCGACACCTCGTCGCCGCTGGGCGCCATCGGCTCGCTGGCGCTGTCGGCGGTGCTGGACGTGCTGGTCGGCGGCTTTACCGAATGCAGCGGCCTGGAGATGTCGATGACGCCGGAAGAATACAAGGAGGGCGGACGCAACGGCGCGGTGCTGAAGTTTCCGTCGCGCGTCACGTGGTCGAACCTGACGCTGCGCAAGGGCGTCGGCATTGGCACCTCGCTGTGGGACTGGCACTACGGCTTCGTGGCCGGCAAGGGCAAGCGGCGCGACGGCGTGATCGTGCTGCTCGATGCCGGCGGCATGCCGGTGGCGATGTGGTACTTCAGCCGCGGCCTGCCGATCAAGTACAGCGGCCCGGCGCTGAATGCCACGCAGAACAGCGTGGCGATCGAATCGATCGAAGTGGCCCACGAGGGGCTGTACCAGGTGCCGGGGATCGGCATCGCCGGCGGCGCGGCCGCCCTGATCGGCGGCCTGGTGGGTTGATCGCCGGCACAGGCGGGGAGGCGGGCATGCGCGTGGAAATCGGCGAAGTGGCCAGTTCGGTGCAGATGATGGACAGCGACAGCCTGCTCGACGAGCGCACGCTGGCGCGCATCGTGGCGGCGGTGCTGCAGGCGCTCGACGAGCGCGACCAGCATGACGGCCGCGCAGCGACGGAACGGGGCGTATCGCCGGGCATCGCGCGCGGCGCGGGCCGGCAAACCTGAGCGGAGAGAGGGAACATCATGCAACAACTGCAGAAAGCCATGCTGGTCGCCGAATACGATGCCGGGCTCGATTTCATCGAGGTGCAGTACAACCCGACCGAATTCAGCCTGGAAAAGGGCGCCCAGATCGCCGAAGTGGCGATCCCCGGCATCGATGCGCCGGTGCTGCAGTTCGTCCGCGGCCAGACCGAGAAGCTGACCATCGAACTGTTCTTCGACACCACGGAACAGGGCATGGGCAGCGGTGCCACCAGCGTGACCACGCTGACCGACCCGGTGTATTCGATGGTGAAGATCGAACCCACCCGCCATGCGCCGCCAATCGTCAGCTTCGTGTGGAACACCGCGTTTCCCGGCGCGAACATGTCCAGCTTTTCCGGGAACCAGGGCCGCAACGAGTTCCGCGGCCTGGTCGAAAGCGTGCGCCAGAAGTTTACGCTGTTCAGCCCGGAGGGGGTGCCGCTGCGGGCCACGCTGACCATCACGCTGCGCGAGTACAAGACGCTCGACGAGCAGCTGCACCAGCTCAATCTCAGCTCGCCGGACCGCACCCATGGCCACGTGGTGCAGCAGGGCGAGACGCTGGCCGCGATCGCGCGCCGCTACTACGGCCGCGCCGCCGACTGGCGCCAGATTGCCGACGGCAACGGCATCGAGGACCCGCGCCGCCTGCGGCCGGGTACCGTGCTCGCCGTGCCCACCTTGCGCTGAGGCGCGACCGGACCCGCCATGGAAGAACTGACGCTATCGGACGAATCGGCACTGCAGGGCGGCTTCTACGTGCCGCAGTTCGAGCTGCAGATCGACGGCGTGTCGGCGCCGAACAGCGTGGTGCGCGACATCACCCAGGTCACCTACAAGGACAGCATCAAGGAGATCGACAGCTTTGAAATCACCGTCAACAACTGGGATGCGACGACGCGGCGGCCGAAGTACATCGGCTTCGATACCGATCCGGCGCGCCCCGCATCCGGCGGCGACGCGGAACGGGCCACGCTGTTTGAACCGTGCGGCAAGAAGGTGTCGCTGCGCATGGGCTACGCGAGCGACCTGCGTCTGATGCTGCTCGGCACGTTCACGACCTTGGAACCGAACTTTCCCGCCAGTGCGCCGCCCACCCTCAATGTGCGCGGCCTGAACGTGCTGCACCAGTTGAGGCGCAAGCAGTACAGCACCACCTGGAACGACAAGCGCGACAGCGAGATCGCCGCCAACCTGGCCACGCTGCGCGACAACACGCTGCCCACCGCCGACAAGCGCCGCATCCCGCTGCCGCTGGTGATCGACACCAACGCCATGCAGGCGGAAGACCCGCTGCCGGTGGTCCACGAGGAAAACCAGTACGACATCGATTTCCTGCTGACGCGCGCGCGGCGGCGCGCCTACGTGGTGTATATCCGCGAGGGCGATCCGGCCGCCCGAAATCCCCGCGAACGGGAGCGCCACCTGTACTTCGGGCCATCGAACGGCCGCGGTCCCGGCGTGCGCGACGTGATGTACCGCCTGAAATGGGGACTGTCGCTGATCGACTTCAAGCCCACGCTGACGACGGCGAACCAGGTGAAGTCGGTCACGGTGAACGGCTGGGACCGCACCCGCCAGCGTGCCATCTCGGTAAAGGTCTCGCTCGGCGAGCGCGGCGCAACAGTGAATGCCGACCTGCATAACCTGATCAGCGCCTGCGACGCGCGCGAGGAAATCGTGGTGGACCGGCCGATCCATTCGGAGCGCGAGGCGCGCGAACTGGCCCGTTCGATCCTGGGCGACCAGCTGAAGGAAATCGTGAAAGCCAGCGCCACCTGCATCGGCCTGCCGGACCTGCGCGCTGGCCGCCGCGTCGTCATCGAAGGCCTGGGCCCGCGCTTCTCGGGCACGTATTTCATCACCGACTCCACGCACACGATCGGCGACAGCGGCTATGTCACGAAATTCAATGCGCGGCGCGAACAGGAAGGCTCATTTCCCACATCATTGGCGGGGTTGCGATGAGCGAGGAAACCTATCCGGGCGTCGTCATCGGCACCGTCAGGGAAATCGACGGGGCGCTGGGCCGCATCAAGGTCGATTTCATGTGGATGAATCCACCGCAGCGCTCGGACTGGGCCTCGATCGCGGCGCCGATGGCGGGCGGCGAACGGGGCGCCTACACGATGCCGGAGGAAGGCGACGAAGCGCTGGTGGCTTTCCTGTTCGGCAAACTGGCGCACCCGTACATCGTGGGCTTCCTGTGGAACGGCCAGCACAAGCCGCCGTCGACAGACCCGCGGCTGCGAATCATCCGCAGCAAGAACGGCCACAAGATCAGCCTGTACGACCCGGAACCGGCCGCCGGCGACAAGGGCTACCTGCTGCTGGAAGACGCGCACGGCAACCAGGTCGAGCTGCGCAACGGCATGGTGACCATCCTGAGCAAGGGCCTGCTGCGGCTGCAGGCGCCGTCAGTGCAGATCAACAGCCGCGTGGTGGCGCCGGTCGGCCCGCCGATCTGAGGAGCATCGACGATGACGACCACTATTCCCTGCATCGCGCTGGACGAGATCAGGATCCCGTCGATCCCGCTGCCGACCGGCGGCGAGCTGAAAGGCGTCGCCGATTTCGCCGCGGGCGTGCCGACCAATTGCAAGATCGACCTGAACCTGCTGGTGCAGCTCGGGCCACTGCTGGGGGCGATGGGCTGCATCCTGAAAATCCTGGAGGTGCTGGGCAATATCATCGATTTCGCCAAGGCGGCGCCGGATCCGTTCAAGATGGCCGAGAAGGTGGGGGCGCTGGTGAAATCGTTCGAAGAGCTGTCCGGCTGCATCCCGGCGCTGGCGCCCTTCAATTTCGTACTGATGATCAAGGCCATCCTGGAACTGATCATCAACATCCTGTCCTGCCTCGTCGACAGCCTGGCCAGCATCGTCGACTTCCAGGTCTCGCTCGATTTCGCCTCGGCCGAAGGCAACCCGGCGCTGACGGCGGCGCTGGAATGCGCGCAGCGCAATGCCGACACGTCGATGAGCAACCTGCTGAACTCGATGGGCCCGATCGAGACGGTGATGAAGGTGGTCGGCGGCGTGGCGTCGCTGGCGCAGTTGGAGATCGCGCTGCCCGACCTGAGCGCGCTTGGCCAGGCCGCCGACGCGGCGCAGGCGGTACAACAACTGAAACAGTCGATCGACGGCATGAAAGCCGTCATCGAATCGCTGCCCGGCTAAGGAAGTGGAGAAAACCATGGCGACCCAACGCGACTTCCTCGGCATCGGCTGGAAATTCCCCCTGCAGGTCAATGCGGCGGGCCGCATCGCCCAGGCCCGCCACGAGCAGCGCATCGAGGAGGGCATTTACCTGGTACTGGCCACGGCCAAGGGTGAACGGCCGATGCTGCCGGAATTCGGCTGCGGCATCCACGACCTGGTGTTCGAACCGAACAATCCGCGCACCGTGGCGCGCGCGGTACAGGCGGTGCGCGAGGGTTTGACCCGCTACGAGCCGCGCATCGACGTGCTGGACGTGACGGCCGCCGCCGCTCCGGAGCGGGAAAACCTGCTGCTGATCCGCGTCAGCTACCGGATCCGCGCGAACAATGCCATCGGCAACCTGGTCTACCCGTTCTATATCCGCGAGGCGGGCTGACAGGCTATACGACGCTATCGGCCCCAAGGCAACCGGAGAACCCCATGCCGCTGAGAGACCACCTGCCGCCGATCGACGATCGCCGCTACGACGATATCGTGACGGAGATCCGCACCCGGATCGCGCGCTATGCGCCCGAGTGGCGGCCCGGCGAATCGGCGTGGACGGACGTCAACGAGAACGATCCGGGTGTCACGCTGGCGCAGGTGTTCGCATGGCAGGCCGACATGCTGCTGTACCGGCTGAACAAGGTGCCCGAGCTGTCATATTTGAAGTTCCTGGAGCTGATCGGCATCGAACTGACGCCGGCCCAGCCGGCCCTGGCGGAGGTGACGTTCCCGGTGGCGGCCACGCATGCGGCGGCGATCGTCAGAGTGCCGGCCCGGTCGCAACTGAGTGCCGACCCGCAGGACGGCGGCCCGCCGGTGGTGTTCGAGACGGTACGAGGGCTGGTCGCCTGGCGCGCCGCGCTGAAGGCCGTCATGGTCTTCGACGGCAGCCAGTACCTGCCGCGCACGGCCGACAACGCCGCGGCGGAGCGCGGCTTCGAACCCTTCGGCCCGCGCCCGGACCGCGAAACCGCGCTGCTGCTGGGCTTTGACGACAGCGCCGCGCTGCCGCCGGAGATCCTCGACCTGGCCGTCGTCGTGATGCCCGGCGCCGCGGGCGGCGACACGGTCCGCCAGTACGTGCCGTGCGGCGCCAATCCGCTGGCCTTCGCGCCCGCCACCGTGGTGTGGGAATACCAGACGCCGGCCGGCTGGAGCCGGCTGAACCTGCTGAAGGACGATACGCTGGCCTTCACCCGCAGCGGCCACGTCAGCCTGCGGCTGCCCACCGCCGGCATCGCCGCCAAGACCAAGCTGCAGCCGGCCGACCCGCTGCCGTTGTACTGGCTGCGTGCCCGCGTGCTGGCGAGCCAGTACGAGCGGGCGCCGCGCCTGCTGGCCGTGCGCACCAACACCGTCGCGGTGGAAGCGGCGGAAACGCTGGCCGACGAAGTGCTGGGCGGTTCGGACGGCAGCCGCAACCAGGTGTTCCAGTTGTCCGGCAAGCCGGTCGTGGCCGGCAGCCTGCAGCTGGAGATCGAGGAAAGCGACCGCGGTGCCGAACGGTGGACCGAGGTGGCGGATTTCTTCGGTTCCGGTCCCGCCGACCGCCATTTCGTGCTGAACCGCTCGACCGGCGAGATCTTTACCGGGGACGGCGTGCATGGCGCGATTCCGGTCGCCTATGTCAACAACCCGAACGGCAATGTGATCGCGCGCCTGTACCGCGTCGGCGGTGGCCGGCGCGGCAACGTGGCGGCCGGCGCGATCGCCACGATGGCCTACCGCGTCGAAGGCATCGATGAAAACGGCGTGGCCAACCTGCAGGCGGCCTTTGCCGGCAGCGAAGAGGAAACCCTCGACGAAGCGCGCAAGCGCGCGCCGCGATCGCTGAAGAGCCGCGAGCGCGCCGTGACGGCCGAGGATTTCGAAACGCTGGCCCAGGCGGCCGGCAACGTGCGCCGCGCCAGGGCGCTGCCATTGTTCCACCCGGACTTTCCGGGCGAGCGCATTCCCGGCGTGGTCTCCGTCGTCGTGGTGCCCGATGCCGACGGGCCCCGGCCGATGCCGAGCGAAGGCACGCTGAAGAGCGTATGCGCCTATCTCGACGAGCGCCGCCTGCTGACGACCGAACTTTACGTGGTGAAGCCGGGCTACCAGCAGATCGACATCCGCGGCGAGGTGGTGGCGGCCGACGATGCCGACCTGGCCGAGGTGGCCGATGCCATCGATGCCCAGCTGTTCGCCTACTTCCACCCCTTGCGCGGCGGTGAGGATGGCCAGGGCTGGCCGTTCGGCGGCCGGATCTTTTATTCGCGCGTGTACCAGCGGGTGTTCGGCGTGCCCGGCGTGGCCAGCATCGCCCGCCTGGTGGTGGTGCTGGACGGCATCGAGCAGCCGGAATGCACCGACGTGCCCATCGCGCCGCACGGCCTGCTGTACTCCGGCCAGCACCAGGTCAGCGTGAACTACGATTTCGACGGGGAGCCGCGATGAACGCGCCGCTGCCCGGCTTCCCGCGCATGCCGCATATCCCGGTGCCGCCGTTCGAGCCCACCTCGCTACTGCTGAACGCGCGCACCGGCTGGCAGGTGCAGGCGGCCGCCTGGAACGGGGTCGAGGCGGGGCTCGACGGTACCCTGCAACTGGCCGGCGACCCGGCGAGTGCCCGTGCGTTCACCGAACCGTCGGGCAGCTTCGGCGGGCTGGTGCCGCCCAGCCACGCCGCGGTGGCCGGCGACGGCGCCGTCTACCTGCTGGACCGGGAGCACCATCGGCTGAAACGCTTCGATCCATGCCGCTGCCTGTTCGCGGAAGTGGCCTGCATCGGCGGCGCGGGCGGCGGGGCCCGCGAGTGGCGCGCACCCGGCGGCATCGCCATCGGCTGCGGCAAGCTGTATGTATGCGACAGCGGCACGGACGATGCGCCAAAGCACAACCGGCGTGTCGCTGTCTTTTCCCTGACCGGCCTGGCCCTGTACGGGCACCTGCTGCCGCAAGGCGTGGCCGGCTGGCGGCCGGACTGCGTCGCCCTCGATGCACGCGGCTACGCTTATGTCAGCGACCGGCAGAATGGCATGGTCCACGTGTTTTCTCCGCTGCTGCGCTTCGTGCGTTCGCTGGGCGGCTTTTCACACCCGGGCGCCATCACCGTCGACGCCTGCGGCCTGCTGTATGTGCTGCATGACGGACCGGCCGGCCGCGTCTTGCGGGTGGTCGATGCGCAAGGCAGCGAGCAGCCGGCGCCGCAGCGTGTCGATGCGGTGGCGGATCGCTTCGCGCCGTTGCCGTTCACCGTCGATGCCCTGGGCCGGATGGCGCTCCATGCGCTGTGCGCCGGCACGCCGCCCGGCTCGCTCGTGTTCGGCTCGGATGGAGAACCTGTGCTGCCCGAACCCGTGCCCGGCGCCGCGCTGTTCGCCACCACGGGCAGCGCGATCGTCGGCCCGCTGGACAGCAGGATCCATGCGTGCGTCTGGCACCGCGTGCTGTTGCGGGCCGGCGTGCCGGCGGCGGGCCGCATCCTGGTGGAGTCGTTCACGGCCGACGCGGTCATCCCGCCGGACCAGCTGGCCGACTTCGCCCGCTGGGAAACCGGCCAGGCTGCCGGCCCCGGCGGCAACGGCGCCGGTGACGAAAACGAAGACCAGGACTGGGATTGCCTGCTGCGCAGCGATGCCGGCCGCTACCTGTGGCTGCGGCTCACGCTGACGGGCGACGGGCTGGCCACGCCATCCATCGCGGGCATCGAGATCGAATTTCCCCGTATCGGGCCGCGCCAGCACCTGCCCGCCGTGTTCGGCGCGGAAGCCGGCAGCGCGGACTTCACCGACCGCTTCCTGGCGCTGTTCGACACCACGTGGCGGGGCATCGAACGCAGCGTCGATACCTTGCCGGGCCTGTTCGATCCCTTGTCGGCGCCCGCCGTGCGGGTCGACGGCGCACCGACCGACAGCCTGACGTGGCTGGCTTCCTGGATCGGCCTGCGCTTCGACCGCAGCTGGGATGAGAACAAGCGCCGGCGCCTGCTGAAGGCTGCAGGCCGGGCGCTGGACCGCCGCGGCACCGTGCAGGGCTTGCGCGACGCGCTGGTGCTGCTGCTCGGTCTGGACCGCGGCCCCGCCTGCGCCTGCCCGGCCGAACCGGTGACGCGCTGCGGCTGCCGCCCGGCGAACTGCGCGCCGCCGGCGCCGCGGCCGGCCGCCTGGCGCGTGCCGCCGCTGGTGCTGGAACACTTCCGGGTGCGCCGCTGGCTGTACCTGGGCCAGGGCCGGCTGGGCGAGCGCTCGATGCTGTGGGGCCAGCGTATCGTCAACCGCAGCCAGCTGGACATGAACGCGCAGGCCGGCGTCACGCAGCTGATCGCCCGGCCCGACCCGCTGCATGACCCGTTCTCCAGCCACGCGCACCAGTTCACCGTGTTCGTTCCGGCCTGCGTGCGCGACGACGATGCCGGCCGCAAGGCGCTGGACAACCTGCTGGCGGCCGAGAGCCCGGCGCATACGCGCTGGTATGTCGAATACGTGGAACCGCGCTTCCGCATCGGCGTGCAGTCCACGCTGGGCTTCGATGCCGTGATCGCGGCGCCGCCGCCGACGCATGCGCTGGGCGGCCAGCCGCTGGGCACGGGCACGGTGGGCCAGTCCGCCCGCGACGCCGCCGGGGGACGCAAGTGGCAAACCGGGATCCGGGGCCGCCTGGGTGCGACCAGCCGGATCAACTAGAGGAGCAGCACCATGGGTACGAGCACCATCCTGCACGATCAAGCGCTGTCGCCGGAGACGTGCCCGGCCTGCGAATTCGGGCCGTTCACCCGCAATGCCTACTGGATGGGCAAGCTGATGCTGCCGCGCGATTTCATCGACGAGCAGCACTACGTCATCGACAAGCTGCGGCACCATCACGTGCACCTGCATGGCTGGGGCGTGGTCTGCGGCCTGAAGGTGGTGCCGCATGAAACGGCGGCATGCCGCCACCGCTTCGTGTGCGTCGAGCCGGGCGTTGCCATCGACTGCTGCGGCCACGATGTGATCCTGCCGGAACGCGACTGCATCGACCTGCTGGCCGTGCCCGCGATCCGCGCGCTGCAGGAGTCCGGCGATACGGCGGAGCACACGCTGCAGGTCTGCATCCGCTACCGCGAATGCCCGACCGAGCAGGTACCGGTGCTGTACGACGACTGCGGCTGCGAGACGGGCTGCGATGCGGAACGCTGCGCGCCGAACCGCATCCTGGAATCGTATGAGCTGGGCGTGATCGTGGACCCGGCGCCGCCCGCGGAACCGCCGCCGGCGCTTCCATGCGGCGATCTGTGGGCCGACCGGGCCGCCTTGTGCGAGCTGTGCGACACCGCCGACTGCGTGCTGCTGGCCACGATAACAGCCTACGTCGTCGGCCAGCCGGTCGAGGAAACGCAGATCGACAACAAGGTCCGCAAGCTGCTGCCCAGCAACCAGACGATCAAGGAAGTCATCGACTGCCTGTTGAATAGCGGCGGCGGTGGCGGCGGCCTGGACGGGGTCGAACTGACGATGGTCGATTGCGGCCAGCCCGCGTCGGCCGTCCTCGAGGTGGATGGCGCGGGCCAGCAGATCCTCAAGCTGGACATTCCGAACGGCTGTCCGCCGGGTATCGCCAGCGCCACCGTCACGATGGTCGATTGCGCGACCCCGGCTGCGGCGGTGATCGAGACCGACGGCGCCGGCAACCGCATCCTCGAGCTGACCATTCCCAGCGCCTGCGGCCAGGAGATCCCGCCCGGACTGGACGACATCACGCTGACGATGGTCGACTGCTCGGAACCGGGCAGCGCGGCGATCGTCACCGATGCCGCCGGCAACCGCATCATCGAGCTGCGCATTCCCACCTGCTGCGAAGCGCTCAGCCACCTGTGCGGCATCAGCTGGCCGCATGGCGGCACGATGAACGCGGGAGAACTGGTCGAACGGGGGCTGTTCATCGCCTTCGACGCCAAGGTGCAGGCGGCCGACCTCGTCAACGCTGTGGTGCTGCTGGGGCGCGAAGAGGAAACCGGCTGCTGGTGCGAGATGGACCTTGAACTGGAGCCGGGGAATTTCCCGGAGCAGTGCGTGATCGATCCCGCCGCGTTCCAGGGCTCGAACGATCCGTTCGTGACCGCCGTGCGGATCCGGCCGTTCCGCCAGGGACTCAGGCGACGGATCCGCGTGCTGGTGAAGGGTGACTTCCTGCGCGATGCCGAAGGCAAGGGCGTCGATGCCAACCACCTGCCACCCTGGTTCGGCGGCGCGCCGGCCTACCGCACGGGCGACGGCGTCGAAGGCGGCACCTTTGAGAGCTGGTTCACGCTGGATTGAAGAGCCGAGGATACCCATGGCAACCTACCCGTATTCCCCCTCGGCGCTGTCTGCCGCCGACTACCCCGGCTGCGGCGAGCAGCGGCCATGCGATCCGGCGCCGGCCTGTCCCGCCTGCGGCGGACTGCAGACGCTGTGCCGGCCGCGCTTTTTTGCCGGCCAGCTCC
The DNA here is from genome assembly GCF_055502615.1 of Pseudoduganella sp. jia 9. Classification (NCBI taxonomy): domain Bacteria; kingdom Pseudomonadati; phylum Pseudomonadota; class Betaproteobacteria; order Burkholderiales; family Oxalobacteraceae; genus Pseudoduganella; species Pseudoduganella sp. jia 9. The sequence continues at coordinate 179,834 of NZ_JBUPWE010000011.1, read as the reverse complement.
TCACCGAGGACGACCTGAACCGGCTCGACCGCTACATGACGGACAAGAACCGCCTGCACAACCGCCACCTGCACGGCTGGGGCGTGGTGTGCGGCCTGGAGGTGGTATGCGCGCCGTGCCAGGGCGAGGGCGATCGGGGCAAGGTGCTCGTCCGGCCCGGCTACGCGCTGTCCCCTTGCGGCAACGACATCGTCGTGCCCGCGCCGAAGACCGTCGACATTTGCGAACTGATCGACCGTTGCCGCCCCCAGAAGGATCCGTGCTTCACTCCGGGCGCGGACGACGGCTGCGCCGATGCCGAGGAGACCTGGATCCTGGCGGTCTGCTACCACGAACAGAGCGCGCGCGAGGTGGCGGCGCTGCGGGCCGGCCGCTGCGACGAAGGCAAGCAGCCGGCCGGCAAGTGCGGCTGCAATGGCCAGTGCGGCGGGCAGTGCGGCTGCGGCGGCGATGGCCGCCAGGGAACCCAGGGCGGGACGGCCAGGGCCGGCAGATACCAGGCGCCGGCCGGCGCGAACGTGTCGCGCGCGGCGCAATGCGAGCCGACCGTGGTGTGCGAGACGTTCTGCTTCCGCGCCTACAAGGTGCCACCCGTTTCCGGCCGGGCGCCGCCCGAAATGGGCGCGCTGGTGCGCCGCTTCGTCTGCTGCCTGGTGCCGTTCATCGAAGACCTGGGTGGCCTGCCGGCGGCCGGTTCCACGCCGGCGCAGCTGCAGCAATGGCAGGTCAACCTGAAGGAGGCGATGCGCCAGTTCCTGCTGCGCGAATCGCTGTACGACTGCGAAGTGGCGCGCAGGCTGGCCGCCATCGAGCTGCCAGGGCTGAACACCGACAACTACGTCGGCGCCTGGACCCTGAGCACCGTGCAGATCCTGGCGATCGTGCTGCTGGTGCTGCAGAAATGCCTGTGCTCGGCGCTGCTGCCGCCATGCCCCCCGCCCGCGCCGGACGACTGCGTGCCGATCGCCACCATCACCGTGGGCCGCAAGCCCTGCCGCGTCGTCAAGGTGTGCAATATCGCCGGCCGGCGCTTCCTGCTCACGTGGCCGAACATCCATTACTGGCTGTCGTGGACGCCGCTGTTCGGCCCCGCCACCGGTTCGGCCGCCCCGACCACGCTGCGCGACCTGATCGTGCGGCTGTGCTGCACCACGCTGGGCGAACGCTTCGACGTGCGCGCCAGGGGCAGCATCGATGCCTACATGCGCGGCGGGCAGCAAGCGGTGCCGGGGCGCACGGCCGCCGGCACCGGCCAGCAGCAGCAACAGGAGGAAGACCGCAGCGTCTTCGCCAGCCTGCTGGCCAGCGCGCTGGCCGACCACCCCGCCGGGGCCGACATCGGCACGCTGCTGCTGGCCGCGATGGGCGCGCCGGACGAACAGGGCAAGCCGCTGATGTCCGGCCTGGAACTGGACCACCCGGGCGAATTCGGGCTGCTGAACGAGATCCTCGTGCCGGCCCTGCGCATGAGCCTGCCGATGAGTGGGCCGATGAGCGGGAACGGGCCTGAAGGAGGGAATGCCGGCGACATCGGCGCGCTGCGCGAAGAGATGGCGGCACTGGCCCGGCAGCTGAAGGCACAGGAAGAAACCATCAACGAGCTGAAAAAGCGCCATAAGTAATCGTCACGGGTAAAGGTCGCTCATCAACGCCGGAATCAATCAGCACAGACGCGCGGCACCGTTGAAGCGACATTGGCAGCGACGTCACGGGAGAATTGGCATGAACCAGATCGACCGCCCGCGGTTCTTCGAGGGGCAATACCTGGGCGCCGCCGACCTGGCCGCCTGCGTGGACTACACCCGCGTGCGCACCGCGCGGCACGAGCTGGGCGGCCACCTGTGGGGCATCGCCACGGGCCTGGACCTGGTCGAGCAGCCGCTCGGCTCGGGCGCGGTGCAGGTGTCGATCGCGCCGGGCCTGGCGTGGGACGGCCACGGCCGGCCGCTGGTCGTGCTGGCGCCCGAGCCGCTGCCCGCCGACCTGTTCCGCAATTACGTCACCGATACCGCGCCGGAAGGGGACATCGTCAAGATCTGGCTCAGCTACGCGGAAGACGGCAGCCGCAATCCGGGCCCGGGCTTCGAGGTGTGCCAGGGCGACCAGCACGCCCGCGTGGCCGAGACGTTTACCGTCGAAGCCGGCGAGCTGGATACGGTGCACAACGTCGTCGTCGCGGCCCGCACGCTCGATGCGAAGGCCGTCCGCAAGGCCTTCAATGCGACCGCCCCGGACCTGCATGACGAATCGGTGCCGTACCAGGAGCTGCCGGACGGCGGCGCGCTGCCGCGCTGGCCGATCCTGCTGGGCTACGTACGCTGGTTCAAGCAGGGGGCAGCGCCGGGCTACCTGAAAGCGCGCGTCGCCGGCGGCACGATGCCCGATGCCGACCGGATCCGCGCGATGCGGCGCTACATCGGCGTGGTGGCGGAAGAGGTGCTGGGCGCGGATGGCCGCTTGCGGCTGCGCGACCGCAACAAGGCGCCGTCGTCGAACTATCTCGCACCGGGCCTGGCGGGCGGCACCGACCTGCTGTGGGTCGAGGGCCATGCCCGCATCGAAGGCGACGTGCGCCTGCTGGGCGGCCAGCTGGAATGGCGCCAGGCCGGCGGCACGTTCGCCGACGTGCCGATGTTCGCGCGCCGCACGGAAGCCAATCCGCAAGGCGGCAAGAGCCTGGAACTGGCGTTCGCGCCGACGCTGCCGGCGCCGGCCGGCAAGCACCGGCTGGCGCTCGGCATCGTGCCGAAGGCCGGCGATGCATGGGGCGCGCTGGATCCGAAGGTGGTGGTGCAGGACGACGGCAACGTGGGCATCGGCACCGCCACGCCGCGTGCCCGGCTGGAAATCAAGGGCCGCGCCGACGTATGGGGCACGGCCCTGTTCGTGCCCGACGCGGCCAAGGGCACGCTGACCTCGCACGTGCACTGGGACGCCACCGGCGACTGGTATATCCGTTCGGCAGCACCGGCCGGCAAGGTGATCCTGCAGGATACCGGCGGCAACGTGGGCATTGGCACCAACGCGCCGAACCGGGCCGTGACGGTGCAGGGCCCCGCGGGCACCTACCTGAACGTGAAGGGCGACGCCGGCAGCGAGGAACTGCTGATCGGCGCCGACGGCGGCGGCGGCATCGTGTCGACGATGACCAACCATAACCTGCAGTTGCGCGCCGGCGGCAACAGCACGAAGATGCTGATCCAGGCCGACGGCAACGTGGGCATCGGCACCACGGCGCCGCGCACGCGGCTGGAAGTGCTGGGCCGCCCGGAACAGCCGGGCACCGCCTATTTCGTGCCGGACCCCGGCAAGGGTGCCAATATCTCCCACGTGCACTGGGATCCCACCGGCGACTGGTACATCCGCTCCGCCTCGGGCACCGGCAAGGTGGTCATCCAGGATACCGGCGGCAATGTTGGGGTCGGCACGGCGTCGCCGGCGCAGAAGCTGCACGTGGCCGGCCAGTTCCTGCGCGTGGACGGCGTCGGCGCGGCCCAGGCCGAGGTGGGCAGCGAAGGCAATGGCAGCATCGTGTTTGGCACCCGCAACGCGGGGATCGCGCTGGCCGACTTCCGCAACCTGACGGTGCCGTTCGATACCGGCAGCGCCGCCGCCTGGCTGACGCTGTGGTGCCGCTCGGTCACGGAAGTGTCCGATGCGCGCGCCAAGACCAATGTCGAACCGCTGTCCGGCGCGCTGGCGAAACTGGTCCAGCTGCGCGGCGTGTCGTACCAGTGGAAAGGCGATGCGGAACCGGGGCGCCAGGTGGGCCTGATCGCGCAGGAAGTGCAGCAGGTGGTGCCGGAGGCGGTATCGATCGGCGCGCGTGGCGCCGGGATCTCGTACTCGGCGCTGATCCCCGTGCTGATCGAGGCGGTCAAGGAGCTCAAGCTGGAGGTGGACACGCTGCGCCCGCTGGCGGCCCGGATGGCGCAGCTCGAAGCCGAGGTGGCGCAGCTCGAAGCCGAGGTGGCGCAGCTGCGCGCCGAACCGGCGGCACGGCCTGCCGGCAAGGCGGCTGCCAGGTCCGCCGAAAAGACGGCTGACAAGGCGTCTGAAAAAGCCGCCGACAAGCAAATCGACAAGCCGGCCGACAAGCCGGCGGACAGGCATTAGACGGGCGCCCATGGAAGCCGCCGCCATCGCGATCCGCCGTTTCTCCAGTGTGTACCGGTGCGCGCCGCGGGGCGACGCCGGCCAGCGCGTGCGCGAGCGGCTCGACGGCGTGGCGCGGCGCGCGATCGCCGCGCAGGTCGAGGCGCTGGCGGCTGCGCTCGGCCGCGGCGACGACTGCTCGGTGTGGGTGATCCGCCGGCTGTCGTTCAGCTGCGTGGTGAACGGCGCATGGGACGACGACCGCATCGCCCAGGCCTGGGCCAGGCGGCTGGTGTACGCGCTGGCGCTGGAACTGGCGGCCGGCGGCTCCGACGACGTGATCCGTTTCGCCAGCCCCGCAGAACAGCTGGCGCGTTTCATCGTCGACCTGGCCGGCGGCGACGCCTACGGCAAATGGTACAACGCCGGCTTTGCCGGCCTGCGGGGCCTGCCTGCGTCGATGGCGATCCGCACGGCGCTGGCCGAAGCCGGGGCCGACGGCGCCGAAGCGCTGCGGCTGCTGTCCGCCACGCAGTTGCACACGCTGCTGCATACGCTGGCACCCGCCGATGCGCTGGCCGTGCTGCACCGCTTCGCGGCGATCGCCGACGCCACCGCGCCGCCCGGGTTCGCGCTGCTGGCGGAAGCCATGCTGCAACCCCGCCCGCCGCATCCGGTGGAGGATGCCCGTTGGGGGCTGGCCGCGTTCGTCGCGGCCGCCTGGCGCTACCCGGGCAGCGTCCGCTCCCTGGTGGAAGCGGTCGCCGCCACTGCTCTCTATACACTGGAGCGCAGGGCGGACGCGGATGGGCGGCCAGCCACGGCACCGGCGCATACCGGCTGGCCGGAAACGCTGGGCGCGCGCGAGATACTGGAACGCCTGCCTGCCACCGCACGCGCCTGCATGCCCGACCTTGCCAGCGCCGCCGCGCCGCCCGGCCACACCGCCTTCGGCGGCGCCTTCCTGCTGCTGCCCGTGCTGGCGTCGATGCCGTTCGACGAATGGGTACGCGGCTGGCCTCCGGTCGACGGGATCGCGTCCGCATGCCTGGTGCGGGCACTCGTTCTCGGCACCTGCCTGGGCCCGGACCTGCTCGGCGATCCGCTGTGGCGCGACCTGCTCGAGCTGCCCGGCGATATCGACTGGCCCGCTGCCGGTGCCGCGCTCGGTGCGCTGCAGCCCGGTGCCCTGGGCGGCCTGCGCAAGGGGCTCCGCGCCCACGCCCGCGACCATGGCGCCTTGCCGCAACTGCACAAGACGGTGCGCGCGGCAGGGGAGGACTGGCGGATCGACCACGATGCGGCGGGTTACTGGCACCGCATCGCCGCCGTCAGGCCTGGCCGGCACCGGTTCGCGGCCGACGCCGATGTGCACTACCTGGTATCGCGCCTGCCGCTGTCGTTGCCCTTGCCGCTGCCGCCGGCCTGGCAGCGCCTGCTTTGCCTGGCGGCCCAGCAGGCACTGCGCCGCTTTGCCCGCCGCCTGCCCGGTTTCGCCCTGTCGCACCTCGACTACCTGCAGGCGAATTTCCTCTGCCTGCCGGCGACCGTGGAAATGCGCGGCACGCAAGTCGTCGCCGGCCTGGGCCGGCCCCCGCTGGCCTTGATGCTGGACCTGGCCGGCATGACGCGCACCACTTTCGAGCTGCCGTGGCATCCGGGGCGAACCTGCGTGCTGCATGCGGAGCGTGCGTGATGGAACTGGGCGATCCCGCGGCGGGCGCGTTCGGGCACGGACCGGGACCTGGGCCCGGGCCCGACCCCGCTGCCGTTGCCGAAGCAGCGCCGTTCGCCACCCGCCTGCGCCACCTCGATTGTGCGATCGAGCGCGAGGTGCTGCGCCTGCGCGGCCGCTACCAGCTGTCGCTCGACGAGTATCGCGGCCTGTATGTCAGCGACGAACAGGTCGACCGGCTGATCGACGACGCGCTCGGCGCGGGCGCCGGGGTTGACGAAAACGTGCTGCACATCGCCCGCCTGACACGCCAGGCCCAGCTGCTGCGCGCCAGCGCGCGCGCCGTGCCGGACCGGCTGGGCAGGCTGGCCGGCCTGTTCGGACTGGGGGCGCTGGAGTGCGAGCTGGTGTTCCTGGCGCTGGCACCGGAGCTCGACGCGAAGTACGAAACGCTGTTCGGTTACCTGAACGACGACATTGGCCGCAAATGGCCGACGATCCAGCTTGCGCAGCGCCTGCTGGACGAGCGCGCGGCGGCGGGCAACCCGGTGCGCGCGGCACTGTCGCCGGGCGGCACGCTGCTGCGCGCGCGGCTGTTGTTGCTGGGCGAGGCCGGCGGCCGCCTGCGCAGCGGCAGCCACCAGGGGTTCGCGCTGGCGCCGCCCGTCGTGCAGTACCTGCTGGACCTGCCGCCCGGCAGCGCGGTGCTGGCCGATTGCGCCGTGCGGCGCACGGCGGCGCTGCCATGGCAGGCCGTGCCCGTCGAAGCGGCGCTGGCTGCCCGCTTGCGGCGGCTGCCGGCCGTGCTGTCGCACGCGCTGCCGCCGCTGCTGGTGTTCATGGGCGAACCGGGCAGCGGCAAGGAGGAAGCGTTCCACGCACTGGCCGCGGACCTTGGCCTGCCGGCGATGGCGGTCGACCTGGCCGCCGTGGTTCCCGACCAGGCGGCAGCGACCTTCGATGCGCTGGCGCTGGAACTGGCGCTATGGCCGGCGCTGCCCGCCATCCGCGGCCTGGAAACCCTGCGCGACGGCGAAGGCCATGCCAATGCCGTGGCCGGGCCGTTCCTGCGCTGGCTGCGCGGCTGGCAGCGCGCGGCCGTGCTGGACATCCCGCGCGGCTTTTCCTGGCGCCGCCTGCTGCCCGAGCTGCGCGGCATCGAATTCGACTTCGACGGCGGCGGCTACGCGCAGCGCAGCGCCTTGTGGCGGGCGTTGCCGGCTGCCTGCGGCGTGGCGCTGTCCGGCGCCGAGGCGGCCCTGCTGGCCGGCCGCTTCGACTTCAGTGCCGGCCAGATCGCCGCGGCACTGGCCGACGCGGCCACGCTCGCCCAGCTGGAAGGCGACGCCGTGCCGGTGGCGTTCGGCCATATCCTGCGCGGTGCGCGGGCCGGCGCGGACCAGCACCTGGGCGCCCTGGCAGCGAAGGTCGTCCGCGGCCAGGGCTGGGACGACCTGGTGCTGACGCCGGGTACCCGCGCACGGGTGCGGGAATTCTCGATCGCCATCCGCCAGCGCCACGTGGTGTTCGCCGAATGGGGCTTCGGCGCCCGGCTCGGGCATTCGGGCAGCCTGGTGGCGCTGTTCGCCGGGGCCTCCGGCACCGGCAAGACGATGACGGCCGGCGTGATCGCGGCGGAGCTCGATATCGACCTGTACAAGGTCGACCTCTCCGGCCTGGTCAGCAAGTACATCGGCGAAACGGAGAAAAACCTCGACCGCATCTTCGACGTGGCGCGCAAGGCCAATGCGATGCTGTTCTTCGACGAGGCCGACGCGCTGTTCGGCAAGCGCTCGGAAGTGAAGGATGCGCACGACCGCTACGCCAACATCGAAACAGCCTATCTGCTGCAGAAGCTGGAGGAACATCCCGGCGTGGTCATCCTGGCCACCAACGTGAAACGCAATATCGACGAAGCGTTCGCGCGGCGGCTGCAATACGTGATCGAATTCCCGCTGCCCGACGTGCGCGAGCGCGACAGGCTGTGGCGCGGCATGTTCCCGGCCGCGGCGCCGCTGAGCGGCGATGTCGACTTTGCCTTCCTGGCGCGCCAGTTCGCGCTGTCGGGCGGGAATATCCGCAACGTGGCGCTGGACGCGGCATTCCTGGCGGCCCAGGCGGAGCTCCCGATCGACATGGCGCAGATCGTGCAAGCGCTGGCGCGGCAGTACGCGAAGCAGGGCAGGATCCCGTCACCCGGCGAGTTCGGCCCTTACTATCGGCTGATCGGCGCGCGGGAGCAGCGGTGAGCGCCCAACCGGCCCGGACCATGGCTGCAGCCACGGGGAAGGAGCCTGCCGCGGGCAGGACGCCGGCCAGGACGCCGGCCGTGGCGCGGCCGGCACCGGCGGGCCACGGCGGCGGGCCGGACCTCCAGCCAGCGGGTAACCTGGCGGCGCAGGAACATCGCCGGCCTGGCGCTGCGGTACCGGGCCCCGTGCAGAGGCACTGCGCCGCCTGTGCCGGCGGCGCCGCACCGTGCCCGGCCTGCGCCGAGGAGGCCCGCCGGCACGAACAGGGCCAAGCCCAGCCGCCACCGCAGGTCCAGCAGCAGGCCGTGCAGCTGCGAACGCCGGTGGCGGGCAACCGCCTGGTGCAGCTGTGGGATTGTTCGGAGTTCGGCGAACCCACCTGCGTGCAGGCCGCCCCTGTCCAGGCCCGTTGCGATGCCTGCGAGGAGGCTGGACCGGTGCAGCGCGACGGCGATTCGCCCGGCGACCCGGACACCATCCAGCGCGAAGCGGGCAAGGGACTGGCCGGCGCCACCGGACCGCTGCCGCACGCCGAAACCCTGCAGGCGGCTTTCGGCCACCACGACCTGTCGGACGTGCGGACCGCCGTGGGCGGACCGGCGGCGACGGCCAGCCGGCGCATGGGCGCGCTGGCCTTCGCGTCCGGCAACCGCATCGGCTTTCGCGAGTCCCCCGGCCTGCACCTGGCCGCGCACGAAGCGGCGCACGTGGTCCAGCAGCGCAGCGGCTTGCGGTTGCCCGGCAATGTCGGCCGCGCCGGCGATGCCTGGGAACGCCATGCGGACAGTGTCGCCGATGCCGTGGTGCGGGGCCGTTCCGCCGAGGGCCTGCTCGACCAGGTTGCCCGGCCGGGCAAGCCGGCCAGCGGCGGCGCCAACGACGGCGCGAAGGCGGCGCCCGGGCCGGTCCAGCAGCGCCTGACCACGCCGCCGGCGCGCACCATGGAGCCGCCGGCGGCGCCGCCGCGCGTGCCGGGCGAGCGCGCGGCATCGAAGGAAGGCAAGGGTGCGGCCGGCAAGGGCGGCGCCGCACCGGGCGGCGGCGACACCGCGCCGGCGCTCGACGCGGCGGCGGACGATGGTGAAGCACCGCCCGAAGGCGTCACCACGGCCGCGACCGGGAAGCCCGGCGCTGGCGGGGGCGGCGCCGGCGCACCGCCCGGCGCGGCGGCAAAGCCGGCCGCGCCGGCCAGCGGCGGCGCGCTGGACGCGCCGTGCTACAACGTCGACCCGCCACCCAGGCCCAGCAAGACCAAGAAGCCGAAACAGGACAACGCCAAGAACGAGTCGAAGGGAGAAGAACGGGTGACCTTCGACGCCTGGCAGGATGTGCCGGACGCCTGCCCGGCGGAAGCGGCGATGGCGCAGGCCGGCACGGGCGGCATGGCTGCCGGCGCCGCGGCTGGCGTTCCGCCGGCTGGCGGCGCGCCGCCGGCGCCAGGGGGCGAAGCAGTACCTGGCGGCGCCGGCGGCAAGGCCGGCAAGGGCGGCGGCGGTGGCGGCCCAGGTGCCGGCGAGGCGGCGCCAGCGCCCGACAGTGCGTCGGCCGGTGGCCTCGACAGCGAGATCGGCCAGGCCGAAGGCCAGCGCGACGCGGCGGTCGGCGATTACGAACAGGCTGCCGCCGTGCTGGAAACGGCGCAGGCGGGCAGCGGACAGTTGCAGAGCGGCCTGGCGTTTACCGGCGGCGCACCGGGCACGCAGGACGAGGCGGCGCGCGACAGGGCGCTCGACCAGACCCGTGCGTTCCTCGACAACGCCGGGGACCAGATCGCCAACGCGGCCGCTTTCGGCCTGCAGCGCATGCCCGGGCGCATCGGCAGCCTGGCCGACGGCATCAACGCCAACACCGCGGCCGCCATCGAACTGGAGAAATCGGCCATCTCCGAGCGCATCATGGCCGCCCGCGCGCATTCGATGGGCGCCGCGCAGGCCGCGCGGGCCCACGTGCTGGCCGAACATGACGCCGGCGTGGCCACCGTCGACGCGGAGACGGACGCCGCGCTGGCCACGCTCGACGACGAGTACGGCACCGCGATCGAGCAGACCGACGAGAAGGAAACCGGCGGGCTGGAGGACGTCAACGCCCGCTTCGCCGCCGGCCGCAAGAGCCACGAACTGAAAGGCCCGCAATACGCCGGCCGTGCGCTGCGGCGCGGCCAGGAACATGTGCGGCAATACGAACGCTGCAAGACCCATCCGAAGACCGGCGTGGCCTACGACGACGACGGCTTCTGGGACGGTTGCCTGACCGTGCGGCGCGCCCGCGCCCAGCAGGACGTCGCCTGCAAGACGGCCGGCAGCTACCGCAACGCCTTCCTGCGCACCGCCAACAAGAAGGGCTACGACCTGCGCGAGCTGCGCAAGGTGTACCGCTGCGCGGTGATCGCCGGCGCCCGGCAGGTGCACCAGACGCTGGACGAGCTGTACGACAAGCTGACGTCGGGCCTGGAAAGCGCCCGCGGACAGGCGATCAAGGGCCTCGGCCTGGCGCGCGACCGCAACCTGGCCGCCATCGACGGTGCGCTGGCCGCTTCTCTGGGCGGGCTGGCCGCGCAGGAAGCGGCGCAGCGGCAGGCGGCTGCCGATACCGGCTACCTGAAGCAGCTGGCGGTCGAACAGCTGGCCCACAGCGGCGCGGCGAACCTGGTGCGCGGCGTGGCGGCCGCTTCGGCTTCGCTGCAGCAGGTGCTGGGCACGGTACGCGACCGGCTCACCGCCGGCGGCGTGCCCGACCCGGACTGGCTGACGCTGACACTGGGCACGCTGCAGACCGCGCTGGGCGGCGGCATGGAGTCGCTGCTGGGCAAGATGGAGGAAGGCGCGCTGGGCGCCGAGCGCGCGCTGGTGGACCTCGGCATGGCCTCGCTGGCGGCACTGCAGAAGGTCACGGAAGGCAACGACGCGCAGGCCGCGCAGGCCGAAGGCGGGTTCGCGGCGCAGATGCACGGCATGATGGCCGGCGCGACCGCGGCGTTCGGCCAGCTGACCGCGCGCCATGTCGAGCAGGCCCGTGACAGCGCCGCGCAGGGCAGCGAGGCGATGCAGGCGGCAGTCACCGGCTTCGCGACGGCGCTCGGCACCATCGGTGAAAAGGTGGATGCCGCGGTGGCCGCATCGCTCGCCGAACTGGTGAAGGACCTGGACGGCAAGATCGGCGAGCTGGACGACCAGATCGCCAGCGAGGCATGGAAGGCCGCGTCGAAGGAGCAGCCGGCCTGGAAGAAGGTGGTGGCGATCGTGCTGATCGTCCTGGTCATCATTGCCGCCGCCGTGATCAGCATCGTCACGCTGGGCGCCGGCGCCAGCCTGTTCGCGGTGATCCTGGTCGGCGCGCTGGTCGGCGCCGCCAGCGCGGGACTGATCCAGATCCTCAACAACTGGTCGTCCGGGGAGGCGTGGGACGAGGGCCTGGTGACGGCGATGGTGATGGGCGCGATCGGCGGCGCCATCGGCGGCGGCCTCGGTTTCGCCGGCGGCGCGCTGGCCTCGGGCGCCGGCGCGGCGGGCGCCCGGGTGGCCACCCAGCTGGCGATCCAGGTCGGCGCCGACCTGGCGGCCGAGGGCATCACGCAAACCATCGGCTACTACGCGTTCGGCCAGGAATTCAACTGGCAGGGGTTCCTGATGGCCGGTTCGATGTCCGGCGTGGGTTTTCGCGCCACTCCCGCCAAGCCGCACGTGGCGGCGCCCCATGCGCCGGCACCGCGCGGCGGCGCCCCGCATGGCCCGGCGGCACCGCATGCGGGCGGCCCGGACGCGCCGCGGCCCCATGCGCCCGACACCGCGCCGCCGCGGCCTTCGGAACCGGCGGCCGCGCGGCCGGGCGATGCCGCCGCCACGCCACGCCCTGCCGATGCCGCGCCGGGCCGGCCGGCCGATGGCGCACCGCCGGCCACCGGTAAGGCCGGCGCCGCGGCGGGCCGGCGCGCCGCCGTCGCCCAGGTGGCCGGCGGTGCCGTGCTCGGTTTCGCCGTGGAAGGCATCGCGGCCTGGCTCAGCGGGCAGAAATTCGACCTGACGCGTGCCGCCTCGGCCGCCGCCGGCGGTGCCGTCAGCGCCCGCGCGGCACGCATGGGCCATGGGAGCGCGCCGCGCGAGGCGCCCGACACCCGGCTCGGCCGTGCCGGCGACCGCCTGCGCCAGTTCGATCCGGGCGATGCCGGCGCCCGGCTGGGCAAGCGCCTGGAAGATACAGGCGCGCGGCTGTTCGGCCGCCCGGCGCCGGAAGCGCCCGGAGCCAGGCCCCAGGCCGATGGCGCGGTGCCGCGCCCGGCCGAGGCGCCCCGGACCGCCGATACGCCAGACGCGCCCACCACCAGGCCCGCCGCGCCGGGCGAAGCGCCGCGCAGTCGCCCCGGCGAAACGGAGGCGGCGCCGCCGATGCGCGAGCCGGACGCCGGCGTTAAAACGTCGCGCGTCGACGATGCCGAGCTGGCCGGACCGGCCAACCGGATGACGGATGCCGACCTGGCCGACGCCACCACCGTGAAGGCCCGCGTCGGCGATACCGATCACGATTTCCGCGTCACGCGCGAAGGTTGCGAGATCTGCACCGGCTGTACGCCGGTCAAGGCAAAGCTCGACCGGATGATGGAAGGTCTGCCGGAAGGGCCGCTGCTGGACCGGCTGGTCCAAATGCGGGCCCATGTGGATACGGTGGACGCGCGGCTGGCCGGCGGCGAATCGGGCGCGGCGATGGTCAGGGAAGCGGCGGCCATCGCGCGCGAGTTCAGGGCGCTGGCCCAGGATCATCCGGCGATGAAGCAGCGCATCGACGAACCGAGGTTGCTGCGGGAAACCGTCAACGGCGTCACCGTGACCTCGCCGCATCTGCAGGAGCTGAGAGCCACGGTCGTCAGCACGCACACGATTTCCGCGGCCGACTTCGCGTCCGTGCCGAAGGCGAAACGGGACAAGGCGATCTATATCCTGCGCGACCGCGCCAGCGGGGCGGTGCTGAAGGTGGGGATCGCCGAGAAACACCTGAAGCGCATTACCCAGTATTCGAACGCTGGCAACAAGCTCGGGCTGGACCTGGAACTGGACATCGCCATCGTCCGGCCGCATCGCGGCGTGACGATCGACGACATCGAGGTGGACCTGCGCAGACGCCTGACCCAGGAAGGCCAGATCCTGCCCTGGGACAATACCGATACCCGGCTGGGCAGGGCCGACCGGGGTACGCCGTTCGTCAACCCGTCCAACAAGGACCTGATGTGGGACATCAACGGCAATCTCGTGCGCAAGGATTCCGGCGCGGCACCGCCGCTGGTGCGCGGTGGCGTGCCCAGCGCCGATGAACTGGCCAGGCTGCTGCACGGCGGCGCCACCAACGCCGAGATCGCCCTGGCCAAGGGCGTGTCGCGGCGCACCGTGCAGCGCTGGCTCAAGGATGCGCGCCGCGAGATCCGCAAGATCATGAAGACGCTATGAGCGGCCGGGCCGCTCCCATCGACCGCCAAACGACAACCAAACGACAGCCAAACGAGGAACCCCGCATGGATACCGAAGCCTGGAAACAAGATGCCGACCCCGCCGAGTTCTGGGCGATGGTCGACCTCGCACGGCGCGACTACGGCGCCTTCACCGCCTCCCTGGAGGAGGCCGACCGGCGGCGCCTGATCCGATTCACGTGGTGGTTCGAGTATTTCCAGAGCACGCTGCGCGACCAGCCCTATGTCGACACCGGCGACCCGGCCCTTTCCGAGGATGCGCTCGACGACCTGGCGGACGACGTGGTGGGCAGGGGCAAGGCGTTCTACGACGACGTGCTCGCCCACCCGGAGCGCATGCCGGAAAACGCTGACTTCGACGATCCGGCCCACGACATGCAGTACGACGTCCACCAAGCCTACTTCGCGCGCTACGGTGAAGTCCCGCCGCCCTATGGCCACGATTACTAGGAGACCGCCATGAACGAAGCACTCGCCGAACAGCTCCTGGCCTGCACGCAAGGACACCGGACCGCGCGCAACCTGGCGCTCGGCGCAGCCGACCTGCGCGGCGCCGACCTGCAAGGCTTGCGCGCCGACGGCCTCGACCTGCACGATGCCGACCTGCGCGACAGCCGGCTGTCCAACGTGAAATGGCGTGCCTGCACGTTGCGTGACGCCAGGCTGGAGGGTGCGGACCTGGGCGCGGCGACGCTCCGGCTGTGCGTGCTGGACGACGTGCGCGGCGCCGGTGCGCACCTGGCCAATGCGCGCATCGAGAACAGCCAGGCGCGCGGGGCGCGCTTCGACCATGCCGATTTCACCGGCGCGGTGCTGACCGACACCGATTTCTCGCGGGCCAGCCTGCGCGGCGCGGTGCTGGAGAACGTGACCGCCACGGGCAGCGATTTTCGCGGCGCGGACCTGCGCGAAGCAAGGCTGCTGGGCGCGGTGCTGACCGATGCCGACCTGCGTGGCGCCGACCTGACGGGCGCGGACCTGCACGATGCCGACCTGACGGGGGCCGACCTGACCGGTGCTGACCTCACCGGTGCTGACCTGACCGGGTCCGGCCTGTCCGGTCCTGCGGGCGATTCCCTGCGCGGCGCGGCGTCGCCGGCCGACCGTGGGAAGGCGGATTTTCCCGAGGAACTGCGGCCACTGGTGGAAACGATGGCGCCGGTCGTCGCGCAGGTGCTGCGCACGGCCGGCCACCATGCGGTGATGGACCCGGAAACCGCCGTCAGGCTGGCCGGCGAGGCTGCGCGCCTGCGCGGGACCGGGCCGGAAAGCGCGATCGAAGCCGATACCCTGGCCGCCGTGGGCCGTATCCTGCCCCGGCTGGGCGGCGACCTGCTGCCGGCGTTGGCCCGGGCGCTGAAGCAGCCACCGGGGAGCGCGCCGCCGCCCGAGGCGCAGGCCGCCGTCCAGGCACTGCGCACCGAACTCGGCCTGGATGGCGCGGCATCGACCGAGGATGTCCTGGACTCCCTGGTGCGTGGCTTGCGCGGCGGACTGCACTGACAGCCGAGCGCCATGGCCGGCTTCTGGCTGTTTCCCCCTGGGCGTGGTACCCGCGCTCCGGCGCCGGCGGCGGAGCTTGACGCCTTGCTGCCGGAAGGCGAGGAACAGGCGCCGGGCAACCAGGCGCTCAGCCGGCGCGCGGCGGCGGCCGACGGCGCTGCCACGCGCGATGCCGGCCTGGCGGACGAGGAAGCCGGCAAGCCATTGCCGAACCGGCTGCGCGCGGCAATGGAAAGCCGGTTCGGCACCGATCTCGGCGCCGTGCGCATCCACGACGGCAACCGGGCGGCCGCCCAGGCAGCGGCGCTGCGGGCCCGCGCGTTCACCACCGGCGCGGCGATCCACTTCGGCACCGGCCAGTACCGGCCCGATACGGCGCCGGGCGCGCGGCTGCTGGCCCATGAGCTGAGCCACGTGATCCAGGGCCGGCTCGCCGCCGTGACGGACCGCGAAGTGAACCGCGAATTGAACCGGGAAGTGGGCAGGGAGGCGAGCGAACCGCACGATGCCGCCGAACGGGAAGCGCACCAGGTGGCCGACCGCGTGGCAGCTGGCCGCCCCGCACCCGTGATCGCCGCCCGTCCCGCGGCGCGCGTGATGCGCCAGGACGACGATCCAGACCATCCGCCGCTGCCGCCCGGCCCGGCACGCGAGCCTGACGTGGCGCTGGAACCGCTGGCGGACTGGCTGCCGGTCGTCGATCCTGCGGACCCGGCGCAGTTCCGCACGCCGGCCGGCACCACGCGCGACCAGGTTGCCACCCGCCTGTACGGCAGCACGGAGCGCCATGGCGGCTTCGACTTCGTCGGCGACCAGCTGGTGCGCATGCGCAGCTTCGAGGGCCTGGCGAACGACGTGGCCGGACCGCTGCGCACCGCGCTGGAGACACAACTGGCGGCGGACGTGGCGAGCGTGATCGGCATCCTGTCGGAACGGCTGATCGGCGACGCGGACGAGCGGCAACTACTGCAAACGACGGTGCGCTGGAGCGGCCGCTCGGGCCTGGCGGACGCCCACGGCGTCAGCTACTTCGACCGCTACCTGGATGCGCTCGACGCCAGGCGGCTGACGATGGAGCGGCCCTGGCCGTTCAGCGATATCACGCACACGGCGCTGGAATGGCTGCTCGACGAGGCGGAACGGAAGGCGTGGGAAATCCGCCGGCTGATCGCGCGCGGATCGACGCGCGCGCCGGCGGCCGGGGCAGGGCCGGACGACCGGAGAGTGACCGGGCCGATGGCGCGCGGCACGGTCGTCGGCGGCTATGCCTACCGCACCAGGCGCGCCGCGCTGGCGATCGGCGAGTGGGACTACGGCACCGGCCAGATCCGCATCAGCGAGCGCATCGTCGATGAGAACACGGCGCCACTGGCCGAAATCTCGCTGCGCAACGCGCCGCATGCGGGGCCGCGCGTGATGATCCCGGGTGGCGACGGGCATTTCTACGGCTACACGGTCGATTTCCCCCGCCTCGAACAGGGCTATGTCGAAGGAACCGACAGCTGGAACACCAACCGCCCGCCGGAACACATCGACAACTGGTGGTGGCAATACACGGGGACGGTGGCGATCGCGGGCGGCGAATTCCAGCCCGAAGCGGGCACCAGCGGCGGCGCCGCCGGTGCCGACGAGCGTACGCGCCGCGCCGAACTGCTGTCGCGGGCCCTGGCCGGCAGTCCCGCCGACCAGCGCGGACTCGATTTCGACGTGCTTGCGCTGGCCACGCTGGAGCAGCGCGTGACGCTGATCGATGCGGCCGTCGCGCGCCATGAAGACGCCGATGCGACGCTGATCGCCCGCATCCTGTACGCCACGCCCGGCGCCGATTTCCCGCTGCTGGAACGGCGCCTGTCGACCAACGGCACGATGGACCGGCTGATCCGGATGCCCGATCCGGGCGGCAGGGTGGCAATGATCGGCCGGATATTCACCGTGAAAGCGGTGGCGACGATGCAGGTGGCGGGCGAGAACCTGCAGGACCTGCCGGAACTGACGGCGGGCTTCGACGAAGACGGCTTTTTCCACGGCGCCGACTTCTCCAGCGCGACGGCGGCATCGCGCACGGTGTCGGATGCCGACTTCGCGGCGCAGGCGGGCGGCCAGGTGGCGCTCGGCCACGAGCGCACGGTCGGCGGCGCGGCGCCCGGCGCCTTCAACCGCTCCACCATCACCATCCAGCCGCAGATCATCCGCGTCGGCAGCCTGGCCGGCAACGTGTGGCGCAGTGCCCGGGGCACGATGCTGCAGAGCGGCGGCCCGCCGGTCGGCCCCTTGCTGCCGACGCAACTGGTGCGCGTGCGCATCCTCGGCAACCCCGGCGAAACGCGCGTGGTCACCGCGCTGGAGGCGGTCGGTTTGCTGACGCCGCCTTCCGGCGAGATCCTGCAGCGGGCGATTTCCTCGACGCTGCACGGCTATATGTGGATCATGGCCGGTACCGGCCTGCTGCGCGCGTTCGGGCCCGCGCTGGCCGGCGCGCTGGTGGAAGGCGGCGGCATGCGCGCCGCCGGCGCCGCGCTGGCCGAAGCCGCGGCGGGCACGGTGGGCCGCGCGGCGCTCGTCAACGCGGGCCTGATCGCCGGCATGGAAGCGGTGGAGGGCAACCGCACGGCCATCGCCGCCACGCCGGAAGGCCGCGACTTCCTGGAGATCTACGACGTGGCGGTGGCGGTCTGGATCTCGCGCGACGTGGCGCGGCTGATCGGTTCGGGCCTCGTGCCGCGGCTGGTGAGCGCCGCCGACCGGGTGGCCGCGCTGCCCGGCGCGATCCGTGAAGCCATCATGCCGCTGCGCGCCGAAGCCGAGGCGATGCGGCGCACGATCGCACGCTACGCCACGCCGGCCGAAGCCGCCGCCGCCGCCACGGCCGATGGCGCGACGATGGCGGCCAACACGGTGGCCGAAGCACGGCCTGGCTTCTTTGCGATGCTGCGTGTTTCGCGCGGCGAAGTCGCCGCCGAGCGCCTGACCGGCAAGCTTGCCGGCACCGCCGGCGAAGCCGCGGGCAGGCGGGTGCTGGGGCGGCTCGAGGGTGCCATCGGCAGGGCGGAGGGCGAGGCCGCGGCCATTACCGGCACCACTCCGGAAGCGGAGCAGGCGCGGGCGGCGGCGGCACGGCGTGCCGAGCAGGCGGCCAGCGCCCGGTTCGCGGTGGCCCAGCGCGCCGCCCAGCTGCGCCCCGACGCCCGTGAAGCGTTCCTGAACGCCGTCGACGGTGTCATCGCACGGCGCCCGAACGCGCTGGCGTCGCTGGCCGACCTGCTGACGGCCGCGGCGCAGTCGCGTTCGCCGAACCTGTTCATCGCCGAGGTGCGCCAGTTGGTCAACCGGCCCGGCGTTTCCGATGAAGCCCTGGCCGTGCTGGGCGCGAAGGCCCGCGAAGGCCGCGAAGTGCTCGACCTGGCATGGCTGAACCGCACGCGGATCGCCGACGAAACGCTCGATTTCCTCGGCCGCGACCGGCGCACGCCATGGAACCTGTACCGGCGCACCGCCGCCGATCCCGCGTCGGGCAGCCTGATCGTCAGCTTCCGCACCGCCGCGCGCGGCGCCGGCGCGGAGCTGGTGGCCGCGGAGAACGCTGCGCAGCTGGGCAGCAACGTGCGGCGGCAGGTACGCATGGGATCGAGCGAGATCGACTACGAGATCACCGTGGCCAGCAGGCGCCATGGCTTCGAGATCAAGGGCTGGACGCCGAACACATGGGACGACGCGCTGGACGCGGCGGTGCAGCGGATCAACCGCCGCGGTCTGACGGATGCGCAGAAGGAAGCGGTCAGGAAGATCGATACGATGCTGCGGCAGCTCGGCGACGCGCAGGCGGCCACCGGCAACGTGCCGTACCTGGGGCTGACCGATGCGCTGTCGGCCGAACAGCTGGCGCGGCTGCGTCGCGTACTGGGTGCCAACGGGCTGGCCGCCACGCGCGTCGTGCCGCTCTCCGAGACGCGCATCCGCGAGGCCGCCGCGGGTACAATCGGCGAAACCCTGGGAATTCCCCGGCCATAGGCGAAAGGACGATCATGACATTGCTCGACGCTTCGATCTGCTGGGCCGTACTGGCACCGTTCTCCGTCGAAGAGCTCGACCGCATCGCCGCGCGGGAATGGGCGCGCGAAGCACCCCATGCGGTCGATCCGCCGCCATGGCAGGCCGTGGCGGGGGAGGCCGACTACAACGCGCTGGTGTCGCGTTCGCCCGGGAGCGAAGGCGGCGACCGGCGTTTTGCCCGGATTCTCTCCAGCCTCGCTGCGGGCCACAATGTCTACGCGCTCTGGCTCGATCCGGA
The DNA here is from genome assembly GCF_055502615.1 of Pseudoduganella sp. jia 9. Taxonomy (NCBI): domain Bacteria; kingdom Pseudomonadati; phylum Pseudomonadota; class Betaproteobacteria; order Burkholderiales; family Oxalobacteraceae; genus Pseudoduganella; species Pseudoduganella sp. jia 9. The sequence goes on along the minus strand of NZ_JBUPWE010000011.1, from coordinate 160,566 downwards.
ACGCCGGCATGCGTTCGTCTGGAAGGAGGGCAGCGAGGCCGGTACGCCGGTGGCGGGACCGGACGAGATCGCAACCCGTGCGGGTTTCTCGCTTGCCCCCGTTACAGTCCCGGCCGCGCCGGAGATGTCGGCGGCATATGTGGAAGGTGCGTCGATCGACGCGGTGCGCAGTGCGCTGGGCGATTTCGCCGGCGAATCGTGGCTGCAGGTGGAGCAGGGCGCTGGCGGCGTGGTGATTATCGCTAGGGAGGGGCCGCTGGGCACGCAGGCCTGGGATGTCGCCGAAGCGATTCCCGCCGCCACGGTTTATTTCGTGCAGCGCGGCGCGGACACGTTCGAGGTGCTCGTGCTGCGAGGGATGGAACAGACGGGTCTCTACCGGGTTCCCGCATTCGAAGGCGAGCCGGGCACGCTTGCCGATATCAAGGGTGAAACGGAACCGCTGGCGATCATGCGGGCACTGGGGATGCCGGGTTGACCGGCACCAGGTGCAAAACGGCGCCGGGCTCGCATTCGATCCAGCCGGATACATCGATCGGGCCGACAACATCTTTTCCATGCGTCGACGCGATGGTCTGCATGACAGGCGAGCACAACGAATAGAACGAACGCTCGTGCTTAAACTCGACATTACAGGATGTATTGTCGAGTTTGATTCAGGGCGAACGGCGGGTGGCGGGCCGACTCCCCGCTCCGGCATCCTCGCCCCTCTCCTGTCAAGCCGGGAGGGGAATAGGGCCCTGCTCAACTTTATGGGGACCCATCTTGAGATATCCGATCAGATACCTGATTCTTGCAGGCGCGCTGATTGCCAGTGGCGTGGCGCGGGGTGTCCCGGCAAGCACGGACGCGCCGGTGACCGCCGATCCCGACACACCGTCCGCATCGCGCGTCGAGGTAAAGGGAATTCGCAGCCCCGCGCGCTGGCCGTACCGTGCCTTCCTTGAAGGCCTCGATACCTTCGAAGACAAGCACAGTCTGGCACCGCACGGGGTGCTGACGTTCGTCCTGCGGCCCACCACGCCATTGCCGGAGCACGCCACCGTGGCGATCGACAGCGAGACGGGCCGCGAAATCCTGCCTCGCGACGGCATGCGCTTCGCCGTGCCGCGTATCGACCGGTTCGACCGGCGCGACGCCGAATTCACGGTTGCCGTGCGGGATACCCAGTTCTCCCAGGATCGCTCCGGCGCAAAGCCCGCGATGGTGGCCAGGCTCGTGGAGATCGGCAATCTGCGATTGGCCGACGTGCGCAGCCCCGGCCGGACAACGTCTTCCGGCTCGGCGATCTCAGGCTGGCGTGCCAGGTCTCCGTCGCCGTGTTCAAGGATCAGTCGCCCTGGTGGTTCAATACGCTGGCTACGGGATTTTTTCGCACGTCCAACTGGTGCGACGGCGCGGACTCGTCGTCGTTTTCTCCGCGTTCCGCGCAACGCTTCATCGCGCTGACGATGCGCGACGGCGCACGTGAAGAACGCTTCACCTATGATGAAGCGCGCGATGCGTTGCCGCTGCCGGCGCATCAACGGAACTGGAGCGACGAGACGTTCGTCACGATCGAGCCGGCGCCTGGTGAGCTGGGGCCGTAAAGCAGCGCATTGCTCCATGCCGACGCTGCTTGGCGGATGTAGATGGCGGCGTCGGACGATAGCGAACAAAGTTCGAGGTGAGGGAGGCTCACGGTCTGCGGCGGTTATGGGTGCTTGAAAGAAGCTGATGGACCGTGCCACAGTTCGCATTTGACATAATATAGATTATGCGAAGTACGAAAGCTCGCGGCCCTTTGCGCTTTTCCAGCCTTCGTGCTACGGCTCTCGAGCTCTCGGAAGCTTTCGAAGGTAAATCTGTAACGGAAATATTATGCGCCTTCCTTGCAAATTTCATTCGCTGGTCGACAAGACGCTCTTGCAAGTCTCTCTCATACCACCAACCGACGTATTCAGGAAGATTCGCACTTGGCGGTGCCGCAATCGGCGGTCCGAAGCTCTTCGTGATCCATGTAGAGCTGCCGGTCGCGAGCTGGACAAGCGCCATGGCATCAGACGTTGCATATTCCAGCGCGCCAGACTGGAATCTGCCGATTGAAACAGCAACGCTTTTGTATCCCGGTCGATACCAGCTTTGCATGCAGGATCTGAACGTCCTGACGCTCGGCTTTGCGCCGTTCGTGCTTGCACTCGACCACAACGAGGAAATCAGCGCCGAGCGCGCGTAACCGGGCCGGGGCATCGAAAATGTAGGATTGGTCCGGTGCCTGGATAGGCTCAAAGTGTTTCGAGGCATATCCCTGGACGCCAAGGCCGCTGTCATCCGAGATCCCTTGACCGCGAGCCCGTCTTGCTGCGGCGTCAAAGTAACGTTTCGTCGAGGAATCGCATCAAGTAATCGCAAGAGGAAAGCGTGTCCAGATTGACGAAGGGCGGCCAAGACCGCCCTTCTCTTCTAATTAGCCGTCGCCTTTCCTGAAGGCCTTGACCAGCAGGACCGATGTAGCCGCATCCGCCTTGAAGGCGGACTTGATGCCATCGTCGCAAGCCAGCGGCGCTGCAATTACCGCTGGCGCTGCGGTGGCAGCCTCATCGTGGCTGCGTGCACATCCGGCCAGTGCGGCAAGTATCGCGCCAACGATGGCCGTTGAAAGAAATGTCGTTTCTGATGTCGTCTTCGAGTTATTTGTCGTCATCCTCGTTTATGCCTTCGCCTGCACGCCGACGGTACGTTCCGTTGCCGATGCCGACCGGCCATGGCGAATCAGCGAGACCGCGATCGTCGCGACCACGGCGGGCACCGCGATCGCGGCGAAGTTCTGCTGCAGCGGCAAAGCCATGCCAACCAGCGTGCCGATCACGATGGGCGCCAGGATGGCGCCGCTGCGGCCGACGCCGGATGCCCAGCCAATGCCGGTAGCGCGCACCGTTGCCGGATAGAATTGACCCGCATAGGCATACGTGACGATCTGCGTGCCGATCGTCGACGCGCCGGCCAGCCCTACCAGCAGGAACAGCACAGGCGTAGAGACCGGGTAGCCCAGCAGCGTGATCGAGACGGCAGCCAGCGCATACATCGCCATCAGTACGTACTTGATATGGAAGCGGTCCGCAAGCCAGCCCCCGCCGACCGCCCCGATCACGGCGCCGAAGTTCAGCACCAGCACGAACGTCAGCGCCGAGCCGAGGCTGTAGCCGGCACCCGCCATCAGCTTCGTCAGCCACGAGCTCAACGCATACACCATGAACAGGCACATGAAGAACGCGACCCAGAACATCACGGTGGAGAAGCCGCGGCCCTCCTTGAACAGTTGGCTGATCGGCGTGCCCGCTGCGGCGCCGCTGGAGGCGAGCGCATAGGAATCGTCTTGCTGCGGCACGAACGACGGTTCCAGCTTGCGCGCGATTTCCTGCACTTCCTCGATGCGGCCCTTGCGGACCAGAAACGCCATCGATTCCGGCAGCGACTTCAGCACGAACGGAATCAGCACCACCGGCACGCCGGCGGCGAGGAACACCGATTGCCAGCCCCATGCTTCCAGCATGCCCTTGCCCAGCAACGCCGCCAGCATGCCACCCACCGCGTAGCCGGAAAACATCAGTGTAACAAGCGTGGCGCGGATCTTTTTCGGTGAATATTCCGTCATCTGCGCCACCACGTTCGGCATTACGCCGCCGATGCCGAGGCCGGCCAGGAAACGCATCGCGCTGAATACGTAGGGATCGTTCGTCAGGCCAGCCGCCGCGGTGAACAGGGAGAACAGCGCCAGGCAGATGGCGATGGCGGCGCGGCGGCCGATGCGATCGGCGATGGTGCCGAGGAAAATGGCCCCGAACATCATGCCGAACAGCGCCGAGCTGACCATGAAGCCGGCGCTTTGTGCCGTCACACCCATGTCCTTCATGATGGAAGGCAGCGCGATACCGGCCACGGCCAGGTCGTAGCCGTCGCAGATGATGATGATGGCGCACCAGGCCAGTACGCCGGCATGGAAGCGGTTGAAACTGGCCTTGTCCGCCAGTTGTTGAAGGTCGATTTGGCGCATGATTCGTGTCTCCTTGGTTTTAGATAGATACTGTGTCGAATCTTTGTGTGCGAATGAGTGTGTTGGTGCTCCTTATTTGCGAGTCAGCAGCACATGCGCGGCGATGCCGATCGCAATGCCCCAGAAGGCCGCGCCCAGGCCCAGGAACGTCATGCCGGAAGCGGTGGCGATGAAAGTGACCAGGCCCGCATCGCGGTCGCGCGCAGCCATCATGGCGCCCACGTTGGCTGCGATTGGCCCGAGCAAGGCGAGCCCCGCCACGGTGGCGACCAGTTCCTTCGGCAGCGCCGCGAACAGCGTGACGATCGAGCCGGCGCACAATCCGGCGAGCAGGTAGAACACGCCGTTGGCTACCCCGGCGATGTATCGTTTGCGGGGATCTTCATGCGCATCGGGGCCGGTGCACATGGCTGCCGTGATCGCGGCGATCGCAATCGTGATGCCTCCGGTGGCAGCGACCAGCAGGGAAACCAGGCTGTTGGTCACCATGACCGGCCTGGCAGAAAGGTCATAGCCGGACGTCTTCAGCAGTGCCATGCCAGGCAGGTATTGCCCGGTCAGCGTGACCAGGACCAGCGGCAGCGCGAGGCTGAAGGTGCTGCCCAGGGACCATGCCGGCGCAATCAGTTCCGGCATGGCCAGCGCAAAGCCGACGTTGCTGAAATCCGTCCTGCCCGCTGCCAGCGCCAGGGCGACGCCGACCGCCAGCACGGCGACGACCGTGTAGCGGGGCAGCATGCGCCGGCACAGCAGATAAGCCGCGATCATCCCGATCGCTACCACCGGCAGGCTGCCGACGCTGCGAAATGCATTCAAGCCGAATGGAAGAAGGATCCCGGCCATCATGCCGGCGGCGACGCCCTGCGGGATATGCCGCATGATGCGGTCAACGCTGCCGGTCAGCCCGAGCAGCAGCAGGATCACTGCTGCCGTGATGTAGGCACCGATCGCCTCGGCCACGGAGAGTGCCGGGAACAGCGTGATCAGCAGTGCCGTGCCGGGAGCCGACCAGGCGGTGATGACGGGTACCCGATAGCGGATGCTGAGAAAAATGCCGGTGACACCGGCCCCGATCGAAATGCCCCAGACCCACGAGGCAAACATCGCGGCATCGACCTGTGCCGCCTGCGCTGCCTGGTAGAAGATCGCCAGCGGTCCCGCAAACGACACCAGCACCGCCAGGAATCCCGCCACGATGGCGGGTAGCGGCAGCCCGGGTGTCGTCTCGCCGGCCTGGCCGGCTCGTGCCGTGTCTCTCATGGCGGCCTCAGGACTGGAGGAAACCCAGCACTTCACCGGCGAACGCTGCAGGTGCCTCGATGTTCGAGAGGTGCGATGCGCGCAGCACAGCCAGCCTGGAATCGGAGATTCGGGAGCACAGCGCGCCGCCGTCCTTGACTGTCGTCACCGGATCCGCGTCACCGGCAACGACCAGGACCGGCACGGTGATTGCGCCGATGTCGTCGCGCAGGTCGGCAACCGCCAGCGCGTCACAGCACGCCGCGTAGCCTTCGGGGGACTGCCTGCGCAGCGTGTCCTGCATGGTGCGTACGATGGCGTTCTCGGCAAACGCCGGCGTAAACCAGCGGCTCGGCGACGAATCGGCAATGGCCGCCAGCCCATCGGAACGAACAGACGCTGCACGGTTTCGCCAGCCTTCCTCCGTACCGATGCGGGCGGACGTATTGGCCAGTACCAGCCGCTCGACGCGTTGGGCGGCGCGGATGCCGAGCCATTGAGCGATGGCGCCGCCCATCGACAGGCCCACCACGTGCGCGCGTGCGATGTCGAGATGATCCAGCAGGGCCAACACATCGTTACCCAGCAGGTCCAGGCTGTAGGGGCCTGGCGGACTGCCGGAGCCGCCATGGCCGCGCGTGTCATACCGGACCACGAAGAAGTCCCGTGAGAGCGCCGCCACCTGCCCGTCCCACATCGTGTAGTCGGTACCCAGGGAATTCGACAGCAGCACGGCGGGACTGCGGCGGCCTCCGTCAGTTCGGTAGCGGCATGCCGCCCCATTCAGCTGAACGGTGGCGGCGCTCATCCCTGGTCTCCGCCGCCCACCGGCAGTACGCTGCCGGTGATATAGGACGCGTCATCGGATGCCAGGAACAGGATGGCGCCTACCTGCTCGTCGATGGTGCCGTAGCGATGCATCGGGCTGCTTGCAATGGTCTGGTCGACGATGCCCTGGTACCACACTTGCTCCTGCGCGCTGAGCGGCTTTGGATTGCGCGGCACCACGCGCGGCGGCGCCTCCGTGCCGCCAGTGGCCACCGCGTTGACGCGGATGCCGTCCTGCGCATGTTCGAGGGCGAGGCTGGCGGTCAGCGCGTTGATGCCGCCCTTTGCCGCCGAATAGGGGATCCGGTAAATGCCACGCGTGGCGATCGACGAGATGTTGACGATGGTGCCGCTGCGCCGTCGGATCATCGCCGGCAGCACGGCGCGGCAGCACCACAGCGTGGGGAACAGCGAGCGGCGGATCTCCGCCTCGATCTGGTCTTCCTCGTATTCCTGGTAGGGCTTGGCCCAGATCGTGCCGCCGACATTGTTGATCAACACGTCGACGCGGCCGAAATCTTCCAATGCCTTGTCGATGACGGCGACAGCGCCGGCGTAGGTCTCCAAGTCCGACTGCACGACGGACACCTGCGCCTTCAGGTCGGTACACTCCGCGGCCACCTGCTTGACCACGTCGGCGCGGTCGGCCAGCACCAGCTGCGCGCCCTCGTGCGCGGCGGCGAGCGCCACGCCGCGGCCGATCCCCTGGGCGGCACCAGTAACGATCACTACCTTGTCGCGAAAACGTTCACGTTGGTTCATCTCACACTCCTGACGACGAAAACTTCTCGTAGTGGAAACTGGCGGGGGTAACATTCGTCTCGGTCAACCAGCTCCGAACCGCTTCCACCATCGGCGGCGGGCCGCACAGGTAGGCGTCGACATCACCGCCATTCATCCAGGCAGGCTCGACGTGCGCGGTGGCATAGCCCTTGCGCGGGTGCGGGCTGTCGGCCATCGCCACCGTCGTCACATAGGTGAAGTTCGGATGCTCCGCGGCGATGCGGTCCAATTGCTCAAGTCCGACCAGGTCATGGTCGTTGGTCACCGCATAGACCAGCCGCACCGGATGAGCGAATCCTTTTACGGCAAGCACATCGAGCATCGACAGGAACGGCGCGATGCCGGTGCCGCCCGCCAGCAGAAGTACCGGGCGCACGACGGGCCGCAGGTAAAAGCTGCCATACGGTCCGGTGAAGGAAATCGTCTGTCCCGGTTGAGCGACCTGGGACAGGAACTGGCTCATCTGGCCTCCCGGCACGTTGCGCACCACGAAACGCGCCTGCGTGGAACCGGGCGGAGAACTGAACGAATACGAACGGGTCAGCGCTGTGCCGGGAATGCCGACATTGACATACTGCCCCGGCAGGAAATCCGGCCCGGTGTCGTCGAGATCGATGGCGAACGTGATCGTCGATGCCGACAGGTGATCGACTGCGGCGATCTTGCCGGTGAACGTGTGGGCCCCCGACTTGCAGGCCTCTGACGTGGCGAGAATGCGCACCACGCAGTCCGACGTCGGCTTCATCTGGCAGCCCAGGATAAATCCCTTGGCGGCATCCTCGGGCTCGAGCGCGTCCTCGATGTAGCTCGACTCAGGCATGTCGTAGCTGCCCGATTCGCAGAAGCCCCGGCAGGTGCCGCAAGCGCCATCGCGGCAATCGAGCGGAATGTTGACTTTTTGCCGATATGCGGCGTCCGAGAGCTTTTCGTTGTCGTTGCAGGTGATGAAGCGGGTTATCCCGTCTTCGAACTGCAGTGCGATGCGATGAGTGTTCATCACCTGTCTCCTTCTTGCTTGTTGAATTGACTAAATGTGATACACGTCGATTACCTGGTTGATGTAATCGTTTTTCAGCACGACGTACTTGTCGAGGATGCGCGGCTGGTCGCCGCTAAAGTCGATGACGTAGCGCGACATGCCGAAATAGGCGAAATCCGTCTTGTAGCGGTGGCTCAGCGTGTTCCAGTTGAAGCGCACGGTGACCGTATCGCCCTCCTCGCTTACCACTTCGATGTTGGCGATGTTGTGGCTGGTGCGCGTATCGGGAATCGTGGCGCTCGAGCGCTCGGTCTTGATGCGGAACACGCGGTCCTCCAGGCCCTGGCGGGTCGGGTAGTAGATCAGCGAGATCTCGCGCTGCGGGTCGGTTACCAGCGTACCGTCGTCATCCCAGGACGGCATCCAGAAGCGGGAGTCCGGGTGGTAGCATTCGAGCCAGTCGTCCCACTGCTCGTCGTCGAGCAAGCGGGCCTCGCGGTACAGGAAGGCGGCGATTCTTTCGATGGCGACGCTGCTCATGACTGGTTCTCCTTCATTGCCTTCTGCATCACATCCAGCCAGTAGCGGTGCTGCACGGTGTACAAGCCTTCATCCTCGGTGCGCACGCCGGACATCAATGGCTGCAGGCCGATTTCCTTCGCTGCATCATCCGGGCCCTTGATCCAGTGCGTGGCGCCGCGGCACATGTCGTTCCATTCCATGGCCGCGCCGGCATAGCCGGTCTGGCAGGCGCGGAACTCTTCCAGGTCATCCGGCGTGGCCATGCCGCTGACGTTGAAGAAGTCCTCGTACTGGCGGATGCGGCGGGCGCGCGCCTCGTCCGATTCGCCCTTCGGCGCGATGCAGTAGATCGTCACTTCCGTCTTGTCGACCGAGATCGGGCGCAACAGCCGGATCTGCGATCCGAACTGGTCCATCAGGTACACGTTCGGGTACAGGCACAGGTTGCGCGAGCGCTGGATCATCCAGTTCGCCGTCGCCTCGCCAAACTTCTCGGCGTACTCTGCGTGGCGCGGATAATTAGGCCGGTCCTGCGGATTCGACCATTGCGTCCACAGCAGCATGTGGCCGTAGTCGAACGCATAGAAACCGCCGCCCTGCTTGCCCCAGGTGCCAGCATCCATCGCACGGATCTTGTCCTCGCGGCCGGGCTGCGCCTGCGGTTCCTTGCGGCGGTTGGTGGTGGCCGCATAGTTCCAGTGCACGGCCGAGACGTGGTAGCCGTCCGCGCCGTTCTCGGCCTGCAGCTTCCAGTTGCCGTTGAACGTGTAGGTGGACGCGCCGCGCAGCACTTCCAGGCCATCGGCCGATTGGTCGACGATCATGTCGATGATCTTGCCGGCGCCGCCGAGGAATTCCTCCAGCGGCACCACGTCCGGATTGATGCTGCCGAACAGGAAGCCCCGGTAGCTGGCGAACTTCGGCACCTTCTTCAGGTCGTGCGAGCCTTCCTTGTTGAAGCATTCCGGATAACCGGCGCCTTCCGGGTCTTTTACCTTCAGCAGCTTGCCGTTGTTGTTGAACGTCCAGCCGTGGAACGGGCACGTGTAGGTGGCCTTGTTACCCCGCTTGTGGCGGCACAGCTGGGCACCGCGATGGCTGCACGCGTTGATGAAGGCATTGAGTTCGCCCTGCTTGTTGCGCGCGATGAACACCGGCTGACGGCCAATGTGCGTGGTGTAGTAATCGTTGTTGTTCGGGATCTGGCTTTCGTGGGCCAGATAGATCCAGTTGCCTTCGAAGATGTGCTTCATCTCCAGTTGGAACAACTCCGGATCGGTGAAAGCGCTGCGGTGGACGCGGTAATCGCCCTTTGCTTCGTCTTCGATCAGCAGACCGTCGACCGACAGCTTTGCGGGATGGATCGGGATAGTGATGCGCTGGTTCATGGCGATACTCCTTACGCGGCGGCGCGGGTGCGTTCGACTTCGGTGGCCGGCGCGACCGCGCTGTCGGCATGCAGGCGGAAATCGAAATCGATCGATGCAAACGGCTTCTGCAGGTCCTTCGCTTCGATGGCGGCCGGGTCTTCCACGCGCACCACTGGTGGCACCAGGCCTTCGCGGCTGGCGAATGCGAAGTCGTCCCACAGGTATTCATCGCCGTCGATGTTGATCTGCGTGGTCAGCTTGCGGTGCCCGTCGGCACTGATGAAGAAGTGGATGTGCGCCGGACGCTGGCCATGGCGGCCAAGCAGGTCGAGCAGCTGCTGCGTGCTGCCGCCCGGAGGACAGCCATAGCCCTTCGGCATGATGGTGCGGAACTGGTAACGCCCACGTTCATCCGCGATGATCGTACGGCGCAGATTGAAGGCCGACTGCGTCTTGTCGAAGTGCGAGTAGTTGCCCAGCAGGTTCGCGTGCCACACTTCCACCTGGGCGCCAGGGACCGGCTGGCCGTTTTCGCCATACACGGTTCCCTGCATGAACAGCACTTCGGCCTGCTCGCTCTCGGTACCGTCGTCGAGCCGCGCGCTGCCCTGGCTTACCGGGGCGCCGGCCACATACAGTGGGCCTTCGATGGTGCGCGGCGTGCCCCCTTCCAGGCCGGCTTTGGCATCGGCTTCGTCGGCGCGGATGTCCATGAAACGCTCCAGGCCCAGGCCCGGCGTCAGAAGGCCCAGTTCATTGTTCGCACCGGCGGCCGAGAAGTACTCGAGACCTTTCCAGAATTCGTTCGGGGTAATGTCCAGGTCCTCGATCGCCTTGCACAGGTCGCCCACGAGGCGCACCACAATCTGCTGCACGCGTGGGTCGGCCGGGCGGATCGCCGATTCCACGATCCAGCTGTTGACGAGTTTGTCGATGTCGTTGTGAGTCATGATTGTCTCCTGTGTTCTGTCTGCGGATTATTGATGCGGGTCGTTGGTGCGGATCGAGGACGGGTGCCGGCACAGCGGCGTGACGTCGATCTTCATGTAGGGGAACAGCGGCAGCGACATCAGCAGCGCGTGCAGCTCTTCGTTGCCGCCGACATCGAAGATGCTGACGTTGGCGTACTGGCCGGCGATGCGCCACAGGTGGCGCCACTTGCCCTCTTCCTGCAAGCGCTGCGCCAGCGCCTTTTCGTCGGCCTTCAACTGCGCGGCCTGGTCGGCCGGCATCGAGGCCGGCAGATGGACATCCATTCGGACATGGAACAACATGGGTTTCTCCTCAGTCGATTCGATTGCTTGCGCTGCCTTACTTGCGTGACATCCGATGCAGCTTGTCGGTGTCGATGGTCACGCCCAGGCCAGGCCCGGTCGGCACCTGCAGCATGAAATCGCGGTAGACCAGCGGCTCGCGGAGCACTTCCTCGGTCAGCAGCAGCGGGCCGAAGAGTTCGGTATCCCACGACAGGTCGGTGAACGTGGCGCAGAGCTGGGCGGTCGCGGCAGTGCCAATGCCACCTTCGAGCATCGTGCCGCCATACAGGCCAACGCCGGCCTGCTGCGCTATTGCTGCCACCTGCTGGGCTGGAATCAGGCCGCCGGACTGGGCGATCTTTACGGCGAACACGTCGGCGCCTTCAATGCGGGCGATGTTGTAGGCGTCGACCGGACCATGCAATGCCTCGTCGGCCATGATTGCCACATCGAAGCGGCGGGCCAGGCGGCGCATTGCTTCGCGGTTGTCTGCACGCACAGGCTGCTCGATCAGGTCGATGCCGCCATCCTGCAGCGCAGCGATGCCGCGCACCGACTGCAATTCGCTCCAGGCCTGGTTGACGTCGACGCGCACGCTGGCCTTGTCACCCAGCGCGCGCTTGATGGCCAGCACGTGGGTTACGTCTTCGCTGACGCTGCGGGCACCGATCTTGAGCTTGAAGATCCGATGGCGGCGCAGTTCCAGCATTTTTTCCGCTTCAGCGATATCCTTCGCGGTATCGCCGGAAGCCAGCGTCCATGCGACCGGCAGGCTGTCGCGTACGCGGCCACCCAATAGTTCGCTGATGGGGACACCCAGGCGACGGCCCTGCGCATCCAGCAATGCCGTCTCGATCGCGCACTTGGCGAACCGGTTTCCCTGGATGGCCTTGCGCACCTTGGCCATCGCTTTCGCGACCGCGCTTCCATCCACCCCGACCAGCAGCGGCGCGATGTGCGTGTCGACGTTGGCCTTGATGCTTTCCGGGCTTTCCTCGCCGTACGCCAGGCCGCCGATCGTCGTGGCCTCACCCCAGCCTTCAACGCCGTCGGCGCAGCGAATGCGTACCAGCACCAGCGTCTGCGTATTCATCGTGGCCACGGAGAGCTTGTGGGGACGGATCGTCGGCACATCCACGAGGTAGGTTTCAATGTTGGAAATCATATCTATTCCGTATGGGTGGCTGCGATATGAGTACAATATCCCCCACGGATTCACCCGTCCAACACCGATTTGGTATATTTACCATACCCTTTAGGTATCAAGAAATGGAATTACGGCATCTCAGATACTTTGTCGCAGTAGCCGACGAACGCAATTTCACACGTGCCGCCGCCAGGCTGAACATTGCGCAACCACCGCTCAGCCGGCAGATCCAGCAGCTCGAGGAGGAACTGGGCGTAACTCTTATCGAGAAAGGATCTCGCCCCTTGCGCCTGACCGAAGCTGGAGCGTTTTTCCATTCGCATGCGCAGGAATTGCTGAACCAGGCCGCCGACCTGACGACCATGACGCGCCGCGTCGGCAAGCTCGAGAGAAAGCTGTCAATCGGCTTTGTCGCGTCCACGCTCTATGGCTTGCTGCCGGAAATCGTGCGGCGGTTCAGGGACCAATACCAGGGCGTGGAGATCAGCTTCAACGAGCTGACGACGATGGAGCAATTGAAGGCGCTGAAGGATGGCCGCATCGACGTGGGATTCGGCCGGCTGAAGTTCGAGGACGCGGCGATCCGCCGAATTGTGCTGCGCGAAGAACCCCTCATCGTTGCGTTGCCGGTCGGGCACAGGCTGACGCGCACGGAGACGCCGCTGAAGATGTCGGACCTGCTGCAGGATCCGCTGATCGTCTACCCGAAGGCACCGCGCCCCAGCTTTGCCGATCAGGTGCTGGCGGCGTTCACGGATCGCATGCTGGTGCCACAACAGGTACTCGAGGTGCGCGAGCTGCAGATCGCCATCGGCCTGGTCGGCGCTGGCCAGGGTATCGCGATTGTGCCCGACAGCCTGCAGGGGATGGTCCGCACCGATGTCTGCTACCGGCGGATCGACGATCGCCAGGCCGTTTCGCCCATCATCTTCAGCGCTCGGGCGATGGACCGTTCGCAGGAGCTGGTCAACATGCTGGCAATCATCTACGCCATCTATGACGAACGCGGAATTCCTTACGCGGCTGAAGAACTTTGATGGAAGCGAGCAGTTGAGGTATTCATTGAAAGGACCCGGCGCGTCCGACAGAGCCGCCTCGGGCCGCGCTAACCAGCAGGTACAGCAACCCTAGCAGCCGGACATTGACTCTACTTTAGTGTCGCACTGACTCGTTCCAAACGGATGTAAGCGATGTGCCAGCCAATAGTGCGCAGGAGTGCGTCGGTACTCGCTAAGCGAGCTCTGACTATCCTGGCGACACTGCTCAATAGCCCCACCGGACAAACGCCGCCGAATCATTGGATATCGGCCGACACTTGTTAGCCATCCATCACGGGAAGGTCAAGTCATTCCCAAGCATCCTGAGCAGGCCAAAGGCGACAAGCCCCAGGGCCAGCAGCGATACCGCAAAGGCTGCGGCTACCGTGCCTCCAACCCGTAGCAATGCGCGCTTATCCTTCACGTACGCTTTGCCTTTCTTCCCTTGATCGTAATGCCACTTGATGGCGTAGAACATTCCCGTGCACAACGCGAGAACCTTGAACGTGCCGGCGACTATAGGGAACCATTCCATGATTTGGGTACTTTCTGGCTATTAATGATGCTGTCCATCGTGAGGAGCACGACTTCGAAACACTGCTGCGGCAGCTTCATTTCTTGTTCAACAATCCGGATGACAGCGGAATGTCCGGGAGGTGTGGATTTGCTGCAGGCTTCGAGGCATTCTACTCAAAAGCAATTTCCATACATTGAGACAAAATGCCCTAGATGAAAACCATGCAAGATGACAATGTTCCAATCTAGTCGCTGCGACTAGTCATATAGGACAGGCTGTATTTTCCCGAGTTGCGGGTGCCTACCAGACGTCGGTGCTGGCCGTATCAATGAAACCGAGTGACCATATATCACTGCAGCACCAGTTGACAGAATAGAAGGACGTCCACCGGACGAAGTCGCGCGCATATAACGAGCCTAGCCGGTCCAAATGTGGCTATACAACCGCACCGCCATACGCATCAGGCCGCCGCTCCAGCAACTGAAACAGGCGCTGCAGGGCTGCCTTCAAGTGTGCGCGGTCACTGACGTTGCCCAGCGAGATCCGGATCGCGTTCTCGGATTCGCCATCGGTTGCGAATGCCTCCGCCGGTGTGACCGCCAGCCCTTCGCTCTCTGCGGCTTGCGCGAGCTGGTACGACCGCCAGTAGGTCGGCAGCTCGACCCATATGTGCAGCCCATCCCCAGGCCGGGCATAGCGTTCTCCCAGGACGTCGCTGGCCATCTTGCGCCGCACGCGGGCCTCGTTTTGCACGCCTAGCATCAACGTGTTTGCCGACCCGTCGAGGATCCACTGGGTAGCCAGCGCAGCCGTCAGGGGCGCGACCATCAATGCGAAAGACCTCAGGGCCACGAGGAAGCGGTCACGCTCGACCGGGTCACGCACGAGCACGAAAGCAACGCGCAGCCCAGGCGTAAGGCATTTCGACAAAGTGGAAATGTAATAGACGTGTTCCGGCGCGTAGGTAGCAATGGGCGGCGGTGGCGACTCGGCGAGCAGCCAGTAAGGGTCGTCCTCGATGATCCGCGCGTTGCAGCGTTTTGCCACGCCGGCCAATTCCTTGCGCCGCTTCTCTGGCATCGTGACTGTTGTCGGATTCTGTAGTGTCGGGTTGAGGTAGACAACTTTGGAGCCATGCTGCCGGCAAGCTTCTTCAAGGGCCTGAGGTAGCATTCCATGCTTGTCCGTCCCGACCGGAGTGACACGGCGTCCAAACTGGGTCGCGGCTGCACGCAACCCGGGATAACTCGTCGGTTCCACGAGGATGGCATCGCCGGGCTCGGTCAGTACCAGGATCAGTGCTGCAATCGCTGCCTGTGCGCCAGGACAGACAACTACCTGGTCCGGATGCATGCTTCCAAACATCGGCTCTATCCACTTGGTCGCGGCTTCGCGGTCGGCGGCGCTGCCGCCGCCCAGATGGTACGTCATCAGCAGTTCGTTATCCGCCCGCATCAGCACTTGCGCGAGACCTTGTTTCAGCAGATCGCCGAAGTCGACGCCTTCCGGCGACGGCGGTGTGTTCATGCTCAGGTCAAGTACCGACGTCAGATCCGCCTTTGGCGCCGCAACATAGGTACCGCGAGCGCCACGACCTTCCAGCAGATTCCTGCGCCGGGCTTCATCGTATGCCCGGGTGATCGTCGTCAGGTCCACGTCTAGCTGCGCAGCCAACTCGCGCTGTGGAGGCAGCCGATTGCCCGGCTTGAGCAAACCATCGGCCACAGCCTGCTGCAAGGCATCGGCGATCTGGAGAAAACGGGGACCAGCGCCCCGTTGCAATTGCGGCAGCCATGATGGTTCAGGTTGATCTTGCACGGTTTTCAACTGGGACATTTTGCCCTAATGTATGGATTTTGTTTCGACGTAGTATGGCGCAGAAGTCGGGGAAGAACCAATGATACACGGCTCCCAACACGTACTTTCCCCTCCTTATCCGTAAGTACTTGGTGAACCTCGACAGGTTTGCCATGTTTATCTCAAAGGCAGACCAAATGAAAGACGTAAACATTTTGCAGGGCATGACAGGCCTTCCAGCTCATGTGGAACAGGCTAGGTCACACGACCTCATGAAATCGGTTAAACGTATCGGTATGTATGCGATGCTGGTTATGCTGATCGGTTACGCCGTACAACTGATGAATTCTGTAAGCACTATTAGTGTCCAGGAAAAGAATCTGATCTTCTTCGCCTGCGCTGTGACGCTGCTAATGGCCCTCCCGATAATTGTGCTGAACATATATTTCATCTCGCGCCGCCGTGCATCCAATGCAATGAGCGAGTATGCGTCATCACGTTTGCACTGGATCAAACAGGAAGCTGCTGCATGGGCTAGTCCGCTCATCACCATCGCCGTATTCATCTTTCTGGGTTGGGGTGTAACCCACTAGATCAACCTATACAAGCCAGTCGAGTCACAGGTAACGCCTCACGCGTCGCAGGTGTGGCAAGCACCTGAAACGGTGCGGGTGGACACTGGTGGCATAGTAAGTAAGAACAATATGCAGCATGCGTTCAGATAGATCGCGCGGGCGCTACGGAGCACGTCCGTTGGCACGCCAGGGAACCCTCCGGATCGGCGCAGTGGCGGTTGCCGCCATGAACGCAGGTCGGCTACTATGGACCGCCGCTTCGCCTGGCCGATGCAAGTGGTGCCAGCGCGTCACGGGGCCCCTGCAGTCCGATCGCAAACACCGCTCCGTTGTGCAGCACGCAGCGCGCAGGAGCGAGGGCGCGGCAGTCCGCTCTGCCCTCGAGCACTCCCGAAGGATCTGCGCTTACATGCATCAGCAGGAACCGCAACGGCCCGGCTGCGAAGTCGCGCGCTACCCAGTACGTGCATCGGGAGCGGTAAAGCGACAGGCTGGCGGGAAGAGCATGCACGATGAAGGCGAGGAGGAACGATCAGCCCCCAGCCTAAAGGAGGCTGCGACAACTGGTGTCGCGTGCGATGCGACACGGGTGATGCGGTCGCCCTGGCATACACGGCGACCTTGCTGCCATGCGGTCCGCATTCTTTGTCGCGTATAACATGAACCAAGCCCTCTTTCGCGCGATGTCGCCATGAATAACGCGCTTCGAGCTGAGTACTCGAATAGAAAGAGTAATCGGCCAGCAAGTCCTAGCGGGCCGCCCCCGCCCCCGCCCGCGCCTTGTGCAATTTCCTGTAGCTGTCGATCAGCCGCTCATGCCGGTCGAGTCCCTCCAGTTTCATGCTCGTCGGCGTGAGGCCGAAGAAGCGCACGCTGCCGTCGACCGAGCCGAGCACCGCGTCCATGCGAGTATTGCCGAACATCCGGCGGAAGTTCACCACGTAATCATCCAGTTCCAGGTCCTCGTCGAGCACCACTTCCAGCACCACGTTCATGGCCTGGTAGAACAGCCGGCGCTCGGCCGTGTTGTCGTTGTACTGCAGGAATGCTCCCACCAGTTCATGGGCTGGTTCGAACTGTTTCAGGGCGAGATGGATCAGCAGCTTCAATTCCTGGATCGTCAGCTGGCCCCAGTCGGTGTTCTCGTCGAAATCGATGCCGATCAGCGTGGCGATGTCGGTGTAATCGTCCAGTTCGCTCTCTTCGAGGCGCTCGAGCAGGGCTTCCAGTCCAGCGTCGTCCAGCCGGTGCAGGTTCAGGATATCGGCGCGGAACTGCAGCGCGACGTTGGTGTTATCCCAGACCAGGTCGTCGACCGGATACACTTCCGAATAACCGGGTACCAGGATGCGGCACGCGGTGGCGCCCAGGTGATCGTAGACCGCCGTGTAGACCTCCTTGCCCATGCCTTCGAGAATGCCGAACAGTGCGGCGGCTTCCTCGGCGTTGGAATTTTCGCCCTGCCCGGAAAAATCCCACTCGACAAACTGGTAATCCGACCTGGCACTGAAGAAGCGCCACGACACGATGCCGCTGGAGTCGATGAAGTGCTCGACGAAGTTATTCGGCTCCTTCACGGCGTGACTGGCGAAGGTGGGCTGTGGCAGGTCGTTCAGGCCTTCGAAACTGCGGCCCTGCAGCAATTCCGTCAGGCTGCGTTCGAGCGCGACCTGCAGGCTCGGATGTGCACCGAACGAGGCGAACACGCCACCGGTGCGCGGATTCATCAGGGTGACGCACATCACCGGGTATTGTCCGCCCAGCGACGCATCCTTCACCAGCACAGGGAAGCCCTGCTCTTCCAGCCCCTTGATGCCGGCCACGATCCCGGGATACTTCGCCAGCACGTCGTCGGGCACGTCGGGCAAGGCGATCTCGCCCTCGATGATTTCGCGCTTGACCGCCCTTTCGAAAATCTCCGACAGGCATTGCACCTGCGCTTCGACCAACGTATTCCCGGCGCTCATGCCATTGCTGACGTACAGGTTCTCAATCAGGTTGGACGGGAAATACACGGTCTCCCGGTCCGAGTGGCGCACATAGGGCAGCGAGCAGATGCCGCGCTCCACGTTGCCGGAATTGGTGTCGACCAGGTGGGAGCCGCGCAGTTCGCCGTCCGGATCGTAGATATCCAGGCAGTATTCATCGAGGATTTCCGCCGGCAGCTTGTCGCCGCGGCCCGGCTTGAACCAGCGTTCCTCGGGATAATGCACGAAGTCCGCATTGGCGATGTCTTCGCCCCAGAAGACGCCGGCATAGAAGTGATTGCAGCTCAGGCGCTCGATATATTCGCCCAGTGCCGACGCGAGCGCGCTTTCCTTCGTCGATCCCTTGCCATTGGTAAAGCACATCGGCGAGTGTGCATCGCGGATATGCAGCGACCACACATTCGGCACGATATTGCGCCAGGAAGCGATTTCGATCTTGATGCCCAGGTTCGCCAGCACGCCGGACATGTTGGCGATGGTCTGTTCCAGCGGCAGATCCTTGCCGGGGATGTAGGTGCTCGCCGAGGCATCCGGATTCACGGTCAACAGCGCCTGGGCGTCGGCATCCAGGTTTTCCACTTCTTCGATGACGAATTCCGGCCCGGCCTGCACTACTTTCTTGACGGTGCAACGGTCGATGGAGCGCAGGATGCCCTCGCGGTCCTTGGCGGAAATATCGGCAGGCAACTCGACCTGGATCTTGAAGATCTGCTGGTAACGGTTCTCCGGGTCGACGATATTGTTCTGCGACAGTCGGATATTTTCGGTGGGGATATTGCGAGTCGAGCAATACAACTTCACGAAATACGCTGCGCAAAGGGCCGATGAGGCCAGAAAATAGTCGAACGGACCGGGCGCCGAGCCATCGCCCTTGTAGCGAATCGGCTGGTCGGCAATGACCGTGAAATCATCGAACTTGGCTTCGAGGCGAAGCTTGTCGAGAAAGTTGACCTTGATTTCCATGGGAGTGTTCCAGATAGTGCTCAATTGAGTAGGCCGCCATTATCCGTTGTTTCAGCCGTATGGCATAGGTCGTCGGCGTTCCCGCTCCACTCCCGCAAGCATGGCGCTTCACTATTGCTCGGGCCTCTGCCCTGTAGACATATTGCTTGATGTGTCAGCGGCTATGGCGTTATGTTTGAGATCGCATCTTTCGGTTAGTTGCAAACTTATTCCTCAGCACACACCGGTTACCTGTCAGGATTCGACTTCTTATTGTTGAGTACGCCGTATGGTACAGAACTTTCATTGCCTGTATGGACAAGAGTATTGGTTCGGGGTGGCCATTCCCTGTCGCGCGCCGTCCATGGGCAGGAGCTGTTTCTTTCACACGTTCAGGTCCCTGAAAGGACGGTTCTACAACGCCAGCAATTGTACGAAGGCCACCGTTTCGATTGGATAACCGCCCTGCTTCCCTTCTTAGTCCCTTGACTCGGAAATACCGATGCGTAGCCAGAAATCCCGGAGCCGTGAAGGCCACCGCTCCCATGTTTGCCCGCGTTCGCGGAGCATGGCTGGATGGGCGTCGACCTGTTCTTCGTCCTCAGCGGTTACCTGATCGGCTGGCAAGTCCTGCGTGAGTACGCACGGGGCGGTACGCCAGACTGGCGCCGCTTCATGCTCTCCCGGGCGTTCAGGATACTGCCGGCGTACTATGCGGTGCTTGCACTCTATATATTGCTGCCGGGATGGCGCGAAGGCAGAGCGCTGCAGCCGGCATGGAAGTTCATCACCTTTACACTGAACCTGTCACCCGACTGGGAACGCGGAACCGCGTACTCGCACGCCTGGTCGCTCTGCGTCGAGGAACATTTTTACCTGCTGTTCCCGCTGGTTGCCTGGCTGCTGGCGCGCACATCGGGCATACCGCGCGGCACACTGGTTGGCGCGCTGGCGGTCGGCATCGTTGCTGCGGGAATGGCGCTGCGCGGATGGCTGTGGCACCACCAAGTGGCGCCCCTCTTCGACACCGGCGACACCGCCATGGCCATGCGCCGGTTTGTCGCGGCGATCTACAACCCGACGTGGGCGCGCCTGGACGGCTTGCTGGCGGGTGTGATGCTGGCGGCGGTGCGCGCTTTCCGGCCCGCATGGTGGTCGCGGCTCATGCGGCACGGGTGGCTGCTTCTGCTGCTCGGCGCCACGATCGTGGTGGGCAGCACCCGCGTGCAAGCGATGAGCGCCCCAGGCGCCGTATTCCTGTTTCCGCTGGTCGCACTGGGCGGCGCCTGCCTGCTGGCGGGTGCCGCCAGCCCGCGCACGTGGCCTGGCCGCTGGAAGCTGCCCGGCGCGCAAACGCTGGCAACGCTTGCCTTCAGCCTTTACCTGACGCACAAGGGCGTGTACGGATGGCTCGATGCCGCGCTACCCGGCCTGGGCCGGCAGGCGCCGGTGCTCGCCCTGGCGATCTATGCAGGTGCTTCGGTAGCGGCCGCCGCCGTGCTGTACCTGGCGGTCGAGCGGCCCGGGCTGCGCCTGCGCGAGCGCTGGCTGCGCGGCGGAATCGCGCCACCGGGGCACGCAGCCCGGCCACGCGCAGCCCAGTGGCCCGCTACGGCGTCCGCGCCTTGCCCACCGGTTGCAGGATCGCCTCGGCCTGCGCCAGCTGATCGCCCGACAGCAACGGACGAATCTCCCTGAGCGCCGCGTCGGCCTTCGCATGGCCACGGGTCTTCGCCAGGCTGCACCACACATAGGCCGCCGGCAGGTCCTTCGGACCGCCCTCGCCGTTCATCGACATCACGCCCAGGTTGAACATGGCGTCGGGCTGGGCCTGCAATGCGGCCGCGTTGAACAGCTTGCGGGCGGTCTGCAGGTTCTTCTCCACCACCTCGCCCTGGTAGAAATAGGTGGCCAGCGCATTCTGCGCGTCGGCCACGCCTTTCACCGCGGCTTCCTTGTACAGGCCGATTGCCCTGTGCTGGTCCGCCGGCACGCTTTCGCCCAGGTCGTACATGCGGCCGGCCGCATACTGGGCCAGCGGGTGCCCTTCCTTCGCCGCGGCGGCGAAATACGCGCCGGCCATGTTCAGGTCTTCCGCCACGCCTTCGCCTGTGTAGTACAGCTTGCCCAGCTGGTACATCGCCGCCACGTAGCCTTCCTCGGCTGCTTCCTTCAGGTACTGCACCGCCTTCGCCGGGTTGCGCTCGCCGGCGAAGCCGGACAGGTAGCCCAGGCCCAGCGCGCTGGTGGCGGGCGCGTAGCCCGATTCGGACGCCACCTCGTACCACCTGCGCGCCTCGCGCGCATCCTTCGGCACGCCATGGCCCACCAGGTGGATCTTCGCCAGTGTCATCGCCGCCTCGGCGCGCTCGCTCATGACGCCCGGTGCCCTGGCGTCGAAACGCATGCGGTCTCCCGGCCCGAAACGCGCATCCACCACCTTGCGCAGCCAGACGATCGCCTGCGCGGTATCGGCGGGAACGCCCTGGCCCAGCAGGTACTGCTTGCCGACCATCAGCGCGGAGATGTCGTAGCCCAGCTTTTTATAGTTTTCCTTGAACTTGGCCATTGCCATGCCGAAGTCGCCACGGTCGAAGGCGGCGAAGCCCTCGCCCAATGTCTTGTCCTTGCGGGCGATGCGGTGCGTGCCTGCGGCAAAGCGCAGGTCGTTCGGCGAACAGGCCACCATCGGTGCCATCGGATCCGCCGCGGCGCCTCTCAATTCATTGGCCAGGGCGCCCAGTTCGGCATTGCTGGCCGAGGACACATCGCCCAGCGGCGCGGTGTCGCGCACGACCTGCACGGGCGCGCCGCTCAGCGAACTGATGGCGCTGCCCTCGAGCGAATGATTGAAATGCCGCATGTAGTCCAGCACCAGGTCGTCTTCGTTCGGGTTGTAGCCAGACATGAAGTTGCACGACGAAGCGCGCTTGCGGCTCAGTATCCGGTTCTCGGCGCCGAGGAATTCGGCGGGATCGGCGCCCTGGCGGCTGCCCTTGACGGTCACCGCCGGCGTGGCGGCCTCGCCCTTCTGCTGCTGCGCCATGGCTGCCGGCAACGCCATCGCCGCAGCCGCGGCAAGCACGATACAGGCCCGCACTCCGCGTAGTCCTGGCTGGCGATGGCGTGCAAACATGGTTTCTCCTGAAATAAAGGTAAAACCGTCTTTATAAACGCTCGGGCCGCCCGGCATTGAACGCTCCGACGAACAATCACGCGGATGATCGGACGCCGAAACCGACTATCGAAAGAGAATTCGGCCCCGCGACAGCGGCTGCGCACCGGCCTATCGATCCGGGTCGCAGCGCTGCTTCAATCCGGCCCGCTTTCCGGCTGCCCGCCCAGCGTCACGGCCGTCAGCCGGGCCCGCGCGAACGTGAGCACCACGGTTTCCATCATCGCTGCCTCGCGGCGCGGACCGCTGGCCACGTTGGCGACCGTCACGTTCTCCAGTTCGATCTCGTAGCACTTGACCGATGCGCCATCGGCCGCCTGGCGCAGAAAATCGAAACGCGCCCCGGCCAGCATGGTGGCGCTGATACAAAGCCGTGCCAGCACGGGCGAGGCCGCATCTTCCGGCTTGACGAAGCGGATCTCGGCCAGGCCATGCCCGGCGCCGGCGTGGCGCAGCGACCAGCTGACCGAATCGCAGGCGATCCATCCCTCATACCCGCTGCTGGTCGAACCGCCCGCGACGCCGTCGATCCGCAGGTAAGAGTGCATATTCATCCACGCCTCCAGAAGTAAAGATAATTCCTATCGTCTGTAAGGAAATTCCTACATGACACGATGATATCGTTATTCAAGCCACAAGATACGAAAACTTCACCGCATTGTCGGCCAACGTCCCGCGCACCAATCACCAAGTTGATTGGTCTGTCCACTCACGTCAACTGGTCTTGCCACATAGATCGATTGGACCTACCATCGGCGTAGCCGCCGCCAACGTTGAACTCTCTCCAGAGGAGTGATGGCGCGGCGCCCCACCACTACCAATGGAGACACTTTGATGAGCGAAAACAATGCCGGTCCGTTCGATCGCCGCACCGTCCTGAAGGCCGCGGGCGCGGCCGGAATCATGATGGCGACGAGCGCCTTTGCCGCCACCCCGCGCAAGCGCTATGCGGTGGTGGGCGTGGGATCGCGCGCGCGCATGTTCACTGGCGCCATCACCGGCAAGTACCGCGACGGCAACGAGATCGTGGCGGTATGCGACAACAACCCGGGCCGCGCCGCGCTCGCGGTACGCACGATCGCCGCCACCGGCGCCAGCCAGCCGAAGGCCTACAAGGCCGCCGATTTCGACCAGATGATCCGCGAGACGAAGCCGCAGTACGTGATCGTCACCACGCCCGATGCGAAGCACGACGAATACATCGTGCGCGCGCTGGAAGCGGGCTGCGATGTGATCACCGAAAAACCGATGACGACGACGGCGGAAAAGGCGCAGCGCATCCTCGACGCCGTCAAGCGCACCGGCCGCCATATCCGGGTGACGTTCAACTATCGCTATACACCGCCGCGCTCGCAGGTGAAGGATATCCTGATGAGCGGCGAGATCGGCGACGTCATGTCGGTCGATTTCACCTGGCTGCTCAATACCGTGCACGGCGCCGACTACTTCCGCCGCTGGCACAGCAAGAAGGCCATGTCCGGCGGCCTGATGATCCACAAGTCGACCCACCACTTCGACCTGGTCAACTGGTGGCTGGGCGCGCAACCGGAACTGGTGCACGCCTTCGGCTCGCGCCAGTTCTATACGCCGGCGACCGCTAAACGCATGGGGCTGACGGGGGCGCACGAACGCTGCCTGACCTGCCCCGAGAAGCAGAAATGCACCTTCTACTTCGACCTGGCGGCCGACCCCGGCCTGAAGGCGCTGTACCTGGACAACGAGAAGCACGACGGCTATTACCGCGACCAGTGCGTGTGGCGCCCGGAAATCGATATCGAAGACACAATGAACGTGATGGTCCGCTACGACAATGGCGCGCAGCTGAACTATGCATTGTCGGCCTACGATGCGTGGGAGGGCTACCACGTGGCGTTCAACGGCACCAAGGGCCGTCTGGAACACCGGATCGTCGAGCAGGTGGGCGCGGCCGGGGCCAGCGAGGTGCAGAGCAAGAGCAATGTGGTGGAAACCCGCGTGATCCCGCTGCGCGGCGCGGTACGCGACATCGAACCCTGGACCGGCACGGGCGGCCACGGCGGCGGCGATGCCGTAATGCTCGAAGAGATCTTCGGCACCGCCCCGGCCGACAAGTACAAGCGCCTGGCAGACGAACGTTCCGGCGCCTACTCGATCCTGATCGGCGTGGCCGCCAACCAGTGCTTCGAAACGGGCCAGTCGGTGAAGATCGCCGATCTCGTCACCGGCCTGAATCCGCCGGACCGCGCGCCGATGCCGACGCGCGAAACACCGGTGCCGATGCCGCTGCGGCGCAAGATCCCCTGAGCGGCTCCATCGCGCAACCACGGAAGGAGACGCTCAGGCGTCTCCTTCTGCGTCGATACGGCTGATCAGCACCGAGGTAATGCGGCGTTCGCGCACTTCCGCCACCTCCAGCCGCAAGTCGTCCAGCGCCAGCACCTGGCCCACGTGCGGCAGCGTGCCGAAACGTTCGAGCATGAAGCCGGCCAGCGACGTGTAGTCGTCGGTGGCGATGCCCAGCGCGTCCGATTCCAGCACCTGCTGCAGATGATGCAGGTCGGCGCCGCCATCGACGCGCCAGCGCCCCTCGCCCAGCGCCTGCACCACCGGCTGCTCGTCCTCGTCCGGGAACTCGCCGGCGATCGCCTCGAGGATGTCGATCGGCGTCACCAGCCCCTGGATGGTGCCGTATTCGTCGGCGATCAGCACCAGCTGGCCATGCGAGCGTTTCAGCGTTTCCATGACCTGCAAGACGCCGGCCGTATCGGGCATCACGATGGGCGGGCGGATACTGCGCGCCGGGTCGATGTGGCCGCCGTCCATCAGGTCGGCGATCACGTCCTTGGCGCGGGCCACCCCGACGATATTGTCCAACTGGCCGCGGCCGGCCGGGTAGAAACTGTGCGGCGCGTCGAGCAGCTGGGCGCGGACCGAGGCGGCATCGTCATCCAGGTCGACCCACGAGATATCGGAACGCGGCGTCATGATCGAACGTACCGGCCGCTGGGACAGGCTCAGCACGCCGCTGACCATGTGGCGCTCGGCCGACTCGAACGCGGGCGGCTCCGCGGGCTCGCCTCCGGCAGCCGGCGCCTCGGCGGCGCCATCGGCGGTGGTCTCCCCCATCATGCGCAGCACGGCGTTGGCGGTGCGTTCGCGCAGCGGCAGGTGTTCCTGCTGGCGGACGAAATTGCGCCGCGCCAGCTGGTTCAGTGCCTCGATCACCACCGAGAAACCGATTGCCGCGTACAGGTAGCCCTTCGGGATGTGGAAGCCGAAGCCTTCGGCGATCAGGGACAGGCCGATCATCAGCAGGAACGACAGGCACAGCACGACCACCGTCGGGTGGGCATTGACGAAGCGCGTCAGCGGCTTCGAGGAAAACATCATCACGGCCATCGAGACAATGACCGCCACGATCATCACCGCCAGTTCGTCGACCATGCCGACCGCCGTGATGACGGAATCAAGCGAGAACACGGCGTCGAGCACGATGATCTGGCCGACCACGGCGGCAAAGCTGGCATACGCGACCGGCCCGCTCTTGACGTGGGCCTGCCCTTCCACCCGCTCATGCAGCTCGATCGTGGCCTTGAATAACAGGAATATGCCGCCCAGCAGCAGGATCAGGTCGCGGCCGGAGAATGCCATCGTACCGACGGTAAACAGCGGTTCGGTCAGGGTAACGATCCAGGAAATCACGCTCAGCAGGCCGAGGCGCATCAGCAGCGCCAGCGACAGCCCCAGCAACCGGGCCTTGTCGCGCTGGTGGGGCGGCACTTTCTCGGCAATGATCGCAATGAAGATCAGGTTGTCGATGCCGAGCACGATCTCCAGTACGATCAGCGTCAGCAAACCAATCCAGATATTGGGGTCGGCCAGCCATTCCATGTTATCTCCGGTGAATGACGCCGATTGTAGGGGAAGCCCGTCCAGCGCCGCTGTTCATTAGACATGGCAAGCCGTTGCCATTTCAACACAATTCACGCTTCGGCGATGGTGATTTCCGTGCACCAGGGAGGCAGGCGGCATACCATCGGCGTATTGCCAGCACGCATTGTTCAAAGCGGAGGAACCGTGGACAAGGAAAAGGTTGCCGTCATCGCCGTGCACGGAGTCGGCGATCCCTCCGCCGGGGACACATCGCTCCGTATCATCCGGCAACTCCAGCATTTCCATCCCCAGCGCTTCGGCCAGTTTTCCTGCACGCCGGTGCATATCGCAGTCGATACCCGGGAACTGTATTTCCCGCCGCAGCCCGACACCGCGGCGCCGGCAGTCCAGCCCACTCTGCCGTATGGCATGCGCGCGCGGGCCCGTACCGCGACGCCGGAGCGCGAGGGCACACGCAGCGCCGACCTGGCGTTTACGGCGATGACGCTGGCGGGCGGCGAGGATTACCGCGGCAGTTACACCACCACCCGGCTACGGAAGGAAGGCCACGCAGGCGGCCATACCGACGTCTATGAAATGTTCTGGGCCGATCTGTCGCATGTCGGCACCAGTGGCTGGAAGGTGCTGCAGCAGATGATGCAGCTGTTCCTGCATATGGCCAGCCTCGGCCGGACCGCCCTCGCCACACAACTGGCCAACTGGCCGAAGCCCGGCGCCCCGCGGGCGCTCTCGGCGGCATATGGTGCCGCGGCGGCGTCCTACTGGCTGCTGGCGGTACCAATCATGCTCGGCAACCTGCTTCTGCTGTGCTATGGCGTTGCCTTCCTGGGGCTGCTCGTCCCCCCGACCGGCGCGGGACAGGATGGTACTGCGCTTGCATTCGCCGCCGCCGTGGGTGCGCTCCTCGGCTGGGCCGTGCGCACGCAGATGCGCCGCCCGGCGCCGCCCGCATGGATCGACCGTGGCGGCCTGCCGTTGGCCTGGCTTGGCGCTACCGGCACGGCGGTTGCGGGGCTATCGTCATGGCCCGATGGCCTGGCGCCATCGACAGTCGCGTTTGCCATGGCACTCGCGCTGGCGCTCGCCGCTGCGACCTGGTTCGTTCACGGCCACGAGCGCGTGCGCCCGGGTGTCATCGGCTGCTGGCGCGCCATGCTGGCGGCGGCGTTCTTGTGGGGCATGGCGATCTGGTTCGGGCCGGCAGGGTTCGGACCGCCGACAAGCCTGGCGGGCTGGTTCATCTATTTAGTGGAAGGTACTTTCCTGCTCCTGATCGTCGCATGGACCGTGCTCGCACTGAGCAATCTCTGCCTGCTCGCAGCGGGAACCCTGGCGACCAGGGGCCGTGATGGAGCGACCGCGCAGCCCCCGGTCACGACCGCGCTCATCGCCGCAGCCCTGCCTGCGCCGCTGCTGCTGTTCGCGGTGCTGGCCGTGTGGCTTGCCGCTCTGCATGCGATCAAGTCGACCGGAGCGCCGTTGCTGGACACCCCGGCGTTGCCAGGCCTGTTCGGCGACGACCCGATGAGCCTGGCAGCGCGCTTCAAGCTCCTGATCGACCTGTCCGCGAGTCCAGCGGCGGTGCCGTACCTGGTGCTGCTGATCCTGGCGTTTGCCTGCGCCGTGCTCGCCATCGTGCCCTCCGTACTGGCCGAAGTCGCGCCGCCGGACCGACCGGGCGACCCGGCGGCATCGCGCGGCCTGTGGCGCTGGCTGGACGGTGGTTTTCGGCTGATGGGACTGGCCAAATGGCTCGTCGTTGCCGGCTTCTTCATCGTGCTGCCGTCCGCCGCCGTGTTGCAGTACATCGAGACGCCGACGGCGCTCGACGGATTCCGTGCATCGTTCGTGGCGCGCTTTCCCGGCGCACTCCGTAATGTGTCGGACCTGGCCCAGTACCTGAACTTCACCGTCGGTGGCGGCGCGCTGGCCCTGGCGATCCTGCCACGGTTGCTTGGCGCGATCTCGTTCGGCAAGGTCAGCCAGACATTCGCCCGCCTGCGCGTCGTGGTCGACACGGCGATCGACGTCGACAACTGGCTGCGCGAGCGCCCGGTGGGCGATACGCCACGGCTGCACATCATGGCACGCTATGTCTCGCTGCTGAGGTACGTGCGCGACCTTGGTTACGACCGCGTGGTGCTGGTTTGCCACAGCCAGGGCGCGGTGATCACGCTGGACCTGCTGCGTTACCTGAAAGGCAACGACAGCACCCTGCTGCAGGACCTGAAACGGATCGACCTGCTCACGGTAGGCGCGCCGATACGCCAGCTGTATGCGGCGCGGTTCCCCGCCATTTACGGGTGGGCGAACCTGCCGGACCCGGCGGCGGCCGGCCTCGCCAGCTGGCGAAACGGCTATGGCAGCGGCGATTACGTCGGGCGGAACCTGTGGCCCGATACTGCCCAGGACCCGTGGACACCGGGCCCGGTCGGCGCGCAGGAGTTCTGCACCGGAGCCCTGGCGCACACGCGCTATTTCGACCGGTATTCGCGCGACGTGGCCGATGCGATCGCCGGACTTGCCGAGGGTCAGGGCGGCGAACCGTATCCGATAGCGGATCAGATGCGGGACCAAGAACAGGCGGGCGCCAGTCCGCTGCATGACAGCGGCCGCCCCGGCGGCTATAATCTCCGCCTTCGCCCAGGCTTACCCAGGATCCCGCCATGTCTCTCCTCGCCCACGAACTCGAACTGCTGTCGCCGGCCAAAACCGCCGAGATCGGCCGCGAAGCCATCCTGCATGGCGCCGACGCCGTCTATATCGGCGGCCCCGCGTTCGGTGCGCGCCACAATGCGAGCAATCCGCTGGAAGACATCGCCGCGCTGACCGCGTTCGCGCACCGCTACCGTTCGCGCATCTTCGTGACGATGAACACCATCATGCACGATAGCGAGCTCGACCTGGCCCGCAAGCAGATCTGGCAACTGTACGAAGCCGGCGTGGATGCGCTGATCATCCAGGACATGGGCCTGCTGGAACTGGACTTACCGCCGATCCAGCTGCATGCCAGCACGCAGTGCGACATCCGCACCGTCGAGCGGGCGAAATTCCTCGGCGACGTGGGCTTCTCCCAGCTGGTGCTGGCGCGCGAACTGACGATCGAGCAGATCCGCAAGATCCGCGCGGAGGTCGACACGCCGCTCGAATACTTCATCCATGGCGCGCTGTGCGTGGCATTCTCGGGCCAGTGCTACATCTCGCACGCGGACACGGGCCGCAGCGCCAACCGCGGCGACTGCTCGCAGGCTTGCCGACTGCCCTACACGCTGTCCGACGGCCAGGGCCGGGTGGTGGCGTACGACAAGCACCTGCTGTCGATGAAGGACAACGACCAGAGCCGCAACCTGGAGGCGCTGGTCGATGCCGGCATCCGCTCATTCAAGATCGAGGGCCGCTACAAGGACATGGGTTATGTCAAGAACATCACGGCCCACTACCGCCTGCTGCTGGACGAGATCCTGGAACGGCGCACCGAATTCGTGCGCGCATCGAGCGGCCGCACGCAGGTGATGTTCACCCCCGACGTCGACAAGAACTTCCACCGCGGCCATACCGATTATTTCGCCGGCGGCCGGCAGGACGATATCGGCGCCTTCGATTCGCCGAAATACCTGGGCGTCAAGCTCGGAACCGTGACCCGGCTGGGCGGCGACCACTTCGACCTGCTGACCGACGCGCCGATGGCCAATGGCGACGGCCTGAACTACATGGTCAAGCGCAACTCGGCCGGCGTGCAGGCCAATACGGTGGAAAAGCTCGGCGAGAACGAGGAAGGCCAGCGCTGGCGCGTGTTCCCCAACGAGCCGATGGCCAGCCTGGCCGGCCTGAAGGTCGGCACCGAGATCCACCGCAACCGCGACAATCAGTGGGAATCGGCGCTGGCCAAGAAATCGTCGGATCGCAAGGTGGCCGTGCAATTGGTGCTGTCCGAGCATGCCGGGGGCTTGACGCTGGCGGTCACCGACGAGGATGGCATCATGAGCTCGACGTCCACGGCGCTGGCGCTGCAGCCTGCCCAGCAGGCCGCGCAGGCCGAAGCGGCGCTGCGCACCAGCCTGGGGAAGCTGGGCAACACGATGTTCCAGGCAGGCAGTGTCGAGCTGAACCTGTCGCAGCCGTGGTTCGTGCCGTCCGGCGCGATCAACGCGCTGCGGCGCGATGCCATCGCCGCCCATGAGGCGGCCCGCCTGGCGGCATGGCAGCGCCCACCCCGCAAGGCGCCGGCCGAACCGCCGGCGATCTATCCGGATACGCAGCTGACGTACCTGGCCAACGTCTACAACGAGAAGGCGCGCGCGTTCTACCACAAGCACGGCGTGCAGATGATCGCCGCCGCCTACGAGGCGCATGAGGAAGCGGGCGAAGTGCCGCTGATGATCACCAAGCACTGCCTGCGCTTCTCGTTCAACCTGTGCCCGAAGCAGGCCAAGGGCGTGCAGGGGGTGCAGGGCCAGGTCAAGGCGGAGCCGATGACCCTTGTCTCGGGCAGCGAAACCTACACGCTGCGATTCGACTGCAAGCCGTGCGAGATGCATGTGGTCGGCGCGATGAAGCCGGGCATCCTGAATTCGCCGCCGCCGTCGGCCGTACCGTACAGCCCGATGGTGTTCCACAAGCAGCGGCCGCGCGCTTGATCCGCGATGCCCGGCCGGGCGATGCCGCGGCCATCGCCGCGATCTACAACCCGTATATCGTCGACAGCACTGTCAGCTTCGAGGAGGTGGCGCTGTCCGCCACGGACATGCAGGGCCGGATCGCCACCGTCCAGGATGGCGGCCTGCCATGGCTGGTGCTGGAAGGCGCGGACGGCACCATCGCCGGCTATGCCTATGCCACGCAGTGGCGGGTGCGGCATGCCTACCGCTTTTCGGTGGAGACGTCGGTCTACCTGGCGCGGGGCAGCGAACGCAAGGGTTTCGGCACGGCGTTGTACCAGGCGCTGCTGGAGCGGCTGCGTTGCCAGGGCTGCCATCTTGCCATCGCTGGCATCGCCCAGCCGAACGATGCCAGCGTCGCTCTGCATGAAAGAATGGGATACAGGAAAGTAGCCCACTTCGCAGAGGTGGGCTACAAGTTCGGCCGGTGGCTCGACGTGGGGTACTGGGAACTGCGGCTATAGTGCGCCGCTGACCTGCCGGCCTACTTCTTCACCGCCACCTGGTACAGCGGCGTCACCTTTGGCAGCATCCCGGTCAGGTCGGCGATCCGCGTTTCGTTCGACGGATGGGTGGACGTGAATTCGGCCGACTTCTGCTCGCCCGACTTCCTGTCCAGCGCCTGCATCTTCTTCCAGACGGCCACCGAGGCTTCCGGCTTGTAGCCGGCGCGCGCCGCCAGTTCCAGGCCCATCGCGTCGGCTTCCGATTCGTTCTGGCGCGAGTTCGGCAGCATGTACAGGTAATGCGCGACCGTGTTCGCCGCCTCCACCTGCGCCTGGCTGTTCGGCGCCGCCATCAGCGCCGTCGTGGTCAGCGCATTTTGCGCGTAGGCGCGCGAAACGCGCTCGCGGCCGTGTTCGCGCAGTGCATGGGCGATCTCGTGGCCCATGATGATCGCAATCTCGTCGTCGTTCAGCTTCAGCTGGCGCAACAGGCCCGTATAGAACGTGATCTTGCCGCCCGGCGCACAGGTGGCGTTGATCACCGGCGCGTCGATCAGCGCGAGCTGCCACTGCCATTTCGCCGCATCGTCGCGGAAAGTTGTCACCTGTGACTGCAGGCGGGCGGCAATCTTCTTCAGCCGCTCGTACTCGGCGCCCTTGGTCACCAGCTTGCCCTTCACCTGGGCTTCGCGGTTCTGCTGCGTGTAGTTCACCAGCGCCATCTGCTCCACCTTCTCGGCCGACACCAGCATCAGTTGCTGCCGCTGGACGCCGACCATGCCCGGCTTGGTCGTCGAAGCGCATGCCGTCAATACTGTCACGGCGGCGCAGATCATCATCGTGTGCTTGTTCATTGGGGACTCCCTGTCATGTGGGACGATCACTGTCCGGCATTGCCAACAGGCAGTCAATTTCCACTCAGCAATTTCTTTATCGCCATCAAGCGTGCACCAGATTCAATGAAAAAGCGCAGCATGCTTGAGCTATCGCTATAATTGCCGCGCTATTAACAATCTGGGGAAAATGGCATGAAACACGCAATGCTGGGTGCCTTGCTGCTGCTTGCACAGGCAGGAGCGCAGGCCAATCCGTTTGCTGTCATCGAATCGCAGCCACGCAGCGAACTGTGGGTGAATCCCGGCTTCTATTCGTATCACTTCGACCGCGACGCCGGGCTGGACGATACCAACCCCGGCATTGGCGCCGAGTACCGTTTTTCAACGGTGGCATCGGCCACGGTGGGGCGTTTCCGCAACAGCGACCGGGCCATCTCGAACTATGCCGGCATTTACTACCAGCCGTTTTCGCTCGGGCCGCTGCGACTGGGCGCTGTCATTGGTGCGTTCGACGGCTATCCGAAACACCGCGACGGCGGATGGTTTCCCGCATTGATTCCCGTCGTCAGCGTGGAGTACCAACGGGTGGGGGTTAACTTTGCTATCGTACCGAAGTACAAGGATCGCCTGCACGGCGCATTGACCATCCAGCTCAAGTTCAAGCTCACGGACTGAGCCGCCCTCTTCCCAAAGTGGCAAGACGGCGCCGGCGCCGGGTGTCACGATGGGACGATGCAAAAAGAATGCCTATATGAACAATATCGCCCCCCAGGAACAACGCGCGCTGCCGGTCGAGGGTGAGCCGGACCATTTTGCGCCGGAACTCGTGCGCCTTGCCGGCTACCTGTGCGGCGGCGTACCGCCGCAGGCGCTGGATGACGAAAACGCCCTGCTGGCCTGTGCGCCGCCGGCCATGGGCGCCGAGCAGCGCCAGGCTCTGGCCGACCTCGCCGCCACGGCGGCGGCCTGCCGTCAACTGAAGCGCAAGCTGGCGCGCGCGGAAAGTTTCCTGTCCGGCTTTGCCGAACATTCGCCCTCGCCCCTGTGGATCAAGGACCGCAACGGCAGCTACGTGATGGGCAACGCGGCGCTGCACGGCTTCTTCGGCGTGCCCACCGTGGTCGGCATGGACGACAGCCATTTCTGGCCGGAGGACATCCGCCACAGCCTGGAAGAGCAGGACCGGGCGGTGCTGGAGAACGGCGAAACCATCAAGACGATGGAAACCTCGCACGACGGCACGCGCCACTGGCTGGTGCACAAGTTCCCGATCGATGTCGATGGCGAGCCTTTCCTGGGCGGCTCGGCGATCGACATGACCACCGAAGTCGAGAAGGAGCGCGCGCTGATCCGGCACGATAACTTCTACGTGCTGCTGTCGCGCCTTTCCGCGATCATCACCCGCGCCAAGACGCTTGAATCGCTGTGCCTGGATACCTGCCGGTTCGCCTGCCACCAGCCGGGGCTGGAGATCGTCGCCATCAGCCGCGTCGACGACACGACCGGCGCGCTGGAACTGTTCACCTCCGCCGCACGGGACGGGGCCGAGCATCCGTGGCAAGGCACCAGTGGCTCCGGCGACGAGCCGCCTGCCGTGGCGGCCTGGTTCCTGCCCGAACTGGCCGGTGCCGCCGTCGCCAGCGGCCGGCTGCAGGTGTCGAACAACCTGCCCGGCGCGCCGCACCGCGTGGCCGCGTGCATGGCCATCCCGCTGTTCGTCAACGGCAAGTGCTGGGGCGTGATCTCGTTCTACTCGTACCGGGCGGAATTCTTCGACCATTTTTACCGGGAACGGGCGGGCGAACTCGGCAACGAACTGAGCTTCGGCCTGGAGCGGCTGATCAATGCCCAGGAACTGTTCCGGCTGGCGCGCACCAATGCGCTGTCCGGCTTGCCCAGCCGCCTGCATTTCGACGAGGAAATCGCCGCGCTGGCGGCCGTCAATGCCAGCGGCACGGTACTTCTCATCAACATCAACCGCTTCGACGAGATCAGCTCGGCCTACGGCAACACCGCCGCGATCGGCCTGATGCGGCAAGTGGCGCAGCGCCTGAAAACCGAGGTGGCGCAGCGGATGGCGCTGTCCCACGTAGGCATCGGCCGGTTCGCCCTGTTCTATCCGGTCGACGAGGAGCGCTCGCCGCGTGCCTATGCGCGCGACACGATCATTCCGATGCTGGAAGGCTCCTACCAGGTGGACCAGCACAAGATCTGGTGCACCGTGAACGTGGGAGCGGCCATGCTGCCGGAAGACGGCACCAGCGCCGACGAACTGCTGGTCAAGGCCTGGGATGCGCTGGCCGGCTCGCGCACCCAGGAAGAACAAATCGGCTTCTACGACCGCGATGCCGACCATGCGCTGGCGCGCCAGATCAGCATGGAGGCGGAGTTGCGCGAGGCGGTCGAGCGCGGCGAGTTCGTCAACTTCTACCAGCCGAAGATCGACCTCAGGACCGGCAAGCTGGCCGGCGCGGAGGCGCTGGTGCGCTGGCGCCACCCGCAGCGCGGCCTGATCCAGCCGACCGAGTTCGTGCCGGTGCTGGAGCGCAGCGGCCTGGTCACGCAGGTCGGCCGCAGCGTGATGCAGCGCGCCATGGAAGACTGGCGCGCATGGCACGACGCGGGCCTGAAGCCGCCGCAGATCGCCGTCAACGTGGCCCCTGCCCAGTTCCGCTGCGATTCGCTGTTCGACGACATCGAACGGGCGCTGAACACGGCCGAGGCCAGCCTGAAGCCTCTGTCGATCGAGGTGACGGAAAGCGGCCTGGTGGCGGACCAGCGGCGCGTGGTCGATATCCTCAACCGGGTGCGCGAGCTGGACGTGCCGGTGGCGATCGACGACTTCGGCACCGGCTACTCGTCGCTGGCCTACCTCGTCACGCTGCCGGTCGACGTGCTGAAGATCGACCGTTCGTTCGTCATCAAGATGACGCAGGATGCGAACTACATGGGCATGGTGCAGACCATCGTGCAACTGGCGCACACGCTGGAGCTGAAGGTGGTTGCCGAAGGCATCGAGACGGAAGAAGAAGCCAAGTTCCTGAAACTGCTGCGCTGCGAGCAGGGGCAAGGCTACCTGTACGGCAGGCCGTTGCCGGCCGAGGAGTTCGCCAAGTTGCTGGGACGGTAGCAGAACGGCAAAACCGGGGACGGACCCCTGTTTTTTTTCAGGCCCTGATCTTCGACGTGGCGATCTGGTCGAGGATATGCTTCGGCACGCCGGCGTAATGCTTGAACTCCATCGTGTACGTGGCGCGGCCCTGCGTCAGCGAGCGCAGCGTGGTGGAGTAGCCGAACATCTCGGCCAGCGGCACCAGTGCACGCACCAGCTTGCCGCCACCGCCGGGGATCTCGTCCATGCCCTGCACCATGCCGCGCCGTGTCGTGAGGTCGCCCATCACGTTGCCCATGAATTCCTCGGGCGTTTCCACCTCGACATCCATGATCGGCTCGAGCAGTTGCGGATCGGCGCGGCGCATGCCGTCCTTGAACGCCATCGAGCCGGCCATCCGGAACGCGTTCTCGTTCGAGTCGACGTCGTGGTAGGAGCCGAACGTCAGGGTGGCGCGCACATCCACCACCGGGTAGCCGGCCAGCACGCCCGAGCGCAGCGTCTCGGTGATGCCCTTGTCGACCGCCGGGATGAACTCGCGCGGCACCACGCCGCCCTTGATCGCATCGACGAATTCATAGCCCTTGCCCGGCTCCAGGGGTTCCAGCTTCAGCACCACGTGGCCGTACTGCCCCTTGCCGCCGGATTGCTTGATGAACTTGCCCTCGACGTCGGACACCGCTTTCTGGATCGTTTCGCGGTAAGCCACCTGCGGCTTGCCGACCGATGCCTCCACGCCGAACTCGCGCCTCATCCGGTCCACCAGGATTTCCAGGTGCAGCTCGCCCATGCCGGCCATGATGGTCTGGCCGGATTCCTCGTCGGTATGCACACGGAACGACGGGTCTTCCTGCGCCAGGCGCGACAGGGCGATGCCCATCTTTTCCTGGTCCACCTTGGTCTTCGGCTCGACCGCCTGCGAGATCACCGGCTCCGGGAACACCATCTTTTCCAGCACGATCACGTGATCGGGATTGGACAGCGTGTCGCCGGTCGTCACGCCCTTCAGGCCGACGGCCGCGGCGATGTCGCCCGCAAAGACCTCCTTGATTTCCTTGCGCTCGTTGGCATGCATCTGCAGGATGCGGCCCAGCCGTTCGCGCTGGCCCTTGGTCGGGTTGTAGACGGTGTCCCCCGAATTCACGACGCCGGAATACACGCGGAAAAAGGCCAGCTGGCCGACGAACGGGTCGGTCATGATCTTGAACGCCAGCGCGGCAAACGGGTCCGAGTCGGTCGGATGCCGCTCGATCTCGTTGTCGTCCTCGTCATGGCCGGCGATGGCGGGTACGTCGAGCGGCGACGGCAGGTATTCGATCACCGCGTCCAGCATCGCCTGCACGCCCTTGTTCTTGAAGGCGCTGCCGGCCAGCATGGGCACGATTTCACCGCGCACCGTGCGGGCCCGCAGCGCCGTCTTGATCTCGGCCTCGGACAGCGTCTCGCCGTTCAGGTACTTCTCCGTCAGCTCGGACGTCGCTTCGGCGGCGGCTTCCACCAGATTGTCGTGCCATTTCTGCGCGAGGTCCTTCAGCTCGGCCGGAATGTCCTCGTACGTGAACTTCACGCCCTGGCTGGCATCGTCCCAGATGATGGCGCGCATCTTCACCAGGTCGATCACGCCCTGGTAATGGTCCTCGGCGCCGACCGGGATCTGGATCGGCACGGCATTGCCCTTCAGGCGGTCGCGGATCTGCTGCTGCACGCGGAAGAAGTCGGCGCCCACGCGGTCCATCTTGTTGACGAAGGCGATGCGCGGCACCTTGTACTTGTTTGCCTGGCGCCACACGGTTTCCGATTGCGGCTGCACGCCGCCGACGGCGTCGTAGACCATCACGGCGCCATCGAGCACGCGCATCGAGCGCTCCACCTCGATCGTGAAATCCACGTGGCCCGGCGTATCGATGATGTTGATCCTGTGTTCCGGGAAGTTGCCGGCCATGCCGCGCCAGAACGCCGTCGTCGCCGCCGACGTGATCGTGATGCCGCGTTCCTGCTCCTGCTCCATCCAGTCCATGGTCGCCGCGCCGTTGTGCACCTCGCCGATCTTGTGGTTCACGCCCGTATAGAAGAGGATGCGCTCGGTGGTGGTGGTCTTGCCGGCATCGATGTGGGCGCTGATGCCGATATTCCGGTAGCGCTCGATAGGGGTCTTGCGGCTCATGGCATTCTCCTTGGATGGCGCAATCATGTGATCGCGCTCAAAAATTGTAGCAGCATCGGGTTGGCGCAGTTGATGCCCCATTTCTTTTTTTCAAGCCCTGCCGTGCGACCGGCGGGCGCGCTCGCCCCTTATACTGGCGCGATGCCAAAAAACAAGATCATGACAATGAAAAAACACTTTGCCCCCTGCCTTTCGGCCATGCTGGCCCTCTCTCCTTGCGTAGTCGTTGCGCAGAATGTCCCGGCCGCGGTCGACCCTGCGCTGGGCCGCTGCTCGATGCTGGCCGATCCGACCGAACGCCTCGGCTGCTACGACGCGCTGGCCAACCGGGCCCAGGATCCGGCGCCGGTCGCCGCGGCGGGCACGCCTGCGCCGGCGTCCGCCAACGCCGACCAGCAACAGGGTGCCTTCCCCGGCGGGCCGGTGGCCAGGCCGGCCGAAGCCAGTGCGCCGGCCCCCGAACAGCAGATCGTTTCGGTGCAGGTGCCGCTGTGGGAACTGGACAAGGACAGCAAGCGCGGCGTGTTCAACTTCCGGCCGCACCGCGACAACTACCTGCTGCTGGCGAACTACAGCAACAGCACCAATACCGCGCCGTTCAACGAGGTCACGCCGGGCGGCATCGATGCGAAACACGTCGAGCTGGCGTACCAGCTGTCGTTCAAGATGAAGATGCTGGAAACGATCGCCGGATCGCCGGTCGACCTGTGGTTCGGCTATACCCAGCAAAGCTTCTGGCAGGCCTATAACCGCGATGAATCCAGCCCGTTCCGTGAAACCAATTACCAGCCGGAAGTGATGGCCATCGCGCCGATCGGCAAGCGCCTCGGCGGCTTCGATTTCCGCTATGCGGGCCTGGGATTCGTCCACCAGTCGAACGGCCAGACCGCCACGCTGTCGCGCAGCTGGAACCGTGCCTACGCGGAACTGGGTGGCGAATACGGCAAGCTGGCCGTGACGGCGCGGATCTGGAAGCGCCTGGACAATTCGGTGTCCGACAACGACAACCTGGACATCACCGACTTCATGGGCCACGGCGACCTGCGCCTGGTCTACCGCGACGGCGGCAGCGAATACTCGCTGCTGGCACGGCGCAACCTGCACACGGACCACGGCGCGCTGCAACTGGGCTGGGCAGTACCGCTGCGCGCGAACCTGAAGGGCTATGTGCAGTTCTTCTCCGGCTATGGCCAGAGCCTGATCGACTACAACTACTCGCAGATGTCGCTGGGCGCCGGCTTCCTGGTCGGCTTCTGAGGCGGATTGCCAACGCGTTGCCGGGTGCGCCTGGCGCACGGGGGTGGCGGCATCAGCGGCGGCCGCCGCCCAGCACGCGCGCGGGCAGCATCACCACTGCGCGCAGCAGCTCGAACACGGCATCGACACCGATGCCGATCAGCCGGAACGGCAGCAACAGCAGCCAGGCCACCGGGTACAGCAGCAGCGCCAGCAGGGCGAGCGGCCAGCAGACCAGCAACAGCAGCAACCACAGGATAAAGCTCATCATGGCGTCCTCGCGCAACGGTGATCGAAGCGCCATGGTGCCAGCGGCGGCGGGTTTGCTCAACGGCCGGGCGATAGAAGGCCGGATGCGGCGACCGGCTGTCGAAAAGCGGGAACGAATGGCGCAGGCCGGTCAGGCGTAGGCGACGACCTGCGGCTGCAACGCGGCCTGGTACAGCAGCCGGGCCGTCAGGCCCGCCTGCAGTGACGGGATCGAGCCGCCGGCGCGGTAGGCAAACGCCACCTGCAGCACGTCGCCTGCCTTGGCGTCCACCGGCTGTTCGAGCGGCAGCGACATGAAATGGTTCAGCCAGTCGATCGTTGCCGCCCGCTCCTGCACGACGGAAAGGATGGTCTTCGTGATGAAGCGGATCGCATTCACCGTGCCGTCGCGGTCGATGACGAACTTCCCCTCCCAGCGATAGCTGCTGTCGTTCGGCTGCGTGAAATCGATCACCGAATACACGGCCGGCTGGGCCATCTCCAGCGTACCGGGCTGCACGGCGCCAGGCTGCTGGAACTGCACGATGGGCGCATAAAAGCCTTCGAAATCGTATTCCTGCTGGATCGGCTGGGCTGCCATCAGCACCGCCTCCGGCAGGAACACCGGCAGCGGCCCGCCGAACTTCTGCAGATAGCGGCGCTTGAAATGTTCGATGACGTCGACCTGCTTCTCGCGCAGCATCGCGACATGGAGCATTTCGCAGATGACGACGTCCACCGGCTCGGGCGGCAGGTATTCGAACGCATCGGCGTGGATCACTTCCACCTTGTCGGCGCAGCGGTTCAGCGCCAGGAAGCGGCGCGCCTCCTGCACCATGTCCGGGTTGAAGTCGACGCAATAGACCTTGTCCGCCCGCCGTGCCGCGAAGAACGACAACGCCCCCGTGCCGCCGCCCAGTTCCAGCACCTTCATGCCGGGCTGGACGACATGATCGATCGCCGCACGGAAGCTGTGCATGCGGTTCGTGTCCATCAGCATGTTGTGGTGGTAGTGAACCGGGATGAACTGCCCCAGGTAGCAGCTTTCGAGTTCGCGTTCGGACAGCATGGTATTTCCTCTCGTGGCGACAGCGACATTATGCGCAACGAGGTGGCTTCCCAAAGCGCCGAGGTTGGCGGGAAATACGGCTCAATTCGAATTGCTGCTACGGGTGATACGGGTCCAGGCAGGGCCCCCCCGGCCCGCACCCGGGCGTCAGCGGCGCATGATCTGCTCGGCCTGGTGCTGGCGGATTACCTTGACGATCCACGGCTTGCCGGCCCGTTCGGCGAACTCGGCGGCATCGCTGTCAAAGCCGCTGTCGCGCAGGCTGGCGTCGGCGCCTTCCCGCAGCAGGAGCTTGACGGCGTCTTCCTGGCCTTCGCGGGCGGCCAGCATCAGCGGCGTGACCCCGGTCGGCGATTCCGCATCGATGTAGGCGTGCTGTTCCAGCAGTACGCGCATGATGTCGAGGGCACCCGCCGCGGCGGCATAATGCAGCGCGGTCCAGCCGGGCCGGTTGACCTGGGCGCCCTTGGCGAGCAGCGCTTTCACGGCCGGCATATTGTTCTTGAACGCGGCCATCATCAGCGCGGTATTGCCGTTGCCGGCCTGGGCCTCGAGGTCGATCTTCGGCTGCGCCAGCAGCAATGCAAACACGTCCATCGCATCGTTGCGCAGCGCGACGATCATGCCCGTCTCGCCCCGCTCCGGCTCGCGCACGTTCGGATCGAGGCCGCGCGCCAGCAGGGGCTTGATGCGGCCGGCATCGTTGACTTGCGCGGCACGGAAGAAGTAGACGGCATCGGCGGCCTGCGCCGCGGCCGGCGCCGGGGAAAACGCCGACGCGACGGCCACCGTGGCGATGCCGAGCCGCAGTCCAATCCGGCTGCGCAGCCGGCCGATCCGGTTGCGCAGCCGCCTGGCGAGGTCTCGCAGGCCGGTCCGCATCAGGCGCTCGCGGCGGTGTTAGCGGCAGTATTCGCGGCAGTATTCGCGGCAGTAAACAGCCGGAAGAAGTTGGCGCTGGTTGCCGCCGCCACCTCCTCGACCGTGACGCCTTTCAGCTTCGCGATGAACTCGGCCACGTGGGCCACGTAGCCCGGCTCGTTCGTCCTGCCGCGGTACGGCACCGGCGCCAGGTAGGGCGAATCCGTTTCGATCAGCATCTGTTCCAGCGGCACTTCCAGCGCGACGGCCTGCAGCTCCTTCGCGCTCTTGAACGTTACGATGCCCGAGAATGAGATATAGAAGCCCATATCCATCGACGCCCTGGCCACTTCCAGCGATTCGGTGAAGCAGTGCATGACGCCGGCGACGCCGCCCTGGCCGGTGCCGGCCCCCTCCTCGCGCATGATGCGGATGGTGTCCTCGCTGGCCGAGCGCGTGTGGATGATCAGCGGCTTCTTCGACGCGCGCGAGGCGCGGATATGCGTGCGGAAACGCTCGCGCTGCCATTCGAGGTCGCCCTCGAGCCGGTAGTAATCGAGGCCCGTTTCGCCGATCGCGACGATTTTCGGATGCCGGGCCAGCTCGACGAGCTGCTCGACCGTGGGCTCGGGCGTGTCTTCGTAATCGGGATGGACCCCGACCGAGGCGTAGATATTCGGATACTGCTCGGCCAGCGCCAGCACGCGCGGAAAGTCCGGCAGGTCGACGGATACGCACAGCGCATGCGTCACCTTGTTTTCCGCCATTTTCGCGCGGATTTCCGGCATCCGGGCTGCCAGGTCCGGGAAGTCGATGTGGCAATGTGAATCGATGAACATGGGTCGATTGTAGCCGACGTCACGCGATTGCGCAGATCCCGCTGATCGGTAAAATAAATCTCCAGTGAAACGTTTCCCGAAAAATGGGGACGTACCCTGTTTTTCGGGCAACTTTGGGCAAGTTGGGGCAACTTCTATTCAGCGACGCGCTTGCCGAGGATGATCAAATCGCGTTCCACGCCGTCCAGGTTGGCGACGCGCGGGAAGTGCGCCCATTCCTCGAAGCCGAACTTGCGGAACAGCGCCAGGCTGGCGCCGTTGTGGCCGAAGATGAAGCCGAGCACGGTGTGCACGCTGATCTGCGGTGCGAAGGCGATCGCTTCGGTCAGCGCGTACTTGCCGATGCCCTTGCCGCGCCATGCCTCGTGGATATAGATTGACACCTCGGCCGTGCCGGAATACGCCGGGCGGCCGTAGAAATTCGAGTACGAGATCCAGCCGAGGATGTCGGGCTGGCTGGACGTATCGTCGGCGCGTTCGATCACCCACAGCGGGCGGCGCCCGGGCTGGTGTTCGTGGAACCAGTTCAGCCGCGATTCGACCGATACCGGTTCGGTGTCGGCGGTGACTTCGCGCGAGGCGATGGTGCTGTTGTAGATGGCGACGATGGTCGGCAGGTCGTCGAGGGTGGCGATACGGTGGCGGAAAGACATGTGGCGTAAGGAAGTGACGGGTGGCTTTTACAGTGTATGGGTGGCGCGGGAGGAACGCAGGGCGGCGCCGAGGATTTCCTCGATGCGCGCGCGGGTGCGCTGGCCCGCTTCGTCGTCCGGGAAATGGACGCCGATGCCCTGCGCCTTGTTATTGTTGGCCGCCGCCGGCGTGATCCACACGACCTTGCCGGCGATCGGGTACTTGTTCTGGTCGTCCATCAGCGACAGGATCAGGTAGATCTCGTCGCCGATGCGGTAGCCCCGCGTGGTGGGCACGAAGATGCCGCCATTCTTCAGGAACGGCATGTACGCCGCATACAGCGCCGCTTTTTCCTTGATTGCCAGCGACAGCACGGCCGGCCGTGTCAGCGGCCCGGCATTGCCGGAAGCGTTGGGATCGGGTGGGCGCGTACTCATCGTCGACCGTCCATCGTCAGCGGCAGCAGGACGTATAGTCGAGCAGCATGTCTTCGAGGAAGAGCTTGGGCGACAGCGGATGGTCGGACGTGGCGCGCCGTTCGGCCGTGCTCTTGATCGCCGCCAGCAGCCCGGACACCGGCACCCGGTCCGACAGGCCTTTCAGTTCGCGCTGGTAGCGGGGGTAATAGCGGATCCGGCCCGACAGCTTCAGCGAAAACAGGTCGTACAGCCAGCGCTGCTGCCAGGCCACCACGGACGTGAGCGGCACTTTCTGCATCTTGTCCGCCGTGCGCAGCGCGTTCTCGACGGAGGGATGGGCCAGGTATTGCAGCAGCGTGTCCATTTCCTCGCGGCTGCCGGTTTCCGCCTGGGCCAGCGCGGCCAGCGGCGCACCGCCCTGCTCGCTCAGCCAGCCGTCCGCTTCCGCCACGCCCTGCGATTGCAGCCACGCCAGCGCCTCGGGCTGCGGCGGCATGGTCAGCGCGAACTTGCGGCAACGCGACAGGATGGTCGGTAGCAGCCGGTCCAGGCTGTTCGACGACAGCAGGAACACGGTGCCCGGCGGCGGTTCTTCCAGCGTCTTCAGCAGCGCGTTCGAGGCCGGCATGTTCAGCGCCTCGGCCGGATACAGCACCACCACGCGCAAGCCTTGCCGGTGCGTGGAAATGTTCATGAAATCGGCCAGCGCGCGCACCTGCTCGATCTTGATCTCCTTCGACGGCGCCTTGGTCTTCTTCTTTTCCTCGCCCTCGTCGCCGTCACCGGCGCCATCCTCTTCGAAGGCTTCGGGCCGGATGCGGCGGAAATCGGGATGGCTTTGCTGGACGAACCAGCCGCACGAGGCACAGGCGTTGCACGGATGGCCATCGGCGCGCACATCCTCGCACAGCAGCGCCTGGGCGAAATGCTCGATGAAGTCGGCCTTGCCGATGCCGGCCGGGCCGTGGAACAGCACCGCGTGCGGCAGCCGCTGGCGCACGCCCTGCAGCGCCAGCCAGGCGTCGCGCTGCCATGGATAGATGGCGGACGTGGTTTCCATCATGGCTCCAGCGCGGCGACGATGGCCGCCAGCTGCACGCGGATCGCTTCGATCGGCTGGGTCGAGTCGATGACGCGGAAGCGCTCCGGCTCCTGCCCGGCGCGGCGCAGGTACTCGTTGCGCGCGGCCAGGAAGAAGTCGGCCTTCTCCTGCTCGAATTTGTCGAGATCGCGGGTGGCGTCGAGCCGGGCCCGCGCCACCTCGAGCGGCACGTCGAACAGGATGGTGAGATCGGGCCACAGTTCCGGGTGCACCCAGTTCGCCAGCGTGTCGAGCTTGGCCAGCTCCAGCCCGCGGCCGCCGCCCTGGTAGGCAAAGCTGGCGTCAGTGAAACGGTCGGAAATGACCCAGGCGCCGCGCGCCAGTGCCGGCTCGATTACCTGCGCAATGTGTTCGCGGCGGCTGGCAAAGACCAGCAGCGCTTCCGTTTCCAGGTGCATGGCTTCGTGCAGCACCAGTTCGCGCAGCTTTTCGCCGAGTGGCGTGCCGCCCGGTTCGCGCGAACTGACGAGTTCCGCGCCGCGCGCGCGGATCAGCTCGCCTACGTACTGGATGTGCGTGGACTTGCCCGCCCCGTCGATGCCCTCGAACGTGATGAACTTGCCGCGTGCTGCCGGGGTACTCCGGGTCATGGACTTGCCGCTCATGAAACTTCCACTCATTGCC
Source organism: Pseudoduganella sp. jia 9 (assembly GCF_055502615.1). NCBI lineage: Bacteria > Pseudomonadati > Pseudomonadota > Betaproteobacteria > Burkholderiales > Oxalobacteraceae > Pseudoduganella > Pseudoduganella sp. jia 9. The sequence goes on along the minus strand of NZ_JBUPWE010000011.1, from coordinate 116,257 downwards.
TGCGCTGGTACTGGTTGACCGCCCTGTTGTGGTCGGTCAGGTTATCGGAAAAATGGCTGGTGCCGTTGCCGCGTGCTACAAAATACAATGCCGTCGTCTTTGCCGGCGCCAGCGCCGCGCCCAGCGACTGTACGCCGGGCAGCGCGATCGGCGTCGGCGGCAGGCCGTTGCGCGTGTAGGTATTGTACGGGGTGTCCGTTTCCAGGTCTTTCTTGCGGATGTTGCCGTCGAATTTCTCGCCCAGCCCGTAGATGACGGTGGGATCGGTCTGCAGCATCATGCCCAGCTTCAGCCGGTTGACGAACACGGCGGCGATCATCGCCCGCTCGGACTTCTGCCCGGTTTCCTTCTCGACGATCGATGCCATCGTCAGCGCCTGGTATTTATCCGTGTACGGCAGGTCGGCCGCGCGCTGTTCCCACGCTGTGTCGAGGTGCTGCAGCAGCGCCACGTGCGCCTGCTTGTAGATCTGCAGCTCGGACGAACCCTTGGCGAACAGGTAGGTGTCGGGGAAGAACAGGCCTTCCGGCTGCTTGTAGGTGGAACCCAGTTTTGCCATCAGCTCGCTGTCGGACAGGCCGACGGTGTCATGCTTGAGGCCCTTGTGGGCGGCGATCGCCTGGCGCATCTGGCGGAAGGTCCAGCCTTCGATGATCGTCAGCGATTCCTGCGCGAACTCGCCGCGTACCAGCTGCTCGATCAGGCGCTGCGGCGTGGTACCCGGTTTCAGCTCGTAGGATCCGGCTTTCAGCTTGCCGCTCTTGCCGGAAAAGCGTGCCAGCAGGTTGAACAGCAGCGGCTGGATCGGCACGCCCGCCTCGGCGATCTGCTGGCCGGCCGCGTGGGCGCCGCTGCCCTTGATGATCGTAAACGGGATGCTGTCTCCCTCGCCCACGATCGGCTGCTGCGACCACCAGGCGAAACCGCCGGCCGCCGCCGCCGCGACCAGTACGCCCAGTGCCAGCGTCTTCGTAATGAATGCCATGTGTATGGTGCCCGCGCGGGGCCGCGCGACCCGTTTTGGGGGTGGCCGGCGCGTTTGGCGCGGGATCTTTATAATGAGCCCGTAATAATAATGCCTACACAGGCAACTTTGTGGTCCTTCGTGGGTAATTACTAGCCAAAGTAATCAAATATATGAACAACTGGAATCAACTCCTCGCCCCGTCCGCCGATGCGCCCTCGCGGACCGCGCTCGCCGCCGGGTTCGTCGCGCCCGTCACCGACCTGGGCGTGATCGCCTTCACCGGCGACGATACGGCTTCGTTCCTGCATTCGCAGCTGACCAACGACGTCGAACACCTCGGCGCCGGGGAAGTGCGCCTGGCCGGCTACTGTTCGCCGAAGGGCCGCCTGCTGGCCAGCTTCCTCATGTGGAAGGATGAACAGTCGGTGTACCTGCAGCTGGCGCGCGAGATCCAGCCGGCCATCCAGAAACGGCTGCAGATGTTCGTGCTGCGGGCGAAAACCAAGGCGGCCGATGTGACGGAACAGCGCGTTGCGCTGGGCCTGGGCGGTGCCCTCGCGGAAGCCGTGCTGCAAACCTGGTTCGACGCCCTGCCCGCCGCGCCGTACACCAAGCTCGATCATCCGCTCGGCACGCTGCTGCGCGTGGCCGATGCCTTCGGCGCGCCGCGCTACCTGTGGCTGGCGACACCGGAAACGGTGACGACCGTCGCGGCCGAACTCGCCGACCGGCTGGTCGTCGGCGGCAACGCGGCATGGCGCCTGGCGGAGATCCACGCCGGCGTGCCGCTGATCACCGCCGCGACACAGGAACAGTTCGTGCCGCAGATGATCAACTTCGAGCTGCTGGGCGGCGTCAATTTCAAGAAGGGTTGCTACCCGGGACAGGAGATCGTCGCGCGCAGCCAGTACCTGGGCAAGCTGAAGCGCCGCACGGCGCTGGTGTCGATCGACGACGCCACCGTTGCGCCGGGTACGGAAGTGTTCGCGCCGGCCGATCCCGGCCAGCCCTGCGGCATGGTGGTCAATGCCGCGCCGAACGGCATCGGCGGTGTCGATGCGCTGGTCGAGATGAAGCTCGACGCGCTGGAAGCGGGCGACGTGCGCGCCTGTGCCGCGGACGGCCCCGCGCTGGCATTCCAGCCGCTGCCCTACGTACTGGACAAGCTGGAACTGTGATGAGGCCCTCTACCGAGAGCCTGGCCTCCATGGGCTCGTGTTCCATGAGCCCGTACTAATGGACCTTTACGTCTATTATCGCGTCCAGGCCCGCGACGCCGATTCGCTGCTGCCACGCGTGCGCGCGTTGCAGCAGGGCCTGGCGGCCGCCCACGGCGTGGTCCCGCAACTGAAACGTCGGCCGGACAGCCCGGACGGCGTGCAGACGTGGATGGAAGTCTACCCCGCCACCACGGCTGGTTTCACGGCAGCGCTGGCACAAGCCGTGTCCGCTGCCGGACTGGACACGCTGATCGCGGGTCCCCGACATACCGAAGCATTCATGGATATCCCCTCATGTGCCTGATCGTCTTTGCCTGGCGCGTGGTGCCCGGCGTGCCGCTGATCGCCGCCGCCAACCGCGACGAATACTATGACCGTGCCAGTGCCGCGGCCGCGCCGTGGGAAGAAAACCCGCAGGTGGTGGCGGGCCGCGACCTGAAGGCCGGCGGCAGCTGGATGGGCGTTACGCGGCCGGAGGAACCGGACTGCCGGTGGGCCGAGAACGTCTCGCCGCTGCGCGCCCGCTGCCAGGACGGCGGCATTGCGCCGGTCGACAGTGTCGGCAAGGCCCCGTCGCGCTTCGCGGCGATCACCAACATCCGCGCACCTCACGACTACGATCCGCACGCACCGTCGCGCGGCATGCTGGTGTCGAACTTCCTGTCGGCGACGATGAGCGCGCGCGACTATGTCGACCAGATACGGCCCGGTGCACAGGCCTACAACGGCTTCAACCTGGTGCTGTGCGACGGCGAGGAACTGGTGTGGTTCTCCAACCGCGGCGACGCGGATGCGCGCAATGGTCAGCCGCTGGGCCCCGGCGTCTACGGACTGTCCAACGCGCTGCTCGATGCGCCTTGGCCGAAGGTGGTCAAGACCAAGGCCCAGTTCGCCAGCTTGCTGTGCCTGGGCGCGCCCGAGGAAGCGTACTTCGAAATGCTGTCCGATACCGCCCGCGCCCCCGACCAGCGGCTGCCCGAGACCGGCGTTTCGCTGGAGCGGGAGCGGCAACTGTCCGCCGTGAAAATCGAGTCGCCCGACTACGGCACGCGCACCTCGACCGTGGTGAAGCTGTACGCCGAGGCCCCCGCCGTGCTGCACGAGCAGGTCTTCCGCTAAGCAAAACTGGGGACGTACCCCTGTTATCGAGCAAGATCAAAACTGGGGACGTCCCCCTGTTTTCGAGCAATATCACCGGCGCTGCGATACGCGCCTGCAGGAGTGGGTTATTTCCCACAAACACGGGTACGTCCCCGGTTTTGCCTGAAAACAGGGGTCCGTCCCCGGTTTTGCCGTGGTGGATCAGATGTCGGTGAACACCTGGTCGGCCGGCAGCCGCGACTTTGGCAGCTTCGCGTTGAAATCCTCGCCGCTGCTATAGCCCAGCGAGATGATCACGGTGCCCGTGAAGCCCTTGTCGCGCAGGCCGAGTTCCTGGTCCAGCACGTCGGCATTGAAGCCTTCCATCGGCGTGGCGCCCACGTCCAGCAGCGCGGCGGCCTGCAGCAGGCTGCCCAGCGCGATGTAGGTCTGCTTCTCGTACCAGAACGGCACGTCCTTCTGCGTGAAGCGGTGCAGGTTCGTGTACGACATGCGGCCGGCGTGCTGCGCCGACTTCGCGGCATCATTGACGAAGCGGCCATCCTTCGCTTCCTGCTCGAGCACGGCGGCCAACTGGGCTTCGTCCGGCGCTACCCTGGTGGCCAGCACGATCACGTGCGACGCGTCGCGGATCTTGGCCGCGTTGTACTGGAAGCCCGCCTCGGCGGCCCTGGCAATGCGCTCCTTGCCTTCCGGCGTGGCGGCGACGACGAAATGCCACGGCTGCGAGTTCACCGACGACGGCGCGAGGCGCAATACTTCGCGCAGCTGGTCGATGATCTCCGCCGGAACCTTGCGTTCGCGGTCATACGACTTCACGGTGTAGCGCTGGCGCGCCTTGGCAACGATGTCCATCTGTTTGATTCCCCTGCAAATTGATAAGTGAAAACGGGCGCCATGGTACCGCGCCGGGCCGGCTGGCGGCAACGCGGTACCGGCGGCTTGGAAGCCGGCGGCTTAGAAACCGGCGGCCTGGAAACCGGCCAGCACCAGCTTGCCGCGCGCCTTGCCGCTCTCGATGATCGCGTGGGCGCGGCGCAGGCTGGCGGCATCGATCTTGCCGATGCGTTCGCCGACGGTGGTCTTCAGCACGCCGCCGTCGACCAGGCCGGCCACGCGGTCGAGAATGTCGCGCTGGCGCGCCATGTCCGCCGTTTCGTACATCGAGCGGGTAAACATCAGTTCCCAGTGCAGCGAGATGCTCTTGCGCTTGAGCGGCATGGCGTCCAGCGTCTCAGGGTCATCGATCAGCGCGAACTGGCCCTGCGGGGCGAGGATGTCGACGATGTCGGCATAATGCTGTTCGGTATGCGTGAGGCTGACAACAATGTCCGCGTATTCGTAGCCGAGCTCCTGCAGCTGCGGCTTCATCGGCTGCGCATGGTCGATCACGTGGTGCGCGCCCAGCTCGCGTGCCCAGCCCGCGGTTTCCGGCCTGGAGGCGGTGCCGATCACCGTGAGGCCGGTCAGCTTGCGGGCCAGTTGCACGAGGATCGAACCGACGCCGCCCGAGGCGCCGATGACCAGCAACGTCCGCCCCGTGGCGCCCTGCTCCGGCACTTTCAGGCGATCGAACAGCAGTTCCCATGCGGTCAGCGATGTCAGCGGCAATGCGGCGGCATCGGCGAAGTCCAGCGAAGCCGGCTTGTGGCCGACGATGCGCTCGTCCACCAGGTGCAGTTCGCTGTACGAGCCGGGACGGGTCAGCGAACCGGCGTAATACACTTCGTCGCCCGGCCGGAAACCGGTCACCTCGCTGCCGACGGCTTCGACGACACCGGCCGCATCCCAGCCCAGTACGCGGGGCGCCGTGACTGCAGCGCCGCGGCGCACCTTGGTATCTACCGGGTTGACGGAAACCGCGTGCACGCGCACCAGCAGGTCGCGCGGGCCCGGCACCGGGTCGGGCAAGTCCATCTCGACCAGCGACTCCGGATGTTCGATCGGCAGGCCATGCCGGGTGTAGACCACTGCTTTCATTGTTGTTCTCCGATGGGGTTGAGTAGCGTATCTTATGACGCGACTGATAACTGAAGAACCCATATAATCGGTCAACACTTTCTCTATTCGAGTGAAAATCACCTGCCGATGACGATTCGTTTCGAAGACCTGTCCCTGTTTGTCCGCGCCGCCGCCTGCGGCAGCTTCACCAAGGCCGCGCGCGAAGCGAACCTGCTGCCGGGCCAGGTCAGCGCCGCCATCATGCGGCTCGAGCGCGATCTCGACACGCGCCTGTTCGCCCGCTCCACGCGCAGCCTGCGGCTGACCGGCGAAGGCGAGCGCTACCTGCCGTATGCCAAGGACGTGATCGGCCTGCTGCACAGCGGCCGCGAGGAACTGCACCGCAGCGACGACGTGCTGGCCGGGACGCTGCAGATCGCCGCACCGTCGGACTTCGGCCGCAACGTGCTGCTGCCATGGCTGACCGACTTCCGGCGCCGGCACCCGCAGCTGGAGCTGCGCGTGCAGTTTTCCGACCAGGTGACGGACGTGTTCCGCGATCCGGTCGATATCGCGCTGCGCTATGGCAGCGTGGCCGATGCCAGCTTCGTGGCGCTGCCCGTCGCGCCGGACAACCGGCGGGTTCTCGTGGCGGCGCCCGGCTACCTCGAGCAGTGCGGCACGCCGCAATCGCTGGACGAACTGCCGCGCCATTCCTGCCTGCTGTGGCATCTGCAGGGGCGCCTGTACGACAAGTGGGGCTTCCCGCTCGACAAGGGCCGGCGCACGGTGCACGTCCGGGGCCCGCTGGCCAGCGACGACGCCGACGTGGTGCGCCGCTGGGCCATTGCCGGCGAAGGCATCGCCTACCGGTCGTGGCTCGATGTCTGTGCCGACGTGCGCGCCGGGCGGCTGCGGATCGTGCTGCCGGAGCAGCCAGGCGAAGCGGCGCCGTTGCAGCTGATCTGCCCGCACCGGCGGCAGTTCTCGCCGGCAGTGCGGCAGTTGCACACGCTGCTGGCGGAACAATGCCGGGCGCTGGGCGGACCGCCCGCGTCAGGCGCCGGCTGAGCGCTTCCATGGCGGCAGGCGCGCGCGCCACAGCCGCCGCGGCGCTGCCTGGTAAGCGGCGCGCGCCGGGATCCTGATGCGTACCGCGGTGCCGCCGCCCGGCGCTGCCGTGACGGTAATGCGGCCGCCCAGGTGACGGACGCGCTCGCGCATGCCGACCAGGCCGAAATGCCCGGCGCGGCCCGATTGGGCCACCTTGCGGTCGATGCCCACGCCATCGTCGACGACCGCCGCTTCCAGCGCGCCTGGCAGGAAATGCAGCACGATGGCTATCCGGGTCGCCTGCGCGTGGCGCACGCTGTTGACGGCCGCCTCGCGCAACGCGCAGAAGATCTCGCCGGCGGCCTCGCCGCGCAATGCCCGCGCTTCGCCGCGCAGCTCGCAACGCAGCAGGTGATCCGAACCCGGCGCCAGCGTGGACACCGCGGCGCGCAGTTCGTCGAGCAGCTCGGCGGCGCGCGGCACCCGGCGCAGCGCCATGACTTCGTCACGCGTGCTGGCGATCAGGCGGTCGGCATCGGCCAGCGCGGTATCGAGCACGGCAGCCGATGGAGAATCCGGCGGCATCCGCATCACCTCCGCCTGGAAGCGCAAGACCAGGCCCTGCACCGCCTGCAGCAGCGTATCGTGCAGCGAGCGGGCGATGCGCTCGCGTTCTTCCAGGCGCGCAGTGGCGCGCTCCGTCGCGCGGCGCGCGGCCACGGCCAGCCGCCAGCGGTACAGCAGCCCCAGCATGAATAAGCCCGCCGCCGCGCCCAGCACGCGGAACCAGGCAGTCTGCCAGAATGCCGGTGCGATGTCGAAGACGATGGAAGCGCCGGCCGTGTTCCATACACCGTCCTCGTTGGCGGCGATGACCTGGAAGCGGTAATTGCCCGGTGCCAGGTTCGTGTAGCTGGCCGCGCGCTCGTGCTGCACGTCGCGCCAGTCCGGGTCGACGCCTTCCAGGCGGTAGCGCAGCCGGGCCCGCTCGGGGATCGACAGCGCCGTCGCGGTGAACGCCAGTTCCACCGTGCGGGTACCCTCGGGCAGTTGCAGCCCATCGGCCGCCGGATAGTCCCGGCCGCCGGCGCGCAGGGAGCGGATCAGGACGCCGGGCGCCCTGCCGTTGCGCGGCATCGCCAGCGGATCGAGCCAACCCGCCCCGGCCATCGTGGCATAGTAGATGCGCCCCTGCACCGCAGCGAGCGCCGGCAGCGGGCGGACCGGTGCCACCTGGCCGCGCAAGCCGTCCTCGAAGTTGAACAGTTCCCCTTCGACGGCCTGCCCCGGCTGCGCCCAGGCCCGCGCGAGGGCACGCGCATCCACGTGATGCAGGCCATCGAGCCCATGCAGCCAGAGCCCGCCGCGCTGGTCGACAGCCATGCCGGCCACGCCCAGCATGGGGCCGGTTCGCTGCAGCGCCAGCGGATGAACGCGCTCGCCGTCGAGCCAGAAGACGCCGCGCTCGCCGCCCGCGAGCAGCCGGCCGCGGTAGTCCGCCAGGCTGAGGACGTGGCCGGTGCCGAGGCCCTGCTGCGCCGTCACCAGCCGCACGCCATCCTGCGTCAGTTCGCCAAGGCGGCCGTCGGTGAAGCCGAGCCAGGTCTGGCCGCGCGCGGTTGTCAGCATGCTGATCGGGGTCGGATCGGCGATGCCGCGCGTGCGCGTGTCCTGCGTCCAACGGCCGTCCTCGAAGCGCCACAGGCCCTTCCGGATCAGCGACACCAGCAGGCGGCCCTGCCGGTCCACGGCCAGGGCCTGGACTTCCACGCCCCACTGGTCGGCACCGGGCAATGCGAAGCGCCGTCGCTTGCCGCCGTTGAATTCCCACAGCGCGTCGGTGGTGGCGACCCATACCCGCTCGGCGCTGGCCCGCAGTACGACGTTTGCGCCACGGAGCCCGGTAGCGCGGCGGCTGCCGTCTGCGGCGAGGCGCATCAGCGCGCCACCGCTGGGGCCGTACCAGACTTCGTCGCCCAGGCCCGGCATTGCCAGCCACGAGGTAGCGCCAGCACCGTCGGGCAGCCGGTGCAGGCGGTGCCGCCGGTAACGCTCGACGCCCGCCACCGTCGCCACCCACAGGTTGCCTTCACGGTCGACCAGGCTGGTGGTGGTGTAGCGCGCCATGCCCCCCGGGCGCTCGAATCGTTCGGCAGGCGCCAGCACGCCATCGGCGCCGGCTGCCAGGCGCACGAAACCATCGTCGCGCGACGTCCACAGCGTGCCGCCGGGACCGCCGACCAGCAGGTCGTCGTAGCGGCGCGGCTGGTCCAGTGTCAACGTCCGCGGCGGCGCGCCGGCGGCCAGCTCGACATAGGCCCGGCCCGGCAGCATGACGACCTCCCGGCCGCCGATGCTCGAGGTGCCCGCCATCGGCGCCCTGAACACCCGCTCGAAGCGCGCCGCGCCGCGCGCCATGGCGTAGTATGTGTAGTCGGACTGATAGGAGTAGTTGAAGACAGCCCAGACGGTATCGTCGCGGTCGACGCTGACGTACATCGGCGATTGCGCCGGTGAACCCGCACCCGGCGGCTCCCAGCGGCCGTCGCGCAGGCGCATCACGCCGCGGCTGGTGCCGGCATACAGCGTGCCGCGGCTGTCCCTGGCCAGCGCGGTCACCGAACCGCCCGGCAAGCCCTTTCCGGGCCGGTAGTGCGTGGCACCGCGCGGCGAAAACAGACTCATGCCGCCGAACATGTAGCCGACCGCCAGGCCATCCGGCGTCGCCTGCATGCAGGTGATGTTATCGGACGACAGCGCGGCGCCGTATACGCTGGCGGTGCGCGCGAAGCGCACCCCGTCGAAGGTGTACAGGCCGGCAGCCGTGGCAAACCACAACAGGCCGTCGCCGGTTTGCGCAATCGCCACCGCGGTTTGCGGCGCGCCTTCAGCCTGGGCCCAGCTGCGCCGTTCGTGGCTCCGACCGTCCGCCGTGGCCCCCGCCACGTGCCCCAACCACAGCCACAGCGATAACGTGGCCAGCGCGCCTTTCCAATTCATACAACCCGGCAAGAATTCAACTCGCCGCAAGTCTAGCGCGAGGGGTGGCATGGCGCACTTCCCCACAAGGGGTAATGCACGCAATGCCTATTGGGGTAGCCCGGCGCCGTCCGGCAGCGTCCAATAGCGGCTTCTTGTATCCCAACGTATCCACCATGCAGGCAGACACACCGGCTTGCGCCCGACCGCATTCCCGACATCCCCGGGATACGCCGCGGCGTTTCAATGGAGGGGTCGTCGGGGCGGCGGGCATCGCAAGCCGGCACCCGGCCCAACCCAACCATGAAAGGACTTCGATGAACTCCAGTTCAACCATTACCGGCAGCAGCGCCAGCACCAGGACGGCGCTGGTCTTCGGCGGCTCGCGCGGCATCGGCGCGGCCATTGCCCGGCGCCTGGCAGCCGATGGCGCCAACGTGGCGCTGACCTACGCGACGGCCGAAGCGAAAGCCGCCGAAGTGGGCCGCGCCATCGAATCGGCAGGCCGGCATTCCCTGGCGATCCAGGCCGACAGCGGCAGCGCGGCGGACCTGCAGGCGGCAGTGCAGCGCACCGTGGCGCGTTTCGGCGCGATCGACATCGTCATCGTCAATGCCGGCATCCTGCACCTTGCCGACGTGGCCGGGTTCAGCATCGAACAGCTTGACCGCATGCTCGACGTAAACGTGCGCGGCGTATTCCTGGGCATCCAGGCCGCCCTGCCGCACATGCGCGCCGGCGGCCGGATCGTGACGATCGGCAGCAATGCGGCGGTGCGCAGCGGCCATCCGGGTTCGAGCGTCTATGCGATGACCAAGGGGGCCGTGGCCGTGATGGTCAAGGGGCTGGCGGTGGACCTGGCGCCGCGCGGCATCACCATCAACAACATCCAGCCCGGCCCGGTCGAAACCGACATGACCGCCGACATGATCGGCATGGTGAAGGAATGGATTCCGCTGGGGCGCGTGGGCCAGCCCACGGAGATCGCCAGCCTGGCCGCATGGCTGGCCGGCGCGGAGTCCGGCTACATGACGGGCGCGAGTTTGACGATCGATGGCGGCATGTCACTTTAAAACAAGGAGAGCAACATGAACAAAGCAGTCAACCAGCGCCGCAGGACCTTCCTGAACACCGCCGCCCTCGGCATTGCCGCGAGCCAGGCCGGCTTCCTCGGCGGCGCGGCCGCCTCGACGGCCGCGGCATCGTCCGGCGCGGGCGGCATCTCCCCAGCCACCAGTACCTTTACCGCTATCCGGCAGGTTCGCGCCGGCGTGCTCGATGTCGGCTACGTCGACGCGGGTCCCGCCGACGGCCAGCCGGTCGTGCTGTTCCACGGCTGGCCGTACGACATCCACGCCTTCATCGACGTGGCCCCGATTCTCGCCGCCGCAGGCTACCGCGTGATCATCCCGCACCTGCGCGGCTATGGCACCACCCGCTTCCTCGCCGCGGACACGCCACGCAACGGCCAGCAGGCCAGCTTCACGGCGGACGCGCTGGCGTTCCTCGATGCGCTGAAGATCGACAAGGCAATCGTGGCGGGCTTCGACTGGGGCGCGCGGATCGCCACCACGCTGGCGGCCCTGTGGCCGCGGCGGTTCCATGGACTGGTGTCCGTCAGCGGCTACCTGATCGGCAGCCAGCAGGCGAACAGCAAGCCGCTGCCGCCGAAAGCCGAACTGCAATGGTGGTACCAGTACTACTTCGCCACGCCGCGCGGCGAAGCGGGCTACCGCGAAAACACCCATGCGTTCGCGCGGCTGATCTGGGAGCTGGCCTCGCCGCAGTGGAAGTTCGACGACGCGACGTTCGAGCGCTCGGCGGCCTCGCTCGACAACCCGGACCACGTCGCGATTTCAATCAGCAACTACCGCTGGCGGCTCGGGCTGGCGCCCGGCGAAAGCCGCTATGACAGCCTGGAGCAGCAGCTGGCCGCCTTCCCCGACGTCACTGTGCCGGCCATCACGATGGAAGGCGATGCCAACGGGGCGCCACACCCTGCCCCGGCGGCCTATGCAAAGAAATTCACCGGCAAATACGAGCACCGGCACCTGGCCGGAGGAATCGGTCACAACCTGCCGCAGGAGGCGCCACGCGCGTTCGCGCAGGCCATCCTGGACGTCGCCAGGCTGGTGTAAGGAGCGCCGTCAGAACCGGTGCCGCATCTCCACGTGGGCGATGCCCGCCTCGTAAAACTCGTCGCCCACCTGTTCGAAACCGTGCGCGCGGTAGAACGGTGCGGCATGCGTCTGCGCCGAGAGCAGCACGTCCGGGTGCCCCCGTTCGCGGGCATGCGCCATCAGCCCGCGCAGCAGCGCGCCGCCGATGCCGGTGCCGCGCACGCCTTTCATGACGGCCATGCGGCCGATATGCCCGTCCGGCAGCAGGCGGCCGGTACCGACCGGGGTGCCGGCCGCGTCGTAGGCGACCGCGTGCAGGCAGACGGCATCCTTCTCGTCCATTTCCAGTTCGGCGGGAACATTCTGCTCCTGCACGAAGACGGCGATGCGGATCACCTGTGCATCGGCGCTGAGCGTGGCCCAGTCGCCATAGCGGATTTCATGCGGATTCATGCTCTCCTCGCTATCATGCTCACCTCATTAAACAAGTTTCACCAGTTGCTTGCCGAAATTCCGGCCTTTCAGCAGGCCGATGAAGGCGTCGGGTGCGGACGCCAGGCCGTGCGCCACCGTCTCGCGGTACTTGAGCCGCCCCGCCGCCACCAGTTCTCCCAGCTCGGCCAGCCCGGCCGGCCAGCAGTCCAGGTGCTCGGTGACGATGAAGCCGCGCAGCGTAATGCGGTTGGCCAGCAGCAGCCGCACGTTGCGCATCGGGATATCGGCGCCGTTGTAGCCTGCGATCATGCCGCACAGGGCCACGCGGGCAAACGGGTTGGTGCGCGCCAGCGCGGCATCGAACACTTCGCCGCCGACGTTCTCGAAGATCCCGTCGATGCCGTCCGGCGCCGCCGCCTTCAGGTCGGCGCGCAGGTTGCCGGCACGATAGTCGACACAGGCGTCGAAACCCAGCTCGCGCACAACGTAGTCACACTTCTCGGCACCGCCGGCGATGCCCACGACGCGGCAGCCGCGCAGCTTCGCCAGCTGGCCGACGGCGCTGCCGACCGCGCCGCTGGCCGCTGAAATGCAGACGGTCTGGCCGGCCCGGCTTTCCAGGATGTGGTTCAGGCCATACCAGGCCGTCATGCCGGGCATGCCGACAGCGCCGAGGTGGGCGGACAGCGGCACGGCGGCCGGGTCCAGCTTGCGCAGGCCGGTACCGTCCGACACGGCCATCTCGGCCCAGCCGCCCATCGCGGCGACCAACTCGCCCGCCGCGAACGACGGATGACGCGAAGCGATCACTTCGCCGACGGTGCCGCCGATCATCGTTTCGCCCAGAGCCTGCGGCGCCGCGTAGCTGCGCGCATCGTTCATGCGGCCGCGCATGTACGGGTCCAGCGACAGGTAGTGGTTGCGGATCAGCAGTTGCCCTGCCGCGAGATCGGGCACCGGCACCGTTTCGCGCCGGAAGTGTTCCGGCGTGACCTCGCCTTGCGGACGGGCCGCCAGCACGATCCTTTGATACGTATTCATTTGCTTGTTGAATCCATTCAGTATGTCAGACGGCGGAAACGCCGCCGTCGATGGCCAGGACCTGGCCGGTGATGTGCCGCCCCGCCCGGGACGCAAACAGCACGACGGCGCCTTTCAGGTCGTCGTCACCGCCCAGCCGGCCCAGCGGCGCATCGGCGGCCAGCCGTTCGCCCATGTCGGCCAGCAGGCCGCGCGTCATCTTCGACGGGAAGAAACCCGGCGCGATGGCGTTGACGTTGATGCCGTAGGGCCCCCATTCGCCGGCCAGCGTTCGCGTGAAATTGACGATCGCGCCTTTCGACGTGTTGTACGCCAGCGTCTTCATCGTGCCTGGCGGATTGCCGGCCAGGCCGGCGATCGACGCGACGTTGATGATGCTGCCCGAGCGGCGCGGGATCATCGAGCGGCGGCCGATGGCTTGCGTCAGCAGGAACACACCGCGCACGTTCAGGTTCATGACCTTGTCCCACGCTTCGGGCGGCGTATCCTCGGCCGGCGCGGCCCAGCTGGCGCCGGCGTTATTGACGAGGATGTCGACGTGACCCAGCTTGTCCAGCGCGGCCAGCGCGAGCGCATCGGCCGCGGCGGGATCGGCCAGGTCGGCAACGACGGCGTGCGCCGCGATGCCCTGCGCGGCCAGCGTGGCCAGCGCTTCGTCGAGCCCGGCTTGCCGGCGCCCGCTGAGGACGACCGAGGCGCCCTGCTCGCCGAGTGCCATGGCCATCTGCAGGCCCAGCCCGCGCGAGCCGCCCGTGACCAGGGCGGTTTTGCCGTGCAGGCTGAACAGCTCACGCACGGCGGTCACGTCACACCTCGTAATCCATGCACTGGCGCCCTTCGCGCACGGCGGCAATGAACGGCTTCAGTGCCACGTGTTGCGGATGGTCCAGGTAGGCATCGAGCGCGGCCTTGTCGGCGAACTCGGAGTACAGCACCACGTCGTACGTCGCTTCCAGCCCGGGCTGGGCCAGTACCACTTCGAAGGTGCCCATGCCCGGCACCAGGCCGATGCAGGCGTCCAGCAGTTCCTTCACCTTGCGCGCGTTGCTGGCGCGATCGGCGCCCTCGGCTTCGTCCTTCAGCTTCCACATGACGATGTGCTTGATCATTCGTGCATCCTTGTTGTTTGCTTAAGAGTACAAGCGCGGGAGGATACCACAGCACCGGAGGGAGGACGCCCGGCGGCCGCCGATCCGTCAGTTTCGTGTAAGTTTCATGAAAGAATCGCGTAAGGTTCGGCGCCCACACTGGGCTGGCCAAAATAACCGGGGGTTACCCGGACGGCACAACCGATAAACTGGAGACTACTATCATGGCTACAACATCTGGCACCGCGGATCCGCGGAACCTGGGGGGCAAGGGGAAGTCCACGCCGATGACAAAGGAGGAGAAGAAAGTCATCTTTGCTTCCTCGCTCGGCACCGTGTTCGAGTGGTACGATTTTTACCTGTACGGTTCGCTTGCATCGATCATCGCCAAGCAGTTCTTCATTGGCGACCCGACCACCACCTTCATCTTTGCCCTGCTGGCGTTTGCCGCCGGCTTCATCGTGCGTCCGTTCGGCGCCGTCGTGTTCGGCCGCCTGGGCGACATGATCGGCCGTAAATACACGTTCCTGATCACCATCCTGCTGATGGGCCTCTCCACGTTCATCGTCGGCCTGTTGCCGGGCCACGCGTCGATCGGCATCGCCGCACCGATCATCCTCGTCACGCTGCGCATCCTGCAGGGCCTGGCGCTGGGCGGCGAATACGGCGGCGCGGCCACCTATGTCGCCGAGCACGCGCCGGAAGGCAAGCGCGGCCTGTTCACGTCGTGGATCCAGACCACGGCGACGATGGGCCTGTTCCTGTCGCTGCTGGTGATCCTGGCGACCCGCACCGCTGTCGGCGAGGAAGAGTTCCAGGCCTGGGGCTGGCGCATTCCGTTCCTGGTCTCCGTGCTGCTGCTGGGTATTTCGGTATGGATCCGGATGGCGATGCAGGAGTCGCCGGCGTTCGCCAAGATGAAGGCCGAAGGCAAGACGTCGAAGGCGCCGCTGTCCGAAGCGTTCGGCCAGTGGAAGAACCTGAAGATCGTCATCCTGGCGCTGATCGGCCTGACGATGGGCCAGGCGGTGGTGTGGTACACCGGCCAGTTCTATGCGCTGTTCTTCATGGAAAAGACGCTGATGATCGAGTCGGCCACCGCGAACATCCTGATCGCGGTCTCGCTGCTGCTGGCCACGCCGTTCTTCGTGATCTTCGGCGTGCTGTCGGACCGGATCGGCCGCAAGTGGATCATCCTCGGCGGCTGCCTGATCGCCGCGCTGACCTATTTCCCGATCTTCAAGGCGCTGACGCACTACGGCAACCCGCAACTGGCTACCGCGCAAACCAATTCGCCGGTGGTGGTGGTGGCCGATCCGGCATCGTGCCACTTCCTGTTCAACCCCACCGGCACCAAGAAATTCCCGTCATCCTGCGACATCGCCACCAGCGTGCTGTCGGCTTCGTCGGTGAACTACACCCGCCAGGATGCGCCGGCCGGCACGGTTGCCACGATCAAGGTGGGCGACAAGGAGCTGACCTCGTTCAACGCGGTAATGACGGCCGACAACCTGAACTTCGATGCCGCCAGCAAGGCGCAGGAAACCGCCTTCAAGGCCCAGGTGACCACGGCCATCCGCGACGCCGGCTATCCGGCCAAGGCCGATCCGGAACAGATCAACAAGCCGATGATGGTGCTGCTGCTGTTCATCCTGGTACTGTACGTGACGATGGTGTACGGCCCGATCGCCGCGATGCTGGTCGAGATGTTCCCGACCAAGATCCGCTACACCTCGATGTCGCTGCCGTACCACATCGGCAACGGCTGGTTCGGCGGCCTGCTGCCGACCACGGTATTCGCGCTGGTGGCGTTCAAGGGCGACATCTACTACGGCCTGTGGTACCCGATCGTGATCGCCCTGGTGACCTTCGTGATCGGCGCGCTGTTCGTTCGCGAGACGAAGGACCGGGACATCTACGCGGCCGACTGATCGTCCGGTCGCCGCAACGGATCGCAAGGCCGCCTACGGGCGGCTTTTTTGCTGCCGCGTTGGTGTCAAAACAACACCGGGGACTGTCCCCGAATTTTTACAACACCAGCGACCGTCCCCTAATTTTGGCAACTTTTTCACCGGCCGCTACAATGGAGAATCGCTAACTCGACAATAAAAACCATGGTCGATTCCACACTGACGATTCGCCCCTTCACGGCAGCCGAATGGCCCGCCTGGCGGGCGCTGCGCCTGCGGGCGCTGGCCGATTCCCCCGATGCGTTTGGCGCGACGCTGGCCGATGCGCAGGCGCGTGCGGAGGGAACCTGGCAGGCATTGCTGGCGCAGACGGTGGCGTCGCCGCATCACCTGCCGCTGCTGGCCGAGGTGGCGGATCTGCCGGCCGGCCTGGCGTGGGCCAACGCCGAAGGAAGCAGCGTGACGCTGTACCAGGTATGGGTGGCGCCGGAGCATCGTGGCCGTGGCATCGCGCAGGCGCTGCTGGCGCGGGCGATCGGCTGGGCGCGCGAGCGTGGCGCAAAGGCGGTCGAGCTGGACGTCACCGCGGGCGATACGCCGGCTGTGCGGCTTTACAGGAGAATGGGATTCAGCGAAACGCGGGAGCCGGTTCCGATGGCGAACCGGAACGGGCTCCAGGAACAGGCCATGCGCCTGCCCCTAGACTGAAGCGGCTTACGCCACCAACGTACGCAGCGCGGCGACCAGCTTGCCGCACTCGGCGTCGGTGCCGATCGAGATGCGCAGGAACTGCTCGATGCGCGGCTGCCGGAAATGGCGGACCAGGATGGCACGCTCGCGCAGCGCCGCGGCCAGTGCCGCCGCGTCGTGGCGCGGATGGCGGACGAACACGAAGTTCGCCTGCGACGGCAGGACCTCGAAACCCAGCGCCCGCAACTCCTCGCCGAGGCGTTCGCGGCTGGCCATGATGGCGTCGCGCGTCTGCTTGAAATATGCCACGTCCTCGACGGCGGCCACCGCGCCGGCCTGTGCGACCTGGCTGAGCGGGTAGCAATTGAAGCTGTTCTTCACCCGCTCCAGCCCGGCGATCAGGTCCACATGGCCCAGCGCGAAGCCGACGCGCAGGCCGGCCAGCGAACGCGATTTCGAGAATGTCTGGACCACCAGCAGGTTGTCATGACGATCGACCAGCGTCGCCGCGCTGCTCGCGCCGAAGTCCACGTAGGCTTCGTCGATCACCACCACCCGGTCCGCGTGCATGGCCAGCAGGCGTTCGATGGCCGCCAGCGGCAACGCATGGCCGGTCGGCGCGTTCGGGTTGGCCAGGATGACGGCACCGCACGGCTGGTCGTAATCGGCCACGTCGATCTCGAAGCGATCGTTCAGCGGCACCGTGCGGTGCGCGATGCCATACAGGCTGCAGTAGGTCGGATAGAAGCTGTAGCTGATGTCCGGCGACAGCAACGGCAGGTCGTGCTTCAGCAGTGCCTGGAACACGTGGGCCAGCACTTCGTCCGAACTATTGCCGACGAAGACCTGCTCGCGCCGCAGGCCGTGGCTGGCCGCCAGCGCATCCTTCAGGGCGGTGCCGTTCGGATCGGGATACTTGCGCAAGCCGTCGGCAGCCGCTTCGCGCATGGCGGCCAGCGCCAGCGGCGACGGGCCGTACGGGTTTTCATTGGTATTGAGCTTGACCAGGCCAGGCATTTGCACCTGTTCGCCCGGCGTGTACGGGGTCAGGCGGTGGACAACATCACTCCAGAAACGGCTCATGCACTTCCTTCGGTTGATTTCGCGGGAAGATCAGCGCGCGGCGCCGTCGACGATACGCAGCGAATAATCGGTGGCCCTGACGTCCTTCGTCAGCGCGCCGATCGAGATGCGGTGCACGCCGGTCTCGGCGATTGCGCGCACGGTGTCGAAATTGACGCCGCCGGAAGCCTCCAACAACGCGCGGCCCCGGTTCACCTGGACCGCTTCGCGCATCAGCGCGAGATCGAAGTTATCGAGCAGGATCGAGGTGGCGCCTGCATCGAGCGCTTCTTCCAGCTCGGCGAGGTTTTCCACCTCGACCTGGACCGACACATTGCCGCCGACGGCCTTGGCCGCCACCAGCGCGGCGGTGATGCCGCCCGCCGCCGCGATATGGTTTTCCTTGATCAGGATGCCGTCGTACAGGGCCAGGCGCTGGTTCTGGCCACCGCCCACGCGCACCGCGTATTTCTGCGCCAGGCGCAGGCCCGGCAGCGTCTTGCGCGTGTCGAGAATGGCGGCGCGCGTGCCGGCGATCGCATCGACATAGCGGCGCGTGGCCGTGGCCACGCCGGACAGCAGTTGCAGGAAGTTCAGCGCCGAACGTTCGGCGGTGAGGATCGCGCGCGCCGGGCCGGCCAGCGTGCACACCGGCGTGTCGGCCTTCATGGCTTCGCCTTCCGCGTAATGCCATTCGATGCCGATCGCCGGGTCCAGCGCATGCATGATGCCTTCGAACCAGGGCGCGCCGCACAGGACCGCGTCTTCGCGCACGATCACGCGCGCGATGGCGCGGCTGGTTTCCGGTACCAGGTTGCCGGTCAGGTCGCCGGTGCCGACGTCTTCCAGCAGCGCGGCGAGCAGGTTGCCTTCGAAGGCGCGGGTCAGCGCCGCGTCGAAAGGCGCGAAACGATTCACTAATGTGCTCATAATGAGGTACTCATGCAGGTCCGATTCCCGAGAACAGTCTTGCTTCCTTGGCCAGGTCCGCGCCCGGCGCCACGCTGGCCTTCTTCGCCGCGGCGAAATCGAGCATGCGGTTGATCGACACCTTGGCCTGCTCGCCCACCGCCGGATCGACGTGGATTTCGTTGGACAGGTTTTCCAGCACGTCGGCCAGGTTGCGCAGGCCGTTCATGGCCATCCACGGGCAGTGCGCGCAGCTTTTACACGTGGCGCTGTTGCCGGCGGTCGGCGCTTCGATGAACGTCTTGTTTGGCGCGGCAAGGCGCATCTTGTGCAGGATGCCGTTGTCGGTGGCGACGATGAATTTGGTTGCCGGCAGGCTGACGGCGGCCGCGATCAGCTGCGACGTGGAGCCGATGACGTCGGCGTGATCGACCACGTTGGCCGGCGATTCCGGGTGCACCAGCACTTTCGCATCGGGGTGCTCGGCCTTCAGCAGATCGAGCTCGACGCCCTTGAACTCGTCGTGCACCAGGCAGGAGCCCTGCCACAGCAGCATGTCGGCGCCGGTCTGCTTCTGGATGTACGACCCCAGGTGCTTGTCCGGCGCCCACAGGATCTTCTTGCCCTGCTCGTGCAGGTGCCTGACGATGTCCAGCCCGATCGACGACGTGACCATCCAGTCGGCACGCGCCTTCACGGCCGCGCTGGTATTGGCATACACCACCACGGTGCGGTCGGGATGCTGGTCGCAGAAGGCAGTGAATTCATCGGGATCGCAGCCCAGGTCAAGCGAGCAGGTCGCATCCAGGTCCGGCATCAGGATGGTTTTTTCCGGCGACAGGATCTTCGCCGTCTCGCCCATGAATTTCACGCCCGCGACCACCAGCGTCTGCGCCGGATGGTCGCGGCCGAAGCGCGCCATTTCCAGCGAATCGGAAACGCAGCCGCCGGTTTCCTCGGCCAGGTCCTGCAGGTCGCCATCCACGTAGTAGTGGGCGACCAGCACGGCATTGCGTTCGCGCAGCAGGGTGCGGATGCGCTCCTTCAGCAGGATTTTCTCGTCCGCCGGCACCGGCGCCGGCGTGCGTGCCCACGCGTGGGCCACGCAACTGCCGCCCTGCTCGTTCTGCTCCAGCAGCGGCTTCTCGTACTCGACGGTCTTGATCGGGGTGATTACCGAATTGGCTACGCTGTTCATCGCTCTTGTACCGTTAGTTGATGCCTTGGCTGGTCAGGTATTCCTCGTAGTTGCCGCGGAAGTCGACCACTTCGTTTTCCTTGATCTCGATGATGCGGTTCGCCAGCGACGACACGAACTCGCGGTCGTGCGAGACGAAGACCAGCGTGCCGGCATATTTGTCCAGCGCGATGTTCAGCGATTCGATCGACTCCATGTCCATGTGGTTGGTCGGCTCGTCGAGCAGCAGCACGTTGTGGCGGCCCAGCATCAGCTTGCCGTACATCATGCGGCCCTTTTCACCACCGGACAGCACGCGCACGGATTTCTTCACCTCGTCGCCGCCGAACAGCAGGCGGCCAAGGATCGAGCGCACGGCCTGGTCGTCGTCGCCCTCTTTCGTCCAGCGGCCCATCCAGTCGGTCAGGTTGGCGTCGGTGGCGAAATCCTCGGTCGGGTCCTGCGGCATGTAGCCGACGTTGGCGTTCTCCGCCCATTTCACGAAACCGGTGTCCGGTTGCAGGCCGGCCAGCTCGCCGGCGATGCAGCGCAGCATCGTGGTCTTGCCGGCGCCGTTCGCGCCGATGATGGCGATGCGCTCGCCCGCCTCGACCAGGATGCTGAAGTTCTTGAACAGCGTCTTGTCGTAGGTTTTCGAGATGCTGTCGACTTCCACGGCCAGGCGGTGCAGCTTCTTCTCGCCTTCGAAGCGCACGAACGGATAGGCGCGCGAGGACGGCTTGATATCTTCCACCTTGATCTTGTCGATCATCTTGGCACGCGAGGTTGCCTGGCGGGCCTTCGACTTGTTGGCCGAGAAGCGGCGCACGAAGTCCTGCAGTTCGGCGACCTTTTCCTTGGCCTTGGCGTTGTTGGCCAGCTGCTGGTTGCGGGCCTGCGTGGAAGCGAGCATGTACTCGTCGTAATTGCCCGGGTAGATCTTCAGCGTGCCGTAGTCCATGTCGGCCACGTGCGTGCACACCTGGTTCAGGAAGTGGCGATCGTGGGAAATGATGATCATCGTCGAGTTGCGCTGGTTCAGCACATCCTCGAGCCAGCGGATCGTATTGATGTCCAGGTTGTTGGTCGGTTCGTCGAGCAGCAGGATGTCCGGGTTCGAGAACAGCGCCTGCGCCAGCAGCACGCGCAGTTTCCAGCCCGGCGCCACGGCGCTCATCGGCCCCTGGTGCAGTTCGATCCCGACACCGGCACCCAGCAGCAGTTCGCCGGCGCGCGCCTCGGCCGTGTAGCCGTCGTATTCGGAAACCTTGCCTTCCAGGTCGGCGGCCTTCATGTAGTCGTCGTCGGTCGCTTCCGGGTTGGCGTAGATCGCGTCGCGTTCCTGCATCGCGGCCCACATCTCGGTGTGGCC
Source organism: Pseudoduganella sp. jia 9 (assembly GCF_055502615.1). Lineage (NCBI taxonomy): Bacteria > Pseudomonadati > Pseudomonadota > Betaproteobacteria > Burkholderiales > Oxalobacteraceae > Pseudoduganella > Pseudoduganella sp. jia 9. The sequence goes on along the minus strand of NZ_JBUPWE010000011.1, from coordinate 95,192 downwards.
CATCATGACCACGTCCAGCACGCGCATTTCCTCGTACGCGAACTGGTCCTGGCGCAGTTTGCCCAGGCGTTCGTTCACATCCAGCATGACGTTGCCGGCCGACGGCTCAAGGTCGCCGCCGAGGATCTTCATGAAGGTGGACTTGCCGCAGCCGTTGGCGCCGATCAGGCCGTAGCGGTTGCCGTCGCCGAACTTGACGGAGATATTCTCGAACAGCGGCTTGGCGCCGAATTGCATGGTGATGTTTGCGGTGGATAGCACTGATGAGCCCTTGCGTTGATGTATTTCGATGAACCGCGCATTTTATCATTTCCATTGCCTGCCCGGCACGGGGCAGGCAAGCACGACCGTCAGCGCTGCGGCGCGGCCAGCGTCGGATAATCGCTCACGACGAGGTCGAAGCCTTCCGCGTCCGACGTCAGGCGGGCCAGGCCGCCGAACGGCAGCGTGCACCGGTGTTTCACGTGGCCGAACGGCAGCCCCGTCAGCACGGGGATCGGCAGCGTGGCGCGCAGGTAGGCCAGCATGGCATCGAAGTCGTAGCCATTGTCGAACGGGGCCAGCCGGTAGCCGGAAAAATCACCCAGCACCAGCGCGCGCTGGCCGTCGAGGGCGCCCGCATACAGCAACTGCAGGAGCATCCGTTCGACGCGGTAGGGATGCTCGCCGATGTCCTCGAGGAACAGGATGCCGTTCGGCACGCGGGCGAAGTACGGCGTGCCGACCAGGTGGTTCAGCATGGCAAGGTTGCCGCCCCACAGGCGCCCTTCCACGTCGACGAGCGGATTGCCGGTGGCCGTGCCGCGCACCGCATGGGCCGGCCCGCGCAGGCAGCTCCAGAACTGCTCCAGCGTGTATTCCACCGGTTCGTCGCGGATGAAATCGTCGCAGATCATCGGGCCGGCAAAGCTCTTGCGGCCGGTGGCGGCCATCAGGCCCATCTGGAATGCGGTGAAGTCGCTGTAGCCAGTGAACAGCTTGCCGCTGTCGGCCATGGCCCGGAAATCGATGCGCGGCAGGATGCGCGACATGCCGTACGAGCCGCGCAACGCGATGACGACCTGCACCTCGGGATCGCGCGCGGCCGCCTCGAGCTGCGCGAGCCGTGCGGCATCGGTGCCGCCGAAGCGCTGGAACTTCTCGCCCGGCTGGTAATAGCTATGGACCGTGCAGCCCTGCTCTTCGAGCCGGGCGATGCCGCGCGCCAGCGCCGCTTCGTCCAGTGCGTAGCCGCCCGGGGCAGCGATGGCGATACCGATATTGTTCAACATGATTCCGCAAGAGACCCGCGCAAATGAAAGGCGCTGTCATCTTACTCGGCGCTACCGCCCCCAGCAAGACGCGCGGCGACGATCGCGGCCCGCTCCGCCTCGTTTTTGCGCTCGGCCTCGCTTTCGCGCTCGGCCCGTGCGGCGCGCGAGGCGGCGCGGCGGCTGGCGAAGAATGCCTTCAGCAGGTTGCCGCATTCCTCTTCGAGCACGCCGCCGGCGGCCGCCGTATGGTGGTTCAGCTGCTCCGATGCGAACAGGTCGACGACCGAGCCGGCGGCGCCGGTTTTCGGGTCGCGCGCGCCATACACCACTTTTGCCAGCCGCGCGTGCATCATGGCCCCGGAACACATCACGCAGGGCTCGAGCGTCACGTACAGTTCGCAGCCGGGCAGCCGGTAGTTGCCCAGCGCCTGCGCGGCGGCGCGCATCGCCACGATTTCCGCGTGCGCGGTGGGATCGTGGCCGGCGATCGGCTGATTGAAGCCGCGCGCGATGACGACGCCATCCTTGACGACGACAGCGCCGACCGGAACCTCGCCGAGGTCCCAGGCGCGCTGCGCCTCGGCGAGGGCCTCGCGCATGAACGCGGCCTCGCCGCCTGCAGCGTGCCCGTCAACTCCTGCTTCGGGCCCCGCTTCAGGCATCGGTGATCTCGGCCCAGCAGTTCGGCGTCTCGTGCAGGACCAGCTTGTGCAGCTTCAGGCCGGTGCCATAGCGGTCCTTGTAGGCCGCCTTGAGGATGTCGAAGGCGACGGCGGCCAGGTTTTCCACTGTGGGAATGCGATCGATGACGACGGTCTTGTGCCCGGGCAGCGAGGCGAGGAATTCCTTGACGGCACTGTCCTTGTCGTAGACGAGGAAGGCATGGTCCCACACGTCGACCAGATGCTCCTTGGCGAGCGCCTTCACGTCGGAAAAGTCCATGATCATGCCATTATCGGAATTGCCTTCGCTGGAAATCACCTCGCCGGTCAGCGTGATCTCCAGCGTGTAGCGGTGGCCGTGCAGGTTGCGGCACTGGCTTTTGTGGTCGGGAATGCGGTGGCCGGCGTCGAATTCCAGCTTGCGGGTAATGGTCAACATGGGAAGAGTCAGGGAATGTTCAGGAGTTTGTGGGTCTGCAGCGACAGCTTCCATTTCGGATGGCGCTTGCACGTCTCGATCGCCAGCGTGGTGTTGAAAGCAGCCAGCGGGCCGTCCATCGGCTGCACGAAGAAGTTGTCGAAATCCAGGTGTTCATAGTCGGCAAGATCCTGCCCGGCCTGCGGGATCACTACCTTGAGTTCGTTGCCTTTCGAAACCACCAGCTGCGAGCCCATTTTCGGGCTGACGCAGATCCAGTCGATGCCCGGCGGCACGGCGACAGTGCCATTGGTTTCGATTGCGATCGTGAAGCCGGCGGCATGCATGGCGTCGATCAGCGGCGCATCCAGTTGCAGCAGCGGCTCGCCGCCCGTGAAGACAACGTACTTGCTGGCCGGGTAAGTATCCGGCCACAGGCTGTCGATCACTTCCGCCAGTGCCTGCGGCGTGGCGAATTTGCCGCCGCGCTCGCCGTCGGTGCCGACGAAGTCCGTGTCGCAGAACTGGCACGTGGCCGTGGCACGGTCGCTTTCGCGGCCGGTCCACAGGTTGCAGCCTGCAAAGCGGCAGAATACCGCAGGCCGGCCGGCATGGGCGCCTTCGCCCTGCAGCGTGTAGAAAATCTCTTTGATACTGTAAGTCACGATGAATCCTGGTGGGCCTGGCGCCAGCCGCGCGGGCGGGCCGGGCCGAAATGGCGAACCTTCGATTATATGCCAAAAGTCGCACGGGGCGCCTTCCCACGGTCAGCCAGACGGTCGGCAGCGGGTGCCCGGCCGGTTCGGCAAGGCACCCTGCTTAGATGATCCGCAGCAATACAACGAAACACGATGCCTCAGCCGCTCCGCCCAGGCCGCTTGCGGCACTTTTGTTCTGAATCAAACGCAGGTCGGATACCGCGCTGCACAATCAAGACTCAGCGCAAGAAAAGCAGAAATAACTGAGCAACAACACTGTCAGCAAGCATAACGCACAGCTTCGACATCAATCGCACCGACTACCGCGGAACAGCCAATGAACAATTCTCAGAAAGCGCAACACCTGATGGATTTCAGCCACGCAGGCCAGTCTGCCGGCGATGCGTTCAGGCTGCTGGAGCTGCTCGCCATTCCCGCTTTCGTGCTCGATGCGCGCGGCCACGCGATCGCATGGAACCGCGCATGCGAGCGGCTGACCGGCGTACCCGCCTTCGAAGTGCTGGGCAGCGCCGACGCATGGCGCTGCTTCCATCGCGAGGCGCGGCCGACGCTGGCCGACCTGGTGGTGCAGGAACGCACGCACGAGGCCGGCTCCCTGTACGACGCCCACGCCCAGCTCTGCGACGAGCCGGGTCACCTGAGCGCCGAAGGGTGGTGCGACATGCCGCGTTCCGGACGGCGCCGCTACCTGGCGGTGGATGTCAGCCCGATATGCGACGAGTACGGCCGCCTGGCCGCCGTGGTGGAAACGCTGCGCGACATGACCGATGAGAAGCAGGCCCAGATTTCACTAGAACAGCTGGCCACCCGCGACGGCTTGACCGGCCTGGCCAACCGTCGCTGTTTCGACGACACGCTGCACGCAGAATGGCAGCGCGCGCTGCGCCAGCAGCAGCCGCTGTCGCTGCTGATGGTGGACGTGGACAATTTCAAGCAATACAACGATGCGTACGGCCACGTCGGCGGCGACGAATGCCTGCGGCGCATCGCCGGCGCGGTGGCAAAGGAAATGCGTGCAAACGACCTGGTGGCGCGCTACGGCGGGGAGGAATTCGCCGTGATCCTGCCGAACCAGTCGCTGAAAGGCGCAGCGATCGTTGCGGAGCGCATGCGCTGCCGCGTCGAGCAGTTGCACCTGCCGAACCTGGGCGCGGCCAAGCGGTTCGTCACGATCAGCATCGGTGCCGCGACGGCGCTGCCGGCGCCGGAATACGAGCCCGCCCAGTTGCTGGCCACGGCCGACGCCGCGCTGTACCGCGCCAAGCACATGGGCCGCAACCGCATCAGCCTGCCGCGGGAAACCGAAGGGGCGGCCTGATCAGGCGAACGGCAGGTAGTCGACGCCGTCGCTCAGCGCGCCGACCAGCGTGGCCCGGAACTCGGCGGATTCGGAGAACTCGGCCAGCACGTTGCCGCGCGCCGCGCCGTTGCCCAGCACATCGAGCCAGTAAGCGAATCCGGCCTGGTCGTAGGCCCGGTCAAGCACGTTGGCGTACAGCTGCGTCAGGAAGCCGGCGTTGTCGAGCATGCCATACAGCTGGGTAAACTCGGGACTTTGCGCGAATACCTGCGCGACGTTGCTCAGCGTCTGGCCGCCATCGGCCCCCTGCAGCCAGTAGCCGAGGCCCGCCGCGTCGGGAGCACGGTCGAATGTCGCCTCGTACAGCCGATACAGCCGGCCAGCCGCGCCATCCACGTCCAGCGCCACCGATCGATCGGCGAACTGCACGCGCTCGACGCCGACCAGGATGTCCGTGATGCCGGAGGATGTGGCGGTGACCAGGAAGCCTTCGCTGCCGGCCTTGACCTGGTAACCGGCCCGGTTGCCGGCGAAGATCACCACGTCCAGTCCCGCGCCGCCATCGATGCGCACGCTGCCGGCCGGCGCGGTGAGGATGTCGTCGCCGCTGGTGCCCACCGGCCCGGCGAGCGCACCGAAAGCATCCCACCCCAGCGTGAGGTCGGCGAACCGCAGGCTTTCGATGCCGGTCAGCAGATCGGTGCCCTCGCCCGTCACCAGCAGCGTATCGCCATCGCGTACCACCGTATAGCTGGCGAAGTTTTTGGTGAACACCACGGTATCCTGCCCTGCCCCGCCGGCGATCGTGTCATTGCCGGCGCCAAGGTGGAACGTGTCGGCGCCGCCGCCGCCCGTCAGGCGGTTGCCGGTGCCGTTCGCGTAGAACGTATTGCTGCCGGCGCCGCCGATCGCGCTTTCGATCGTCACGTTGTAGGCGATCGAGATATTATGCAGGCCGCGCGCGGTCTCGCTGAACGCGCCCGCGTTCAGGTTGATCACCGTGCTGCCGGTGCAGGCGGAAAAATCGAGCGTATCGGCGCCGCCGGCATCCCAGATGCACATCGGTGCCGTGGCGTTCGTCAGCCGGTAACTGTCGTTACCGGCGTGGTAGCTCATGTTGGCGCCATACAGGTACTGGATGGCCTGGATGTCGTACAGCATCGCCGTGGTCGCGAACGTGCGGTTGATGGCGTAGCTGCTGGGATCGTTATACGACATCTGCGTATAGTCGCCGTTATCGGTCGACGCTGGCAGGAACGGGCCGTCGGCGCCGCCGCCGGACGAGTTGTAGTTGCCTGGATGCTTAAGCCCCAGCATGTGGCCGATTTCATGGACCAGCACCGACGGACCGTAGGTGCCCGGCGTGAAGATCGTGTTGTAGGCCGCGTCGGCGTCGTTGTTGACATACATCTGCACTGCGCTCACGCCGATATCCGGCAGGTAGGCATAGGCGCTGCTGCCGCTTTGCGAATTCGTACCGAACTGCAGCTGGCCGGTATCGGCCGCCGCTTCGACGAAGGTGATCTTGGCTACCGCCGCCCATTGGCCGAGCGCATCGCGCACCGCAGCCTGCTGGGTTGCCGACATGGCCTTGAAGCCGTCGCGATCGTCGGCCGATGCCCCGAACGGCGTGCGCGTGAGAAAGCCGTAGGTCAGCGTGACGGGGGTCTCCGGCATGCTGTTCCAGCTGCTGTAGACGAGGGCATCGATGGCATTGTTGCCGGTCGTGAAACTCATGGTGGATGTGGCGAGAACGGTTGGGTCGGATGGTAGCACGCCGCGGGTGGCGGATGCGGCAGTACGGCATGAAGTTGCATTGTAGCATCAACACAAAACCTGTTGCACATAAGAAAAAGGGCGCCGAAGCGCCCTTGTTGCAACGTTGCGACTGCGACCGGCGTTACAGTGCGCTGCCCTGCGCACCCGCCGATGACTCACCCGCCGATGATGCGCCGACCGCTGCCGTCGTGTCCGGCGCGTTCGACATGCCCAGCGTGCGCGACAGGAAGCCCCAGCGGTCCGCCACTTCCTCGATCTGCTTCGAAGTCGGCTTGCCGGCACCGTGGCCGGCCTTGGTTTCGATGCGGATCAACACCGGTGCCGGGCCGCCCTGGGCCGCCTGGGCGGCGGCGGCGAACTTGAAGCTGTGCGCCGGCACGACGCGGTCGTCGTGGTCGGCCGTGGTGACCATCGTGGCCGGATAGCAGGTGCCGGCCTTCAGGTTGTGCAGCGGCGAGTACTTCACCAGTGCCTTGAACTCTTCCGGGTTGTCGGACGAGCCGTAGTCCGATGTCCATGCCCAGCCGATGGTGAACTTGTGGAAGCGCAGCATGTCCATCACGCCGACCGCCGGCAGCGCCGCGCCGAACAGGTCGGGCCGCTGCGTCATCGCAGCGCCCACCAGCAGGCCGCCATTGCTGCCGCCGCCGATCGCCAGCTTGGCCGGCGACGTCACCTTGTTGGCAACCAGCCATTCGGCCGCGCCGATGAAATCATCGAACACATTCTGCTTGCGCAGCTTGGTGCCGGCCTGGTGCCATTCTTCACCATACTCGCCGCCGCCGCGCAGGTTGGCCATCACGTAGACGCCGCCCATTTCCACCCACGCCAGGTTGGCGACCGAAAACGCCGGTGTCAGCGGAACATTGAAGCCGCCGTAGCCGTACAGGTAGGTCGGGTTACTGCCGTCGAGCTTGATGCCCTTCTTCGCGACGATGAACATCGGCACCCGCGTGCCGTCCTTGCTGGTGAAGAATTCCTGGCGGGTTTCATAGGCAGCAGGATCGAAGTCCACCTTCGGCTGCCGGTAGACGGTGCTCTTGCCCGACTTCAGGTCGTAGCGGTAGATCGTCGTCGGCATGGTGAAGCTGGTGTAGGCGTAGAAGGTTTCCGTGTCGCCTCGCTTGCCGGCGAAACCGCCTGCGGAGCCGATGCCGGGCAGCGCCACGTCATGCAGCGGCTTGCCCTTCAGGTCGAATACCTTGACGGCGCTGTACGCGTCGGCGAGGTATTCGGCGACCAGCTGGCCGTTGACGATGTTGGCGCCCTTCAGGGTCTGCTGCGTTTCGGGCACGATGTCGGTCCACTTGCCGTCCCTTGTATCGATGGCGGCGATGCGCGATTTCGGCGCGTTCTTGTCGGTGACGAAATAGAACAGCGGGCCGTCGTTGTCGATGAACGAGTACGACGCATCGAACGCCTCGAGAAGCCCGGCGACCTTGCCATCCTTCTGCTTCAGGTCCTTGATGAAGACACGGTTCTTCGGATCGGTACCCTGGGTGGCATTGATGACGAGGTAGCGTCCGTCATCGGTCACTTCGGCATGGAAGCCCCATTCCTTCTGGTCCGGACGGTCGTAGACGAGGACGTCGCGCTCCTGCGGCGTGCCCAGTTTGTGGAAGTACAGCTTCTGGAAGTAGTTGACACCGGCCAGTTTGGCGCCTTCCGCCGGTTCGTCGTAGCGGCTGTAATAGAAGCCCGAACCGTCATGCGCCCAGGCTGTGTTGGAGAATTTCACCCACTTGATATGGTCGGCGGTGTCCTTGCCGGTCTCGATGTCGCGCACGCGGATCTCGTTCCAGTCCGAGCCCGATGCCGCGGTACTGTAGGCCAGGTGCCTGCCCTGCGGGCTGATGGCGGTGCCGGCCAGCGCCACCGTGCCATCGGCAGACAGCTTGTTCGGGTCGAGCAGCACGCGCGGCTGGTCGGTCAGCGTTTTCAACGTATACAGCACCGCCTGGTTCTGCAGCCCGTCGTTGCGGCTGTAGAAGTAGCGGCCGCCTTCCTTGAACGGCACCGAGTACCGCTCGAAGTTCCACAATTGCGTGAGACGCTGGCGGATTGCCGCGCGCTCGGGAATCTGGCCCAGGAAGCCTTGCGTCAGGCGGTTCTGTTCATCGACCCAGTGCTTGGTCTCGGCGCTGTTGGCATCTTCCAGCCAGCGGTACGGGTCGGCGATCGTGGTGCCATGGTAATCGTCACGCTGGTCGACTTTCTTGGTGACCGGATAGGCCAGGGGCGACTGCTGGCCGGTGCGGGCCGCGCAGGTTTGAGCCTGGGCCTGGCCGGCGGTGCCAGCCAGCAAGGCAGAACAGACAGTAGCGACGGTAGCGAGGGTGGCGCGTTTCAGATGCATGAATATCCTTGTGATGTGGAAGCCCGCTTTGGCGTAGCGAACTTTTCGATCATAGCGTCAACCATGGAAAATAAGAAAGGTTCTGCCGGCGCGAACGACGCAGTTTATTCGGTCGTTTCATCAACTGGTCACAATTTGTTCATACCATTCGTGCGACTTGTTATTGTGAACCGACGTGAATCCCGCCTCCGCCTCATTGCCTGCCAACGCTGCGCCTGTCGCCACCATGACCGCCGACCTCCTGCACGCCGACAGCCTGCACGCCAATCTCCTGCCCGCCAACGTCAGCTACCTGCGCGCCCATGCCGGCGATCCGGCCTGCACGCACCTGCTCGGCATCCTCGCGCGGCGGCGGCTTACCGCGCTGTTCCAGCCCGTGATCCGTACGCAGACAGGCGAGATCATCGGCTATGAGGGCTTGATCCGCGGCCCTTCGAACAGCCCGCTGCATGCACCGATGAAGTTGTTCGGGGCGGCGCGCGAGCATGGCTTGACGCTGGAAGTGGAATACCTGTGCCGCCGCATCGTGCTGGAACGTTTCGCCGAACTGGCGTTGCCGGGAAAGCTGTTTCTCAACGTGAGTCCCGAATGCCTGCTGCCGCGCCGCGGCGCCGGCGATGGCGAAACGCTCGGCTGCATCCGCGAACTCGGCCTGCGCCCCGACCGCGTGATCATCGAGCTGACAGAGAATCAGCCGACCTACGACTATGAGCTGATGCGTGAAGCGGTGCTGCATTACCGGGCGCGCGGCTTCGAGATCGCGATCGACGACCTGGGCGAAGGGTTTTCCAGCCTGCGGCTATGGTCTGAACTGCGGCCCGACTACGTGAAGATCGACATGCACTTCATCCAGGGCATCAACCACGACCCGGTCAAGCTGCAGTTCGTTCGCTCGATCCAGGAAATCGCGGAGAAGTCGCATACGCTGGTGATTGCCGAGGGCATCGAGAAAAGCGCCGAGCTGATGGTGTTGCGCGACCTCGGGGTCGCGTTCGCGCAAGGCTACCACCTGGGCTACCCGCAGACCAACCCGGCGCGTACCCTGCCGGCCGAAGTGATCGACACGCTCGCCCGCACCGGTGTGGCAGTCTACCCGCAGCGCGGTGCCGGGAAGACTGCCGTGAACATCCTGAAGCTGCTGCATTGCGTGCCGGCCGTGCCCTCGGCAACGACCAACAACGATGTGTACCTGCGCTTCGAAGCCGATCCGCAACTGATGATCATCCCGGTGGTGGATGACGGTGTACCGCTGGGCCTGATTTCGCGCTTCGCAATGATCGATCATTTCGCCCGTCCTTACGAGCGCGAGCTGTACGGTCGCAAGTCTTGCCGGCAATTCATGGACCCCAAGCCGCTGATCGCCGACAAGGACACCACCCTGCAAGACCTGTCGTACCGGATGGCCGCCTCGGACGCGCACCACCTGTTCAACGGCTTCATCATCACCGATGGCGGCCGCTACCTCGGCATGGGCACTGGCCACGACCTGATGCGCGAGATCACGCAGTTGCAGATCCATGCGGCGCGCTACGCGAACCCGCTGACCGGCTTGCCCGGCAACGTGCCGGTCAACGAGCATATCGATCGCCTGCTGCACAGCGGTACGCGGTTCTGGGTGTGCTATTGCGACCTCGACTACTTCAAGCCGTTCAATGACGTGTACGGCTACCGGCGCGGCGACGACGTCATCGGCCTGCTGGGCAGCATCCTGGCCCGGCACAGCGACCCTGACCGGGATTTCGTCGGCCACATCGGCGGCGACGATTTCGTGGTCCTGTTCCAGAGCGAGGATTGGGAAGCGCGCTGTCGTGCCATGCTGGCCGAGTTCGCCACCAGCGGACCGGGCTTCTACAGCGCCGATGACCGTGAACGGGGCGGCTACCTGGGCGAGGACCGGCAAGGCCGAAAGGTATTTCATCCACTGATGAGCCTGTCGGTGGGAGCGATCCGGGTGGCGCCACACCAGTTTCACTCGCATCACCAGATCGCCACCAGCGCCGCGGAAGCAAAAAAGCAGGCCAAGAAGATCCACGGCAACAGCCTGTTTCTCGACCGCCGGCAGATACCGGCGCGTTGAATCGCCGGCTGCAGGGTGGCCGTTCCGGCTCAGGCGCGGTGGGCGTCGCGCCAGCGCCGCGTCATCCGTTCCGCTGAGCCGATTTCCTCGCGCGTCAGCTTGCGTTCGATCAATTTACGGTTGTTGCACGCCGTTGCATCGCCCGCCTCGGCCGCCAGCGACATCCACATGTACGACAGGACCGGATCGCGCTCGACACCGCGGCCGCCGGCATACATGCCGCCCAGGTTGTACTGGGCCAGCGGATGGCCCTGCTCGGCGGCATTGCGGTACCAGCGCACCGCCTCGGCATCGTCCTGCGGCACGCCCTGCCCGTTCGCGTACATGACACCGAGGTTGTTCTGCGCACTGGCGTCGCCCTGCTCGGCGGCATTCCGGTACCAGGCGACGGCGCGGGCTTCGTCCTTCGGTACGCCGTGGCCATTTGCATAGATGACGCCGACATTGAACTGCGCGTTGGGCGCCCCCTGGTCGGCTGCCTTGCGGTACCAGGCCAGCGCTTCGGCGGGATCGCGGCCGACCCCTCGCCCCTGCGCATACATGCCACCCAGGTTGTACTGCGCCAGCATGTGACCGGCGCTGGCGGCGCGGCGGTACCAGTCGAAGGCCAGCGCTTCGTCCTTGCGGGCGCCGTAGCCGTTCGACAGCATCACGCCCAGGTTGAACTGGGCATCGACGTCGCCCTGCTCGGCGGCGCGGCGCAGCCAGGAGCAGGCACGTTCCAGGTCCACCTGCACGCCGCGGCCCTCGGCGTAGGCGACGCCCAGGTGGCGCTGCGCGGCAGCCATGCCCTGCGCCGCAGCCTGGCGATACCAGGCCACCGCCTGCGTGTCGCTCTGCAGCACGCCATGGCCGCGCCGGTACATCAGGCCGAGGTTCAGTTGCGCGGTCGCGTCGCCCTGCAGCGCGGACTTGCGGAACCAGGCCAGGGCGAGCTGGAAATTGCGCCGCGTGCCGAGCCCTTGCGCATAGGCTTCGCCAAGCAGCGCCTGCGCGCTGGCGATGCCCTGTTCGGCGGCACGGCAGAACCAGGTGAGCGCCGTTTCATCGCTGCGCGGAACGCCGCGGCCCTTTCGATACATCATGCCGAGGTTCTGCTGCGCCGAGGCATCGCCCTGCCGCGCAGCCATGCGGAACCAGAACACCGCTTCGGTATCGTCCGGCTTCGTGCCGGCGCCGTTGTAGTACATGGCGCCAAGATGGTTCTGGGCAAAGGCAATGCCTTGCAATGCCGACAGGCGCATCCAGATGAAAGCGGCATCGTCGTCGCGTCCGACGCCCCTGCCGCGCTTGTACATCAATGCCAGGTTGAACTGCGCGTATGCGTCGCCCTTCTCCGAGGCCCCGTGAAACCATGCATAGACATCGACATCCTTGCTCGAGTAACGGTTGTTCATGCCAGCTCCCCATCCTGCGCGTCGGTATGTTGTATAAAGCTTAATAAACGATTGCGCATACCTTTTGAGAAGCGTCAATCGCTCGACCGGTTTGCCATGGTCAATGGCGCGGTGGAAAACGTTGACGCGGCACGGGGCGCCGTACGGCGCCGCGGGCTAGGAAGAGCGGCCGGGCCGCTCAGCCCGGAGTGGCGGACTGCTTGCGCAGGAAGGCGGGGACCTTGGCGGCGGCCAGCTTGTTGACGGACATCAACAGCGTCGGCTCGACGGCGGCGATGCCATAGCTTGACGCAAGATGGCGGCCGATGTGCAGCAAGACCTCCGCCGCCACCTCGGCATCGGCTTCGGCCCGGTGGGCGCTACCGCGGAACGGAATGCCAAGCTGGCTGCCAAGGTTGCCGAGCTTGTAGCTGTACAGCTGTGGATACACGCGCCGCGACAGTTTCAGCGAGCACACCGTTCCCACATGCGCAGGTGCCAGGCCCAGGCGCATGCTTTCGGCGCGCAGGAATTTTTCGTCGAAACTGGCGTTGTGGGCGGCCAGTGCGTCGGCACCGATGAATTCCAGCAGGCGCGGCACGACTTCGTGCGCCGACGGCGCCGTATCCACCATCTGCTGGGTGATGCCCGTCAGGCTTGTGATGAACGCCGGGATGCGCACGCCGCAATTGACGAGCGAAACGTAGCGTTCGACAACCACGCCCTCGGCGATGCGCAGCGCCGCCACTTCGGTAATGCGGTCGCCCATGTCCGGCGACAGGCCAGTGGTCTCGAAGTCCAGCATCACGATCGATTTGGTCAGCATGTGTTCTCCTCAGCCGAATTGCCGGACGGCGTCAAGCGCCAGGCCAGCGCCAATGCTGCCGAAGCGGTCGCCCTCGACACAACGCGCGGCCGGCACCGCGGCGGCAATCCGCTCGCGCAATGCCGCCACGCCGGAAGAACCGCCAGTAAAGAAGACGGTATCGACCTGCTCCCTGCGGACGCCGGCATCGGCCAGCAGGCGCTCGACGCTACCGCCCACCGTGTCGACCAGCGCGCCGATCGCGGCGACGAAGCATTCCCTCTCGACGTCCAGTGCGAGCGGCGGCGCCAGGCGCTCGAGCTCCAGCCGCACCAGGGGTTGATCCGAAAGGGCAATCTTGGTTTCCTCGACGCGCATCGCCAGCCAGTGGCCGGCGCGGTCCTCGATCAGGTTTTGCAGCCGCCGCAGTTTTTGCGGCTCGCGCGCGTCACGCACCAGCTCGCCCAGCTGGGTCGACATCTTCCTGGTGTAGGCCTGGTTGATCGTATGCCAGGTTGCCAGGTTGAAGTAATAGCTGGACGGTACCGCGCTGCCGTTCTTCAGCTCGCTACCGTGGCCAAGCTGAGGCATCACGGCGGCCAGGCTCAGGTATTTGTCGAAATCGGTGCCGCCGATATGCACGCCGGCATTGGCCAGGATATCGTCCCGGCGGTCGGCCCTGCTCATCCGCGACGGCGCCAGGCGTACCAGCGAAAAGTCCGAAGTCCCGCCGCCGATGTCGGCGATCAGCACCAGTTCCTCACGATCGATCTGCGATTCGTAGTCGAACGCGGCGGCAATCGGTTCGTACTGGAATGCCAGGTCGCGGAAGCCGGCGGCGCGGGCTATGTCGGCCAGTGTGTCCTCGGCCAGCCGGTCGGCGGCCGGATCGTCGTCGACGAAATGCACGGGCCGGCCAAGTACCGCGGCGTCGAAATGGCGGCCGGCAGCATGTTCGCCACGACGCTTCAATTCGCGGATGAACTGGCCCAGCAGCTCGCGGAACGACAGTGCCCGGCCAGCCACTTCGGTCTGCCCATCCATCAGCGGCGTGCCCAGCAGGCTCTTCAGCGAGCGCATCAGGCGCCCTTCGTAGCCGGCCAGGTAATCGGCCAGCGCGGCACGGCCGAACGTGACCTCGTCGTCATCGGCGTTGAAGAACACCACCGATGGCAGCGTGACCTTGCCGTCTTCGAGCGGCAACATCACGGGCCGGCCCGGTTCTACCCACCCGACCGTGGAATTGGACGTGCCGAAGTCGACACCGCACGCTGTTGCCATCGCTACCTCATCTGAAAGGGGCAAAATTTTACCAGAGTTGGATTGACCTGAATCAAATCCTGCACCGCGTAGATAGTTACGCTAGGAAATTCGACAAGACAGGAGACCGATATGGCAGGCTACAGCAGAGGTTCTGGACAGGTACGGTACAAGGTAAAGGATGAGGCCAGGATGGCCGGAGAGTCCGCCATCGGCCACGGAAGTTCCCGGCACAGCCGCACGCGCGACCGGCTGCACAATGGCTGGCGCCGTCGTGCCGGCGCAACCGGCGTGCTGCTGGCGGTGATCGCGGTAACGATGATGATTGCCGGGTAGCGGTAGCGCGACAGTTGCGAGCCAATGCGGAGATTTCCGTACGGAAATAGTTGCCAGTAGGTAAGTTCATGCGTTATCCTCAACCGAAACGGCGCCGCCACGGGCCAACACGATACGATGAGAAAAACAAAGACACCACCTCCGGTAGAAAGCGTGGCCGCCATCAGGGCAGCCGAATGCAGGGCCGCGGTCGTCCGTGAAAACCGGCGGGTCACCTCCTACGACGTGGCGCTCGTGGCCGGCGTATCGCAATCGGCCGTGTCACGCTGCTTCAAGCCCGGTGCCAGCGTGTCGCCGTCGACCTACGCGCGTGTGATGAAGGCCGCGGCCGGGCTCGACTACATCCCCAACGCGGCCGCGCGCAGCCTGATCACGCGGCGCTCCAACATGGTCGCCGTGGTGATGTCCCATATGGCCAATCTGCACTATCCGGAAGCACTGGCCGAACTGTCCCAGCAACTGACCCGGCGCGGCAAGCGCGTCCTGCTTTTCACGATACAGCAGGAAGCGGAAGTGGAACATATCCTCGGCGATATCTGGCAATACCAGGTGGATGGCGCGATCATCGCCGCCAGTGTCAGCGATGAACAGGTACAGGAATTCGAACGGCGCGGCCTGCCGCTGGTGATCTTCAACCGCAACCTGCGTGGCCGTACCGTCAACAGCGTGCTGTGCGACCAGTACGAAGCCGGCCGCATGATCGCCACGCGCCTGGCTTCTGCCGGGCATCGCCAGTTCGGCATCCTGGCCGGGCCGGATGGCTCGACGGTCGCGACGGAGCGGCGGACAGGTGCATGCGATCGGCTGCATGAGTTGGGCCTGCCGCCACCCGTCGTGGTCGCGGGCCAGTTCGACTACGCCAGTGGCGCACGGGGCCTGCGCGACATCATCGAACGCCTGGGCAGACTGCCGGACGCCGTCATCTGCGGCAACGACGTGATGGCGCTCGGCTGCCTCGACCTGGCACGCCATGAACTGGGAATCGACGTGCCGGGCACGATGTCGGTCGCCGGATTCGACGCGGTCGAACCGACCGGCTGGCTGAGCTGCAATCTCACCACGCTGCGCCAGCCGATGCATAACATGGCGCTGGCGGCGGCCGACCTGCTGACCTCCATGATCGAATCACACGGCAATCACCTGGCGGAAAAACGTACCTTTGCGCCGCAATTGGTGGAAGGCGCTACGGCCCGCCTGGTCCCGCTCGCGGGCGCGTCACTGGCCGCTTGATCGCGGCGGCTCGACGATCTTCGGACTGGCCTGCCGGCGCAGGCCGGGCACGTTGCCCGTCAGCGGCCGGACCAGAATACCAGCGCGGCCAGCAACGGTGCGCGCCAGGTCAATGTAAATGCCACCGCCAGCGCACCGGCAGCGAGCGACATCAGCCACACCAGCACCGCGATCGAGGCGGAATCCGCCAGCAGACACAGCACTAAAGCGGTTGCAAGCGCCATTGCGCCAAGCCAGCGCAGCCGGCGGGCCAGCATCGCCGGCCGCGGCATCGCTCCCCGCGCCTGTTGCCAATGCGTTTCCATCGACAATGCGAACCACCCCATTCCAGCGACGCTCGCGACGAGTGCCGCCAGCAAGATCAGCGCATCACGCATGGCCAGCCTCCATCGCCACGGTTTTCGCAGCGGCCGGCATCTCGGCGCGGCGCTGCAGCCGGCGTGCCGCGAGGAAGGCCAGGCCGGCGCCCGCCAGCATGAACAGGTCGGCGCCCGCCACCGGCCAGTAACCCGCGCCAACGGTGCGCAGAAGGTGGTCCCCCGTGGTAATCCAGTTCAGCACCGGCGCCACGATGCCGAGCACGGCGATTGCCAGGCACTGTTCGCGCCAGGCCGGCGCCAGGCGGCCCGCGGCGACCGGCGCGGTACGCCATACCGCGTGCGCCATCGCCAGCCCCCAAACGCCCCAGAAGCAGTATTTCTCCATGTCGCCGCGCCATGGCCAGCCGGCTGGCATGGCATCCGGCAACAAGCGGTTGGCGATCAGCATGCCAAGCGCCGCGATCACCATGCCGGTGACGGTGGTCACCGCCAGCGCATCGACCACGCGGGCACCGGCACTGCCCTGCTTGGCATGCTGGCGCTTGCGCTTTTCGACGAAGAACAGGAAACCGGTCGCGATACAGGCGCAGCCAGCCAGTCCGCCCAGCACATACAGCCAGCGCAGCAGCCAGTGGCGGAAATGCTGCAGGTGCAGGCCGGTCAGGAATTCGTTGATGCGGGCCACCACGGTAGGCGGCGGATCCTCGCGCAGCAGTTCACCCGTGGATGCCTTGAAATGGATCCCCTCTCCGGTGAGCGCAATGCGGTCGGTGCCGGCACGGTAAATCGACACATAGCCATTGGCGTCGCCCGGGAACTGCACGCCGAGGAAGCCGACATCGCCCGCCATTCCCTTCGCGGCCCAGCGGCGCTGTGCCTCGGCAACCATGGCATCCACCGGCGCCAGCGGCGCGGCAATACCGGCGCGTTCGTGCGGCAGCCCGGTTTCCAGTGCCTCGACCTGCTCGTGCTTTTCATGCAGTGCTTCGAGCTGCGTGTGGGTGACCGGGAAGTAAATGCCGGCAAAGATCACCAGGCCGGTGAAGGCAAAGAAGAAATGGAACGGCAGCGCTACTACGCCGGTCAGGTTGTGCAGGTCCAGCATGCTGCGCTGGGTACTTTTGTTCGGCCGGAACGTGAACAGTTCGCGGAACAGCTTGCGGTGCATGATCACGCCGGTGACCAGTGCCACCAGCATCATCAGGGCAGCAAAGCCGACGATCCAATATCCCAGGCTCTTCCATTCGACCGTCAGGCTGTAGTGCAGCGGATAGAAAAAGCCGCTGCCGATCTTCAGCCGGTCGTCCGGCAGCGCCGTGCCGTTTCGGGGATCGACGGTGCGCAGTGCGAAGATCGTGGTTTCCTTTTCCTTTGCATTCGGTACTTCGTAGCCGACGAACAAACCCAATACGGGATCGCGGTGCGTGGTATAGGCGCCCAGCCGGGTCACGGTCTCGAAGCGTTCCGGCAAAGGGCCGTTGACCTGGTCGCGCATCGCGGCACGGGCATCCTCGAGCGGCTGCATGTCCTCGAAGACGGGACGCAGCAGCTTGTCGAAGGATGGCATCGGCTGCGGCTCGAAACGCGTGGCGGGAATGGCCCAGCGGTCGATCTCGCGGTCGAACACCGACAGTGCGCCGAAGAAGAACACCACCATCAGCACGAAGCCGAGGAACAGGCCGAACCACGTGTGCAGCCAGGCCATGGTGAGGCGAAAATTCTGGAACATGGTCAGCCTCCGTTCAAACGAGTTGTTGTTGCAGCAGCGTCGCGGCGCTGGCCAGCAGCGCGCCGCCGCCGGCCAGTACCAGCCAGACGCGCGGCAGGCTGCGGGCCGCAAAGGCCAGCAGGAAGGCAACCAGGAACACCAGGAACCCGATGAGATAGGACAGGTGCTCGGCATCGTGGAACTCCATGCCTGCGGCGAACAGCAGCGCCGTGGCGAAGGCGATCACGCCCCAGGTGAAGGCATAGCCGCCAAGCACGGCGGCGGCCGTGCGGGAGACGATGTGAAGACGGGATGAGGTCAGTGCGGCCATGGCGGTATCGGGTTCGTTGGAGGCGCTCCATTCCTTGCGCAACAAGCCGCTGGACGCATCGGGAACGAGAACTTTAATGAGAATTATTCGCATTTTAGCAGCCGTTTCCCCGCAGGCCAACCACCACGCCACGGATATTTACGGGAATTTGCAGGTGTGCGCGCGGCGCATGAAGAAAAAAGCGCGCTGCCGGCCGGGGCCGCGCAGCGCGCTTCGTCAACCACCCTGGCGGGCGGCGTGGTAGACCACTACCTGCCGGGTTACAGCTTCCAGCGCAGCGTCAGGCCGATCACGCGGTCGTAACGGCGGACGTCGCGTGGGTTGCTGGCGATGCCGTGGTAGTCGTTGTACTTGCGATCGTTCAGGTTTTCAACGTCGAGCGTGATGCCCATGTTCTCGTTGATCTTGTACGAGATCGACGCATCCACCGTCTCGATCGGATCGACGATCAGGTCGATCGGGCCGATCGGCGCGGCGATTGCGCGGTAGTTGAACGCGTCGACGAACCGGCTGCGATAGTTATAGGCCAG
Organism: Pseudoduganella sp. jia 9; assembly: GCF_055502615.1. NCBI lineage: Bacteria > Pseudomonadati > Pseudomonadota > Betaproteobacteria > Burkholderiales > Oxalobacteraceae > Pseudoduganella > Pseudoduganella sp. jia 9. Next base: position 76,732 of record NZ_JBUPWE010000011.1, on the reverse strand, counting down.
GCGGCTGGACCATGGACCGCGTTCGTACAGGCCAACGATGTTGAAGGCGTTCTTCGACATGCCCTGGAACGGTGCTTCCACGCCATTGTCCATGAAGTGCCCCTTCATGTACGTGTAGTTCGCCTCCATCCCGAAACCGCTCAGCCAGCCCGGCAGGAAGTCGTAGAACTGGCGGTAGCCGATCTCGATGCCTTCCAGCTGCCCTTCGTTGACGTTGCGCGGACGGTCCATGCGGTACTGCTTGCCGTCGAACGTTTCCATCGCTACCGAGCGAATGATGTAGTTCTCGAACTTGTGCTTGAACACGGTAGCGGTCAGGCTGCCGGTCGGCGCGAAGTACCATTCCAGCGCCACGTCGGCGTTCTTGCCGGTGACAGGCTTCAGGTCCGGATTGCCGCCGATGCCGCCGTAGATGCCCAGACCGTCCGGCGTCGCGCCCAGCGAAATGCCCGGGTTGAAGTCGCCGAAGGCCGGACGCTGGATCGTCTTGCCTGCATTGAATCGGCCGATCAGCGTGTCGGTCAGGTTGGCCTTGACCGTCAGGTTCGGCAGCACGTCGGTGTCCGACGATTTCTTGTTCACGGCAACCGGCTGGTTGTCGATGTTCGAGAAGCCGTTCACGTCCAGTTTGGTCTTGACCACGCGCACGCCCAACGTGCCTTCGACCGGCACCGATCCGGCGTTGAAGCCGAAGCGGGTCTTGCCGTACAGGGCGCTGGTGTCTTCGTTGTTGGTGTACAGCGAATACGGGTCAGGCGCCGTCTTGCCGTTGCGGCCATACATCTGGCGCCATGCGTCGATGTTGCGGTGCTGGTAGTCGCCGCAGATGACCAGCCATTGATTCATGCCGTAGTCGTTCGAGAAGCGCTGCGATGGGCAGGTCAGGCCGGGCAGCGAGCTGACGGCAGGCAGGCCGGCAACCGCCGGCAGGAAGTTCAGGCTCTCGTGCTGGTAGTGCGCACTGCGCTTGGCCAGGCGTACGCCCACGCTGAATTCGCGGAAGAAGTTCTCCTCGCCATTGTTGTACGTGGCATCCGCGCGCCAGTCCTTCGACTGGCCGCCCGAGGCCTGCCAGTTGTCGATGAAGTTATGCAGCGTGTAATTGTTCGGGTCCAGCATGTTGTAGCCGGGGTAGTCGAACCGCGCGCCGCCATTGACATAGGTCTGCGCCGTGATCGTGGTCGGATGCGCCAGCATCTCCATGATCGGAAATTCCTGTTTCCAGCGGCTGGTCGTGCGCACGAACTCGGTAGTCACGCGCAGATCCGGGGTGACGTTCCACTTGGCACCGATCGCCCCCTGGTGGGTTTCCGAATCGTCGCGGGGCGCCTGATTCGAGCTCAGCGCTTGCGGGCTGCTGGACGAGGTCACCGTGTCGACCTGGTTGGTACCCGGGAATACCGTGTATTGCGTGGTCGGCCCCCAGCCCAGTTGACCGAGGAAGTACTGACTTTCCCGATCGTGATCGATGCGGGTCGACCAGCCTTCCGCATACAGTTCCACGCCGCGCACAGGCTTGTACTGGAATGCCCAGTTGGCGGCATAGCGCTCGCGCACGCCCGTCGTGCTCGAGTGGCCCAGGTCGTACGGACCGGTCACTGCCGAGTTCGGCTTGCTGGTATTGTTGGTGACGGTATTGTCCGGCGGAGAATTCCAGGTCACTTCATCGAAGTAGTGGCCCTTCTGGTAGGACACGCCCAACAGCGCGCCGAATTCGCCCAGGTCGTTCTTCCAGCGGTTCGAGATCATCCCCGACACCTGCGGATCGGTGGTGTCGGCCTTGTCGCGATTTTCCGCGCGGCCGGTCAGGCTGGCCGAGAAGCCTTTGAAGTCGAATGGCCGTGCGGTGCGTACGTCGATCACGCCGGCGGTGCCGCCTTCGACCATCTCCGCACCCTGTGTCTTGTAGACGTCGATGCGCTGGAGCATGGTGGTCGGGATGTCGGCGAGGTACAGGTTGCGCCCCGTCGAGGTGTAGACCTCGCGACCGTTCAGCAGCGTGGTCAAGCCCGGCAAGCCGCGGATGATCACGTCGGTGGCCTCGCCGCCGCCGCGGCGCACCTGCACGCCGGTAACACGGCCGAGGATCTCGGCCACGTTCTTGTCCGGGAACTTGCCGGCCTCTTCCGCGACGATCGAATCGATCACTTCATCGGAATTCTTCTTGATCGTCTGCGCACTTTGCGCGGCGCGGCGGACACCGGTAACAACGACCGCGACCGGCGCGGAAGTGGCCTGCGCTTCCGCGACGGCCTGGGCGTTCTGCGCCCAGACGGAAGCACTGCTGAGAATGCCGGCGGCAGCCAGCACGGCGACCGACAGCTTCATTTTCATGTGATGGGATGGGGGAGTGTGACCGAACGAAGTCGTTGTCATCGTAGATCTCCTGATCATTATAGTTTTTGTCAAAGACGTGTGCTACCACTGTCAACTTGATGCTGCGAGCCAATAGTAGGGAGGTCACCGAGCTCGATCCAATGACTTTTTTAGGGTATCCGATACCATAATCGATATGGCATAACAGTTTGATAAACTTCTGCGCTGCAACTTTTGTTGTTCTTGAGCACGCCGGAGCCGGACCACGGCACGCTTGTTTATTGATTTGAAAGGATTTAATTTCATTTCCCGTTGCGCGAATCGGCCACAAACGCGCAAGCAATAATCAAGCGCCGATCAATTGCCACTGCCGCCCAAGGCGCCGCCAATGCCCTCCTACCGTGCGGCATTGCGTAATCTGTAGCAAATGCACCACACCTGACCCTGCCATTCATCATGGCGCTATTTGCTTCGAATCGGTATAGGTCGACCAGAACCATCGCTGCCCTCCTGTTGAGATACTTCATGTTTATCAGGAGGTGAATGGACACAGCCGATGGCAGCGCAGTGCTGAAGGTGCTGGAGCAAGTCCAGCTTCCCGGCGAGAAATTCGCTCAATTGCAGGATGTTCATGCCGCTTCGGGGAGACGCGGTCTGGACTGCTACCGTTCACCCGCCAGCCCGCCGGATGCGACAACCGCCGCTGACGCCGTACCGGGCGCTGGTGGGTGATTCAAATGCTTCAGTCAGCCGGCGGTCGGCTACGTGACCTGCCCGGCGTGGCGCGATCCGCAGCGTGGCGCAGGGCACTCTCCAGTGCCGCGGCGCGGCCGGCCGCTGCCGCGGCTTCTGCCTGCGCGGCTGCCAGCTCGCGCCGCACGGCCGCAAGTTCGCCGTTCGCCTGGTCGCGCGCGGCGAGCACGGCGGCTGCGCTGCCGTCCAGCATGCCGATGCGCTGATACAGCTCGGTGGTCCGCGACTGCGCCTCGTGCAAATCGGCACGATGACGTTCGGCGGCACCTGCCGCCGCCGCCCGCTCCGCCTCGAGCGCTTGATGCAAGCGGTTGGCACTGGCACGTTCGCGCTCCACTTCCTGTGCGGCCTGCTGGCGCAACTTGTCGGCCGAGTCTCGCTCGGCCGACCATTGCACACGGAGCTTGTCGAGCGCAGCCGCATGGTCGCGCTCCACCGTCTTGAACCAGGCATGTTGCTCGTTAAGCTCCTTGCGCGCATCGTCGATGCGTTGCCGCAGCTTGCCGGCCATTGCTTCGCTGGCGGCAAGCTGGTGGCGCAGCGCCGCAACCTCCTTGCGGACCACGGACATCGCCGCCTGCTCCGAGGATAGTGCGCCTTCAAGCACGGCAACGCGCGCATTTGCCGCCTCTTCCGCCTGGCTCGCCGCGGCGCTGCGCGCCTCGGCCTCTTCGCGCAGCGCCGCAAGCGAGGCCCCGGCAGCCTCCTGGGCCTGCCGCCACAACGCCGCCAGCAACTCACCCGCGCCGGTCCGCAGGCTTTCAGGTATATCCGGCCCCTCGACCGTTACCCGGCTGCGCTCGCGCAACTGGCTCCAGAACCTTGCCAGCGCTTCGGCGGGCGCCGACATGCTGCCCTTGCGTACGAGCTGGTAAAGGCGATTCGCGGTTGGCGTCAAGCCATAGCGGAAAAACATGAGCCCGCATACTTCGCGGTAAAGCTCCTGTGTGTTGGTGTAGCGCGCCCGCAAGTCCTCGACATCGCCCAGTAAAAGAGTTTCGGCAGTTTTTGCCGCAGTTCCGTTCTCGACAGATAATGGTTCCATGATGGCTAGGGACTCAGTAAATAATACAACGTATTATGTATTTTTATCGACAGCATTTCAATCCACACGCAGTTCATCTGGGATGCCACAACAGCAGCGTCGACTGAGCGAGCCGGCCGAATGTTATCGAAACGAAAAAATGATCATTTGATACACTATCGAGATTAGTTAGATATTTGCTGTTGCATTTCGGAACGGGTATCATTTTAGGTTTTCTCTACACAAAATAACAGGAGCCCCCTGCATGGTCCGACCGCACCCGATACCGCATGCCCTGGCGCTCACCTGGTTTGCGCTGGGACATTTGCCGGCGCGGGCCCAGGATGCGGCGCTCGCCGAAGTGGTCGTCACTGCGACGCGCAACGCGAAGTCGGTCGACAGGATTCCCGGTGCGGTCTCCGTCATTGCGCAGAGGGAGCTGGCGACCCAGTACTTGCTGGCGGATGATCCGTCCGCCGCGCTCGCCACGTATATCCCGGGGTATGCGCCAAGCCGGCAAAAGATCTCCGCCACCGGAGAGTCATTTCGCGGAAGGATGCCGCTGATTCTTCTTGACGGCGTTCCCCAGTCGAACCCCTTGCGCGCCGGCATGCGCGAAGGATATTTCGCGGATACCGCCATCATCGAGCGCATCGAAGTGATTGCCGGCGCCTCCGCCGTGCAGGGAATGGGCGCCACGGGCGGCATCATCAACTACATCACGAAGACGCCGCGGCAGGCCGGCACCACGTTTGCCGTCCATGCCAGGGCGGCAAGCGGATTTCGCCATGACAACCTGGACTGGAAGACCGGTTTTTCGGTGACCCACAAATCCAGCGCGTTCGACCTGCTCGGCTATGCCAGCGTGCAGCGGCGCGGCATGGCCTATGACGGGCAGGGACGGCGCATCGGCATCGATGCGCTGCAAGGCGACACACTTGACGCCGGCGGCCACGATGTGTTCGTAAAGGTTGGACGCGACTTCGGCGACCAGCGCCTGCAGCTGACGGTCAACCGCTTCAATTTCCGCGGCGAGCTCGACTACCGTACCGTCCCTGCCGATTTCGTGCAGGGCATACCTACCTCGTCGGCGCCCGGCCGCCCCCCCGGCAACCCGGCACGCAACGACGTGCGCACTGCCAGCCTCGATTACCGTCACGATTCACTGCTGGGCGGTACATTCACTGCACAGGTATTCAGCCAGGATTTCACGGCGCTTTACGGAGGCAGTAACACGATCACCTTCCAGGATGCCCGGCTGGCGCCAGTCGGCAGGCTGTTCGACCAGTCGGAGATCAACGCCGACAAGCACGGGGCCAAGCTCACATGGTCACGCCCGGACTTGCTGGCGAAAGGGCTTGAACTGACGCTTGGCCTCGATCGCCTGCGCGACCGCAGTGGCCAGCGCATGGCGCTGACAAACCGCACCTGGGTACCGACGCTCGATTTCACCTCCACCGCACCGTTCGCGCAGCTCGAATTCGACGCCGGGCCGGTCACCGTGCGCGGTGGCGTGCGCCGCGAGTCGGCCAGCCTCGACGTCGGCGCATACACCACGCTGTGGTCGTATGGCGGCGTCCACGTCGGCGGCGGCAGGCGCTCGTTCGACAAGGCGGTCAAGAACATCGGTGCCGTGTGGCGCTTTGCCCCGGCATGGTCGGCTTTCATGTCGTCGTCCGAGGGTTTCGGCCTGCCCGACGTTGGGGTGGTGTTGCGCGGCGTGAACCGGCCCGGACAGTCCGTCGACACGCTGTTCGAACTCCAGCCTGTGATCACCCGCAACCAGGAAATCGGCGTCAACTGGCGCGGCGTGCGCGGCAGCGCTGGCGCGTCGTTCTATGACTCGCGTTCAAAGCTGGGAACCGTGATGCGGATCAATACCGAAGGCCTCGGCGTGCTGGATCGCGTGCCGACCACTGTGCGCGGCTGGGAAGTCTCCGCCGAGTTCCGCCCCGCCGGGACACTATCGGCGTTCGGCAGCTATGCCCGGACGATGGGCAGGACGGCAGCCGCTCCGGGTGCACCGATGGACCTGGCACTGGGCGCGCGTTCGCAAGGCCCGGACAAGCTGGTACTCGGCGCAAACTGGCAGCCACTGCCGCGCACGCAATTGCGGCTGCAAGCAACGCGCCTGGCGAACCGCGACATCAATATCGGCCGCACGGCCGGCCCGATCAACCTGGAGGAGCACTTCCGGGGTTATTCGCTGGCCGATCTGGCGGGCACCTGGGACACTTCCTGGGGCCGGTTCGGCATCGGCATCGAGAACCTGGCAGATCGCCAGTACATCGGCTATTACCCGCAATCCGTGAATTTCCGGGACCCGCTGTCCTATTTCGCCGGCCGCGGCCGCACCTACTCGGCAAGCTACGCACGCAGCTTTTGACGCCCTCGCGCTGCATAGTTCCCCAGAATTGTTTGCGTTTTATCAAAACTGTTGCATCTGCCTGAGCCAGGGGCTGAATCGAGCGGGGTGACAGGTCCATAATCGGCCTGGGTACGACATGTACCGACGCTGGAGACCGGTCATGAACATCTTTACGTCAGCGCTGTGGGGCAAACTGCGCCGCCCTGCCATTCGCAACCCTGCGCAGGCGCAGGCGCTCGCCCCTGCGCAGTTGCGCGAACTGCTGATAGCCGGCGTGCCGATGGCGGGCCGCGACCTGTCGGGTGCCGACCTGCGTGGCATGGTGCTCGATGGTGCCGATCTGTCCGGCGCGGTGCTGGAGCGTGCCGACCTGCGCGGAGCCAGCCTGCGCGGCACATTGCTCCGCCACGCCTTGCTCACCGGCGTTCTGCTGGACGGCGCGGATTGCTCCGGCGCCCGCTTCGACGGCGCCTGCCTCGATGGCAGCCGGGCCGAACATGCGCGCCTGTGCGGCGTCTCGCTGCGCGGCGTCAGGGCCAACGATGCTTGCTGGCCCGGCGTCGACCTGAGCGACGCGCTGCTCGATGAATTCGTGGCCGTCGGCATCACGCTTTCCCATGCCGTACTGGACCGCAGCCGGGCAACCTCGATGGTGCTGCTCGACGCGCATGCCGAGGCCAGTCGCTGGCGCGGCGTGCGCTGGGACAAGGTGCTGGCGCTGAGGGCGCACTTGCCCCATGCCGATTTCCGCCAGGCCCGCTTGCGCGGCTGCGCCCTCAGTGGCGCCGCCCTGGCGGGCAGCACGTGGCAACATGCAGAACTCGACGGGCTGCAGGCGGGCGCCGGCACCGATTGGCAGGGTGCACTGCTGCGCGGTGCCCGCGCAGTCGACTGCAACTTCCATGGCGCGCGGCTGGCCGGTGCCGACCTGTCGGGAGGCCGCTTCGTGCGCGCCGATTTCGGCACCTGCGACCTGACCGGCACCCTGCTCGACAATGCGCATTTCCCGTTCTGCAGCCTGATCGGGGCTCGCCTTCAGCAGGCCCGTGCCCGTGGTGCCGATTTTGCCCGTAGCATATGCCGCCGTGGCGATTTCACCGGCGCGGCCATCGATGGCGCACGGTTCGCCTGGCCAGGCACGGGCGGCGGCGATCTGGCACTGGTGACCAGGCTGGCCGCCAGCATGCCGTGACATGGCGGGTCACATTCCCAGGTCACGCAAGTCGGCTAGCGGCGTCGTGCCGAAGCGAGCGCTTGAGACGTACTCGACCAGTTGCGCGCCAGCTGCGCCTGGTTCGACCAGGGCGCCATCGCGCTTGAGTGCGATAAAACGCCCGATACCCGGGAAATCATGCTCCGGCGTGGCACGGATCTCCGCTTGCATCGCCGTGTCGATGACGCCGGGTGCAATGCTGGCAATCGCCAGGCCCGGTACCGCGTCGAGGGCGACCGCGCGCGCATGCATGTCCAGCGCGGCCTTGCTCGCGCAATAGCTGCTCCAGCCGCTGTAAGGCGCCCTGCCCGCACCGCTGGACACGTGCACCACGCGGCGGTCGGGGCAGCCGCGCGTGGCGGCCACGAATGCGTCGGTCAGCACCAGCGCGGCGGTGACGTTCACCGACACTGCCAGCGCCAGACGTGTCGCGCCTTGCGCGCCGGGCGCGCCGACCGGCTGCACGACACCGGCATTGTTGACGAGCAGTGCGCGGTCGGCGCCGTCGAGGAAGGCGGCCAGTTCGCCGCCTTCCAGCCAAGCCTGCAATGCGGCCGTATCGGCCAGGTCGAGCACAATCTCGCGCACGCCGGCCAGCGCCGGATTACCGTGGCGCGCGATGCCCATCACTTGCGCGCCGCGCGCCAGCAGCGCGCGGGCAATGCCCTCCCCCAGTCCGCGGCTGTGCCCTGTGACGATGGCTTTCATCGTTCCTCCAATCAGCTCAAAGCGCCATTGTAGTCACTTGGGCGGTTTTTCTTTCTGGGCATAACGGCCGACCAGCGCGCCCTTCGCCAGCACATGGCCCTGCATGGCAGCCAGCAGCTGGTCGCGATCGGCGCCGAACGGCACGTCGAGCACTGTGTCGAGCGCAAATACCTGGAAGTGATAGCGGTGGGCGGTGTCGCCGACCGGCGGACGCGGCCCGTAATAGCCGATCGAGCCGCGGGTATTGCGCCCCTGCAGCACGCCTTCCGGCTCCGTCAGGCGCGGCTGCTCCTGCACGCCTTCCGGCAGTTGCGTCACGCCGGCAGGAATGTTCCAGGCCAGCCAGTGCACGAATGGCGCCACCGGTTTCGCATCGGGATCTTCCGCGACGATCGCATAGGATCGGGCGCCCGGCACCGCGCTCCATGCCAGCGGGGGCGATACCCCATCCGCATATTCCGAAAACCGCCTATCCAGCGACGCACCGTCGCGAAACGCCGCCGAGCTGAGCGCGATCCGGCCGGCGCTGCGGGCCTCCGGCCTGTCCTTCGCCAGCGGCACGCCGTTACCCCTGTTGGCCTGCCGCTCCATCACGGACCCTGGCGCGGGAGCCGCGGCCGCGCCTTTTGCGTCGCCACCGTAGGCGATCCGGTAGATCACCCCGTTGGCATCGTCGGCCATCAGCAGCGCCCCATCCCTTGCGACAGCCAGGCCCACCGGACGGGCAATATGGGTGCGGCCGCTATCGGTGAGAAATCCGGTGACGAATGGTTCGATCGACTTCGGCTGGCCGTCCGCAAAGCGCACGCGCACGATTTCATAGCCAGAGGCAGTGCTGCGGTTCCACGAGCCGCGCATCGTCGCGAACGCATCGTTCTCGTATTCAGCCGGAAAAGCGCCATGGCGGTAGAACACCATCTGCATCGGCGCCGCATGCGCGGTATAGCCGAGGTTCATGGGTACACTGCGCTCTTTCCACTGTTCTTTCGTGATCTCGCCCTGCGGTGTGCTTTGCGGATAAATGCTGCCGCTGCCATAGACGTGCGGCCAGCCGTACTGCTTGCCCATCTCGAGCTTGTTCAGCTCTTCCTGCTGCTCGTCGTCGCCAAGAAAATCGATGCCATGGTCGAAGCCCCACAGCTCGCCGGTACGCGGGTGCCAGTCGATGCCGATTGTATTGCGCAGGCCGCTGGCAAAGATGGTGCGCTGCTTGCCGTCCGGCGATGCACGCAGCACGGCCGCGTTTTCCGGATTGCTTTCGTTGCAGGCGTTGCAGGTGGAGCCGGCCGTGATGTACAGCATGCCGTCCGGCCCGAATGCCAGCGTTCGATTCGCGTGCTGACCGGCATCGGGCAGATCGCCGATGATCAGCTCGAGAGCCCCCAGCCGGCCGTCTCGCAGAATGTCCGCCGTGAACACTTCCTTGACCGTGGCCAGGTAGAGCCGGTTGTCGCGAATGGCCAGTCCATGCGCCCCGGCGCGACTGGCGACCTTGACCGGCGCCCCGTCGGCACGGCCGTCGCTGTCCGTATCGCGCAACAGCAGCACGTCGCCCTGGTCGCGGCGGCTGACATACACGTCGCCATTCGGCGCCACCGCCAGGATACGGGCATTCTTCAGCCCGGTCGCGAATGGCGCCACCGTAAACCCGGCTGGTGCCTTGAGCGCGGCGATACGCTGCGGCGTCGCCTCGACCTTGGCGGGCTTCCAGACGGCGGTGGCGATGGCCACACGGGTGCCATCGCCCTGCTGCGCGGCGGCACCGGTCGCCAGCGCGAGCAGCGCCAGTGCCGCCTTGTTGCTGAATGCTCTACTGTTCATCGCGGTCCTCCGAAGTGCTGGACCTGAAGCCTGCCACCGCCGCCCGCGCCGCGCCGTGCGCGCGCACACTCAAGCTGTAGCGAGACGGCGCGTATCGTAGGACAGCGCTGCGCAGTCGAGGGTGATGCGCGAACCGTGGCTGCCGCCGAGGAACTGGTGGACCACGCGCAGGCCATACGCGCCCATCGCACGTTCGAAGGCGATGATGTTGCGTTCGCCGACGCGCATCGGCGACTGCCCACCCTCGAACAGGCTGGCACCGCCGGCCACGACGACCTCGAGTTCGCCATACTCGGCCGGCCGCGCTCCCAGGCTGCGCAGCAGCGCAGGCACGGCATTACTGACGTAACGGACATCGATGCCGGCATCACCGGCAGGCGCCTCGCCAAGCAGGCAGTGCGCCAGGGCGCAGCGCTTCTTGCGGCGCCACAGGATGCCGATGCCGACACATGAACCCAGCAGCGCCGTCAGTTTCGCGTTACCCGTGCCGACCGCGAACGCGCCGGCCCACACGTGCCGAACGTCAGCCTGCGGAGAGCGGGAAGCGGAGCCGGGCGTTGCCGGGCGCGAAACGGTGAAGGACATGCGAACCCAATCTGAGAGTTGTCAGGAAAATGCTGGCGCCGGACATTGATTGGGTCGGCACGCAATGATGCACTGAGGAAACTCAACTGTAAAGGTTTTTCACGGTTGTGGACCGCCATGCCAATCGTGCACGAGGTTGGCACAGCTATTGCATAAACTTACATATTCGCGGGAGGAAAACCATCGTGCAGTTCTACAATGAAATGACGGCGCCGGACGGCGTCCGGCCCCATTACCGGGAATTCGACCGCTGGCTTGGCCAGCAAACGCCCGAGTCGCTCGAACGCAAGCGAATCGAGGCGGACCTGACGTTCCGCCGCGTCGGCATCACGTTTGCCGTGTACGGCGACGATGCGGGCACCGAGCGGCTGATACCGTTCGACGCGATTCCCCGCATTATCCCAGCCGCCGAGTGGGCACACCTGCAACGCGGCCTGGTGCAGCGGGTGCAGGCGCTGAACATGTTTATCCACGACATCTACCACGATCAGCACATCATCCGGGCCGGCGTGGTACCGGCCGATCAAATCTATCGGAATGCCCAGTACCGGCCTGAAATGCAGGGCATCAGTGTGGTGTCCGACATCTATGCGCACATCGCCGGCGTCGATATCGTGCGCGCCGGCGCAGGCGAGTTTTACGTACTCGAGGATAATCTGCGGGTGCCGTCCGGCGTCTCGTACATGCTCGAGGACCGCAAGATGATGATGCGCCTGTACCCCGAACTGTTCGCGCGGCACCGCGTTGCACCGGTCGACCATTACCCCGACCTGCTGCTGGACAACCTTCGATCGGTTGCCCCGGTTGGTGCGGCGGACCCGACGGTGGTAGTGATGACGCCGGGGATGTACAACTCGGCGTATTTCGAACACGCCTTCCTGGCCCAGCAGATGGGCGTCGAACTGGTCGAAGGCAAGGATCTGTTCGTCAGCGACAACGCCGTCTACATGCGCACCACCCGCGGCCCGCGCCGGGTCGACGTGATCTATCGCCGGCTGGACGACGATTTCCTCGACCCGCTGGCGTTCCGCGCCGACTCGTCGCTGGGGGTGCCTGGATTGCTGTCGGTCTATCGTGCCGGGCGCGTGACGCTGGCCAATGCGATCGGCACCGGCGTGGCCGACGACAAGTCGATTTATCCCTACGTGCCGGACATGATCCGCTTTTACCTGTCCGAAGAGCCGGTACTGAACAACGTACCGACCTACCAGTGCAGGAAAAGCAAAGACCTCGAATACACGCTGGCGAACCTGCCCGACCTGGTGGTGAAGGAGGTGCATGGCGCCGGCGGCTACGGCATGCTGGTCGGGCCCGCCTCGACCAAGGCGCAAATCGAGGATTTCCGCGCCCGCCTGCTGGCCCGGCCGGACGGCTACATCGCGCAACCGACACTGGCGCTGTCGAACTGCCCCACGTTCGTCGCCGCGGGAGTGGCGCCGCGCCATATCGACCTGCGTCCATTCGTACTGTCCGGCAAGACGACCTCGATCGTGCCTGGTGGCTTGACGCGCGTCGCGCTGAAGGAAGGCTCGCTGGTCGTCAATTCCTCGCAAGGTGGCGGCACGAAAGATACCTGGGTACTGGAAAACTGACGATGAAGGAAACACGATGCTGAGCCGTACCGCCGACCACCTCTACTGGATGGCGCGCTATACCGAGCGCGCAGAGAATACCGCCCGCATGCTGGATGTGAACGTGCAGACCGCGCTGTTGCCGCAGTCGGACGCCGATGCACAACTGGCATGGCGCGCGATGCTGGGCATTTCCGAACTGCAGCAGGCTTACGATAGCCACCATGCCGCGCTGTCGCCGCGCGACGTGATCGATTTCATGGTGCGCGACCCGTCCAATCCGTCATCGATTGCCGCCTGCCTGAACGGCGCACGTGAAAACGCCCGCGCGGTACGCGGCGCGCTGACCACGGAAGTATGGGAAGTGCAGAACCAGACCTGGCTGGACCTGCAGTCCAAGCTGCGCGAGCGGCTGCACGAACGCGATCCGGTCCAGTTCTTCGAGTGGGTCAAGTACCGCTCCCACCTGTCGCGCGGCGTGACGATCGGCACGATGCTGCAGGATGAGGCGGTGCACTTCATCCGCCTCGGCACGTTCCTGGAGCGGGCCGACAATACGGCACGGATCCTCGACGTCAAGTACCACCGCGGCGGGGACGAGCGGGGCCGCGATTTCTATTACTGGGCGGCGCTGCTGCGCTCGGTTTCCGGGTTTGAAACCTACCGCAAGATGTACCGCGACGTGATCACGCCGGAACGCGTGGCCGAGATGCTCATGCTGCGGGCCGACATGCCGCGTTCCCTGCTGGCCTGCATGGAAGCGCTGGTGGACAACCTGCGCCAGGTGCGCAATGCCACGTCCGGAGAAACCGAGCGCCTGGCCGGCCAGCTGCATGCGGAACTGCGCTTCGCCCGCATCGAAGACATCCTGCAGGATGGCCTGCACGACTACCTGACCAGGTTCCTGCACCGCATTTATGAACTGGGAAATCGCGTGAGCCGCGACTTCCTCGTGCCACTGGCCGCTTGAGGAGACACCATGCAACTGTCGATCCGCCATGAAACCCGCTATACATACACTGAGCCGCTGGCCTATACGATCCAGCAACTGCACCTGACGCCGCGCATCGAACCGCAGCAGCACGCGGTGCACTGGAAGCTGCTGGCACCCGGTCACCTGAATGCCTATATGGACGCCTACGGCAACCAGTCGCATATGCTGACGCTCGACCAGGCCCATGGCGCGCTGTCGATCGTGGCCCAGGGTGTGGTCGAGACCAGCGCACCCTGGCAAGGCCGGATCGCCGCCAACGATTCGCTGTCGCCACTGATCTACACGGTGCCGACCAGGCTCACGGCGCCGACACCGGGCATCCTGGAACTGGCCGCCGCCTGCCTGCCGGAGGGCCGCGCCCGTACTCGCCACCTGATGAAGCTGGCCGAGCACATCTTTGGTGCGGTACGGTATCAAAGCGGTGCGACCGAAGTGACCACGCCGGGCAACGTCTCCCTGCAGCTGGGGCGCGGCGTATGCCAGGACCATGCCCATATCTTCCTGGCGTGCTGCCATGCGCACGGCATTCCGGCACGCTATGTGTCCGGCTACGTCGATCCGGAAGATACCGGCCATGCCGCCAGCCATGCATGGGTGGACGCATGGGCCAGCGATCCCGGCTACGACGGCTGGGTCAGCATCGACGTCACCCATTCGCGGCTGATGACGGATGCCTACTGCCGCATCGCTGTCGGCCGCGACTACGAAGCCGCCGCCCCGGTGCGCGGCGTGCGCCACGGTGGCGGTGAGGAGGCGCTCGATGTGGACGTCCGCATCGTCCAGCAGTAGGATTTCCTTCGACGATTTCTTAAGAGTCATCCCATGACATACTGTGTTGCGATGCGCCTCGACGCGGGGCTGGTCTTTCTTTCCGACTCGCGCACCAATGCCGGTGTCGACCAGATCGGCACGTTCCGCAAGATGAATGTGTTCGAGAACCCGGGCGACCGCATGATGGTGCTGATGACCGCTGGTAATCTGTCGATCTCGCAGTCGGTTCTGCAATTGCTGCACGACTTTGTCGGCATCAATGGTTTTACCATCTGGACGGCGCCGAACATGTACGAAGCGGCGCGCATCGTCGGTGAGGCGGTGCGTACCATTCACCAGCGTGAAGCGCAGGCGCTGGCGCAGTTCAATATCGAGTTCAACGTGGCGATCATTTTCGGCGGGCAGGTCCGCGGCGAAGCGTGCCGGCTGTTCCAGGTCTATTCCGCCGGCAACTTTATCGAGGCGCACGACGAGAATACCTATTTTCAGATCGGCGAGGCAAAGTATGGCAAGCCGATTATCGACCGGGTCGTCACACCCAGGTCATCGCTCGATGACGCCGTCAAGTGCGCGCTGATCTCGATGGACTCCACGCTGCGCTCCAACATCTCGGTGGGCCTGCCGCTGGACCTGCTGGTCTACGAGACGGGCAGCCTGGCAGTGACGCGCTTTGTCGCCATCGATGAGAAAAACGCCTATTTCCAGATGCTGCGCGGCTCCTGGGGCAAGCAGTTGCGGCAGGTGTTCGAAGGCATCGAGGCGCCGCAGTGGCAGGCCCTGCCCAGCGCAGGCGATCAACCGGTGCGCATGCCCCTGCCGGAAGCGGTGCCGCCAGGGCCGCCGCCTCCCGTGCCGCAATCGCTGGCGCAGCAGTTCGGTGGCTCCTAGCATCACGTCCGGAGACGGCGTGCACGCTATCGCCTGCCAAGCGTACCAGTGGCAGCGAGCACTGGACTTGCCCGCTGGTCGGACTATGCTGAATGATGCGTGGAAGCAGCCAGCGGGAGGCATATGCACGAGCAGCAGGAGCAGCAGGAGCATGGTGGGAACCCGCGGCCGGAAGCGATTCCCTCGCAGGAAGAGCGCGCCGCATTCCTTGGCATCGTCCAGGCCAGGCGGCTCGCGGTAGGCCGGGCCGCGGAACGATTGCGCCGCCGCGACAATGTGCTGACGCTGTTGAGCGTGCTTGCCAGCGCCGTGGCAACGGTGCTGACGGCCGGACCGGCACTGGGCGGGCTGGAGCTGACCCGCGCGCTGGGATCGGCTGGGCCGGATGCGCCAAGCTGGCGCATCCTGTGTGGCGTGGCGAGCATTTGTTCGCTGCTGGCGGCAGTTGCCACCAATTTGCACCGCCAGCAGGAAGTCACAACCCGCCTGGCGCGTTGCCAGGCCGGAGCAGCCCGGCTGGAGGCGCTGGAGTTGCAGGTCACATTCCAGCGCGCGTCGCTTGCGGACGCGACCGGCGAGTATGGACGGATCATTGCCGAACTGCCGGCCTTGCCGGGGCAATAGCAACGGCATGCCCCACCTGCGGGTGGGGCGGCACGCTTGACTTCCGACTGGACTTGCAATGCGGCCTGTGGTGAGATACGTCATGCCACAGCCCGGAGCCAGACCGCATGGATGTGATTACTACCGCATTGACCGCCGCCATCGCCGGCGGGGGCACCGATGCCGCTTACACGATGCTGAAATCTCGCCTGACGGGCAAGTCGCCGCGCGTTGATGAAGCGATTACCGATCTGGAGCAGGATCCCGGCTCGCTGTCGCGCCAGTTTGCCGTCTCGGATGCGCTTGCCGCCGCCGGGCTTGCCGGCGACCGCTATCTTCGCGCAGCCGCGCGCAACCTCGTCGAGGAAGTGGACCGGCGCCGTGCATTGCGCGCGCCGTCAGCGCATCAGCCGGGTGTGGTGCTGCAGGTTTTCTTTGCCACCGACCGCCAGCCAACCGGCGACCGGCATCCGGCACGCCAGTTTGGCGCAGCACGGGGTGAGCTCAGCTATGGCAGTTGCGAAGTCGGCATCGAGCGCGGCCTTGCGGACGAACCAGCGCTGCCAACGGAGCTGAGGCAGTTGTCGAGGCCCGATCCGGATGGTCACGCGCTGCTGCTGCGAGCGGAAGTCACTCCGCCACAGCCATTTTTCATCAACTTAACGGAAAGCATCGCCAGGGCCGGCAATACCGCCCTGCTGTTCGTGCATGGGTATCGCGTGAGTTTCGAGGATGCCGCGCGCCGCACCGCACAGATCGCCAGCGACCTGCGCTTCACCGGCGTGCCACTGTTCTACAGCTGGCCTTCGCAAGGCCGCCTGTCCGGATATGCCGTGGACGAGTCCAACGTGGAATGGACACTGCCACGCCTGGCGGCTTTCCTGACCGATCTGCTCCAGCAAACGCCAGTGGAGCGGCTGTACTTGCTGGGACACGGAATGGGTAGCCGGGCGTTGACACGCGCCGCCGCCGCCGTGACAGGTGGCCGCCCCGACCTGGCATCGAGAGTGTGCGAGATCATGCTGGCGGCGCCCGACGTCGAAGCGTCGGCGTTTGCCGGTGAGCTCGCCCCCGCCTTGGCTGCGACCGGCAGCAGGATAACGCTGTACGCCTCGTCGGGCGACGAGGCCCTGCAAGTGGCGCAGCGCACGCGCCCCTATCCGCGCGCGGGCGATAGCGGCGACACACTGGTCGTGACGTCCGGCGTGGAAACCATCGACGCGAGCGCCGTCGACACCAGCCTCATTCGCGTTTCGCGCGATGCCGCACGGCAATCCGCACTGGAAGACATGCGGCAACTGATCGCCCGGCAACTCCCTCCGTCGGAACGCGCCGGTCTCCGGGTTGTGGAGATACCCGCAGGCCGCTACTGGACATTCAATGAACGGGAGGTTTCATGACGGCATACGCAAGCGCTTCGGACGAGACGATCTTTTGTGTCGATGATCTTGTCGATCGAATGGGCGGCGATGCGCGCGCCGTGGCCAAGGTGGTGCACCGTGTGCGTGCGTGCATCGGCAGCGGCATCGCGCCGCTGAATCTGGCGGGCGAAGCGGTGCAGCAGGCACGTTTCATGGAAGCGCGACGCATCCTGCACAATCTGCGGCACGATGTCAGCGAACTCGGCGCCAGCCGGTTCGTCGGCGCGTGCCTTGCGCTCGAGTTGGCGCTTGCCGAAGGAAGAGTCATCGAGATTCCCCTGTTGTTCACCGCCGCGGAAGCGGAACTGCGGCTCGTCATGGATCACGCCGGCGGCTGGCTCGACCAGCACGCGGGCCGCGCAGCCCAGCGCGGCTGAATATGAAGGCTCTTCACTCGCGGCCCGTATTACTTCCATTCGCGGGTTGCGCCAGGGCGATTCATGCAGCCTGAACCGTACTAACGTCTCGTTACAATTGTTACCCTGCACGCTGGTGCTCCCCGGCCTTTCCGCAAAGTCAACATGCTAAGATCGCAAACGTTACAGTTCGACTGATCTGACGGACCGGTTGCCGAGCGATGCTAGCCGTACGGAGCCTGCCTCGTGCGCGTGCGTGCGCTCCAACTCAACAGCAATCGGTATCATTTGCATCTTCGACAGCGCGGTGCGGCCGCTGTACTGCCGCGCAGATGCGCTTGCGGCGCAGCCCTGCAGCGCAGGCTTTGCGCAGGCCTTGCAGCGCAGACTCCGCAGTGCAGACTCGATAAGGCAATAAGAACAATATGGAATTATTCAACAAGTCCGGCGCGTTGATAGCCTCAGTGCTGGTCATGGTCGGCGCCTTGATTGCCTGCCAGGCAAAGGAAGGATCGATGCCGCCGGCGCCTGTCATCGAAGCGGTGGCGCAGCGGCTGGGCGCGCATGGCGGCGCTGCTGCGGAGCGCAGGCTGCGAGAATGGGCCGAGCAAGGTTCCATTGTGGCCAAACGCGAGCTCGGTATGCTTTACCAGAATAAAACACCTCGCCGCGGCGAAGCGATGCGCCTGTTTGAGGAAGCTGCGCGCGCTGGCGATGCCGAGTCGGCATTCCAGCTTGCTGAGATGTATCACCGTGCCGGAAATGGCAATGGAAGCGGCCGCGAGCCGGACAAGGCTTGGCCGCTCTACGCCCAAGCGGCCGAGCATCGGCATCCCAAAGCAGTGTTGCGCCTGGCATCGTTGGCGCAAGGCGGCAGCGAGGAAGCGGCCCGCTGGCTTGCCGCTACCGGGCGCGTGAAATAGCGCTGATTGCCGCCGTCTTTACCAGGAAGCGGCCCCTGGCGTGCAGCGTCGCCGCGGTGTTTGGTTTCCTCCATGGCACTTTGGCGAGCGCATGACCTGCCTGCGTGATTCTCCGGATTTAACGCCTTTAACATCACTTAACTTGCCTTCTCCTCATTGCGGTTTCATTATGAATGCATGAGAAGCAACAGCCATCTGCTGTTGCGGAACAGGAGAAATACCATGCAAGCCAATCAGCCTTCCGTCCACATCATGCATGCCGATGCCATCATGGCAGCCGGCATTCACGCCGTGCTTTCCGCGCAGGGTGAGTTTTACCTGACGCTGCAAGACCGGCAACCGCAGGGTCAGGCACATGCGCGCGTCATCATTGCCGATTACGATAGCGGTATCATGCTGGCCCGGCAGTTGTCTCCGGACCGTTTCGGCGTCTCACCGCGCGTCTTGATCCTGACCCAGCTGGATAAGGAGTGGCAAGTACGCACCGCGATGGACAGTGGAGTACATGGCTATCTGCTGCAGGGGTGCTCGCCGGATGAACTGGTACGTGCGGTACGGCAACTTAGCCAAGGCATGCGCTACCTGGCCGAGGCTGTCACACGCTGCGTCGCAGACAGCCTGAGCCGCGAGTCGCTGACCGGAAGGGAAACAGATGTCCTACTGCTCCTTGCGCGCGGGTGTTGCAACAAATCGATCGCACGCGAGCTGGGAATTGGTGTCGGCACGGTCAAGACCCACGTGAAGGGACTGATGAGCAAGCTCGACGCAACAGCGCGAACGCATGCAGTAGTCGTTGCAGCCCAGCGTGGCCTGATCGGCAGTGGTACGCGCCTCCCTGTGACATTGCCGGCACGTACATCTCGCACCAGCGCGGCAATGCAATAGACTGTTCGCAATAGCAGGATTTGTTGATATCAATCAACAAGCTTGCCCGACGATTTCCTACGCTGGCATTTCAGCCCGCATTGGAGACCGTCATGCCGAATCGCTTGCCCCGCACCAGATTTAACGCGACACCCTTTTTCAAAGCGATCAGCGCCCTGCCCCTGCTGTTGGCGCTCGGCGCCTGCACCAAGCCGCTGCCTGCGGATGAACTGCTGGCCGATGCCCGCCGTTTCAGTAGCCAGGGCGACCCAAGATCCGCCATCATCCAGCTCAAGAATCTCGTCCAGCAACAGCCTGAACATTCGGCTGCGCGACTGATGCTGGGCGAGATGTACCTCGATACCGGCGACATGGCATCTGCGGAGAAGGAGTTGCGGCGTGCCCGCGAACTGGGGGCGCAAGCAGGCCTCGTGCGGCCGGCGCTGGGGAAGGCGCTGATGTCGCAAGGGCAGTTCCAGCGCCTGCTCGATGAGTTCCCCGAGGATCCAGAAAGTGCAGATGTCATGACACTGAGGGGGCAGGCATTACTCGGCCTGGCCCGGCCGGACGAAGCGCGGCCCATGCTCGAGCGCGCCCTCAAAGTGAAACCCGGCCATGCGGATGCCACACTCGGCCTGGCGAAACTGGCGCTTATCAACGAGAACTCCAGTGAAGCCAGACAATTGGTGGAGCAGGCCATCGTGCAGAATCCCGACAGCGTCGAATCGCTGCGCTTGAGGGGGGATCTCCAGCTTGCCGACAAGAATTCCGCGGCAGCCCGGAAGACTTACGAGCGCATCCTCGAAATCAAGCCGAACAATGTGCAAGCGCACCTTGACCTGGCGAATCTGGCCATCCAGGAGAATCGCCTCGATGACGCCCGGAGTCGAATCAAGCAGGCCCGCAACGCGCAGCCGAAAAGCCTGATGATCCCCTATTCGCAGGCCTTGCTGGACTTTCGCGAAAAGCGCTACAAGTCCGCGTTGGAGCAGATTCAACAAGTCCTCCGTGTGGCACCGGAACATATGCCGAGTATCTTGCTGGCTGGTGCCGTCTCGGTCCTGATGGGGTCCGATGCACGCGCCGAGCAATACCTGACCCAGTTCTTGCAGGCTAGTCCCAATCACCCATATGCAACAAAGTTGCTGGCGACTGTCGCTTTGCGCAGTGGGAAACGGGAGGACGCCATCAACATCATGCGCACCGTGCTGAAGGACACGCCGGACGACGCCGACCTGCTGGCCCTTGCCGGCGAAGCGGAACTGCAGGCCCACAACTTCAAGCAGTCAGCCGCCTACTTTGAAAAGGCAAGCGAGCTGGCTCCCGAACGCGCCGACTATCGGATTGGCCACGGACTCAGCCGACTGCGCCTGGGCGAAAGCGCGAAGGCGATCACCGAACTCGAGCGTGCCGCGGAGGGCAACGGCGGCTCGGAGCGTGCCGGCACGCTACTGGTATTGGGCCACCTCCGCGATAAGCAGTTCGACAAAGCGTTGAAGGTCGTCGATGCCATGATTGCCAAGGGAGACAGCGCAATGCTGCAGAACCTGCGCGCTGGAGTCCTTCTGGGAAACAGCGACATTGACGGTGCACGGGCCGGCTTCGTGAAGGCGCTGGCACTGGATCCGGCGCATATGCCAGCGCTCGACAACCTGGCCAACCTCGACATCATGACGAGGAAACCTGACGACGCGCGCAAGCGATATGAAGCGGCGCTTGTTCGCGACACGAAGAACGTGGCGCTGATGAGCTCCCTTGCCAGGCTGGAGGCGCGGATTGGCAAGCCGGCCGAGGCGGCGCGCTGGCTCGAGCAGGCGGCAAAGGAGAATCCGAACGACAAGACGTCCGCGCAGCAACTGGCAAGTTTCTATATCCAGACCGGCGAGAAGCAGAAAGCGCTGACCCTGGCGCAGAAACTGCAAGCCACCGATACAGCCGATCCGGATGCGCTTGCGCTGCTCGCCCAGGCTCAGGAGCTCAACCGGCAGGATGAGGCCGCGCTGGAGAGCTGGGAACGGCTCGCGACGCTGCAGCCAAAATCGGCCGCTGTGCAGATGCGGATTGCAAATATCCACCTGTCGAGCAAGCGTTATGCTGACGCACTGCAGGCGGCGCGCAAGGCAGCCAAGGCAGAGCCCGACAGTGCCGAAGCGGCAGTCTTGCAACACGCCCTGCTGGTCGAGAGAAAGGCGTTCAGCGAGGCGCTCGCAGTTGCAAAGTCTTTGCAGGCACGACATCCGGACTGGCCGCTCGGCTTCAAGCTGGAAGGCGACGTACTGATGGCCCAGCGAAAGCCAGGCGACGCTGCACAACGTTATCAGCGGGCGTTTGAAGTTGCCCCATCAGGTCCCATCGTGATCGCGCTGCACGGCGCCCTTGTTGTGGCCGGGAAGGCGAACGAAGCGGTGGTGCAAGTGCGGAAGTGGCTGGAGAAGCACCCGGCTGACGTGCAGACTCGCACTTACTACGCCAGTACGCTGATGAGCGAAGGCGATCACAAAGCTGCCGGCCAGCAGTACGAGCAGATCTTGCGCAGCGTTCCAGATAACCCGCCCATGCTGAACGATTACGCATGGTCATTGCTGCAGTTGAAGGATGACCGAGCACTCGGCTATGCCGAACGAGCCTACAAACTCGCACCGAAAAGCCCCGCCATCGCGGACACGTTGGCGGCGATCCTGCTCGACAGAGGCGACGCGGCGCGAGCCGTGCCGCTGTTGAAATCGGCAACTGAGCAGGCGCCAGCGGTATACGACATCCGGCTCCGTTTTGCGCAGGCGCTATTCATGTCGGGCGACCGCAAAGGTGCCAGGGAACAGTGCGAACATTTGCTCGCGGCACCCGACTTCAAGCGCCAGGCCGAGGTGCGCGCACTCATGGCAAAACTGTAGCGCGGTCCCGATCGCACGCGCTACCTTCTGATGATGCTGATTGCGCTGGTGCCTGAAGTTTGAGGGTCATGGGTGAAGCGTACCCGTGCTCGCTCCTTGCAGTCGCGCTGAGCAGGGGGCGCATCAGCCACTCGGCCGCTGTCGTGCCGAGTACCGGCCAGGTGCAATCACATTTGCAGGGTCGAGCGCCGCCTTGATCCTGCCGACCATGCGCCAATAGCCGTCGTCGCCGCTGTCGAGGTCCGCCATTGATTGCAGACCGACGCGATACGGGATATACCCGGCTTTCATCATCGTGTCAAAAACCTGGCGATAGCACAGACGCGCTCGATCCACCTCGGCTGGGTCATCGGCATCGTAGGCCACGGTCAACACCCCGCCCAGCGCACGCTCGTTGATCATGCTGAACGTGACAAACAAATCAAAGCCATGGGCGCGGAAGATCGGTGCCGCCAACATGTGGACACGCAACAGGTCCTCGCCACGCATCGGCAGCACGGGCGATACCCACAGCATGCCGCAATGATCCAGCGCAGGATTGGCATCGGCGGGGAAACCAGGCGGCAAGCCGCCGCGCCGCCGCCAATAGGCACCCGCCAGGAAGCGACCATTAGGAATTCCGCGGTTCATTTCGAACAGCGAACGCCCCAGCGCCACCTTGGCGGCCAGGCGTTTCCCGGTACCGGTGATGCCCAGAAGACGAGCGGCGGAGGCGGCGAGGTCGAGCTTGCGTTCGTCCAGGAATTGAATGTCGGCCCTGGTTGGCGCCAGCGCCCTCCGCACCGCTCGCCGGGCTGCTGCGACCTGCTCCTTGCTGCCGTATAACGCGCCGGAAACCGTCCAGGCGCCCACGCCCGCTGCAGTCCGCAGCTGCAGCCGCATTTGTTCAGACAGGGGTACCTTGCCACCGGCCAATTCGCGTGGAAAAGTTGTGCCGCCGGAGATCACCCGCAGATCGTTGCCGATGTGCAGAATGCTGCGCAGTGTGCCGTCGAGGCGCAACGGCCGCAGCGCGTCGACGACAGGAGCGATGTCATCATGCTCCTGCACCATGCACAGAAAATGGTTCAAGGCCTCGGTCTTCGGCATCAGCCACAAGCCCAGGCTGGTGACGATACCCATGTTCGACTGAGTGAACAGCCCATCCACGTAGGGCCCCACGCCATAGGGGTAGACGCGATGATTGACCGAGGAGGGATAGTGTCCGAACCCGGTCCGCACGACATCGCCGTCGGCCAGCACGAGTTCCATGCCGGCCACATTCTGGAACCGGTTGCCATATGGCGAGTGGCCGAAGCCTCGTTCCAGGATGTTACCCATCAGGCTAGTGTCGGGACCGGCGCCGGTGCAATCCATCCACAGCGGCAGGTCGTGCTGCAGCAGATATTCCGACAGTTGCTGCTGCGTGACGCCGGGCTCGAGTACCACGTACGCCAGTGTCGCGTCGACCTCGAGGATTCGATTCATGCCCGACAGGTCAACGATGGCGTGGCCGTCGGCGAGCGCACAGGCATCACCGTATCCCCAGTTTCTGCCAGCACTGATCGGATACAGCGGTATCCGGTGTTGGGTGGCGGTGCGCACTACCTGCGTCACCTCGGCGGTATCAAGCGGGCGCAGTACCGCGAGTGGCCGAGTGCTCCAGGATGATGTACTGGCGGCATAGCGATCAAGCGTGTGCGAATCGTCCAGCACGCGGTCTTGCCCCAGCAGGTGGCGCCAAGCCGCCACGGCTTCTACAGCAGAGCCCATCTCAGTCGCGTCCCTGTTTCAGGCGTGTAGTGATGCCGGGCTCGTCTTTCAGCGGAAAAAAATAGGGATAGAAGGAACGCTCTCCCGACGCCTGTTCCATCTGTCCGGCAAAGGCACGGATCTGTTCCCCCATGTATTCCAGATCGAGGCGCAGCAGCACCGCCGGCGCGCCCACCCTGGTGCAGGGCCGTTCGCCGCCAAACTCGCGGAAGCCCAGCATCCGCTTATAGAACATCACATGGCGCGGGTTGACTTCGATCACATAGTCGGTGTAACGGTGAATGTTATACGCGTAGATATATGAAATGTGGATCAACGATGCAAACACGCGTTTCGTCACATTCTTGTCGATGGCAAGCCGGGAAGGTTCGCACAGGAGCCGTTCCTGAACCCTGAGCTCATCAAGCTTGTCGCGGAAGTTTTCGTCGGCGGGAAGGCCGATTCCCGGATCATCCAGACACAACGACATGGTCCCCACGGTGGTTCCCTCGGTTTCAGCGTACAGGGTAATTCGATTGGGAGCATGTTCGCTGTCGGCATCCACGTCATATCCACGCCAACCGTACATTTTGCGTAATAGCAGCCCTGCCGCTTCTCGTCCGCCAGCCGTGCTCGCCATTCGAATGTGGAAAACCTGCATATCGATCGGGTGAGTATGTGCTATCCCCGTCTCCTGCTCGCGGATCACCAGGTCACGCAGTTTTGCGGCGGCTTCGAAGGAAATGATGGTGTCGTCGTGTTGCACGTCTGCTCCTGTGGTCTTGAAGGTCTACGCACTTCAGACCGCTGCTCGGGCACCGAGTTCCACAAAGCGTCGGACTTTTTTGCAAGTCCAAGCCATCGTAGTGCTGCATTTTTGTAAGGTCTTGATTCTGCATACCCAACTGCAAGTGGCACGAATGCTGCTGAGTAGTGGCTCGTCGGCACAGATCCTCTGGCCGTAACCACATATCGAGGAGTAGTACGCCATGAACATCATCAGGAAAGGTTTTCTGGTCACGGCCGCAGCCGTAACGCTCGCATTCAGCGCCGCAGGCAGTGCCCAGGCACATGCCTATGCAGATTCAATACTGAACATCAATAATTTGCGCTTTCTGAACTCCGGCGGCACTCAGTTCGCGGCTAGCGACTTTTCGACGCTTGTCGTGAACAATAGCCGCACTGCAACGGGGACGGCCATTGGCTATGTTCCGGAAACTGTGGTCAGTTTCAATGGCCCGGCATGCGCAGGGGTTTGCCCTGCAATCCCCTTTGCGCCTCGCTTTGCTCCGGGCCCGGTTCCGCCCATTCCCTTCAACACGTTCGGTTACGGGGACACGTCCTTGACTGGTTCGGCGATCGAACCGGGCGGTGCGAATGCAAGTACCCGTGCCGCTGCCTCGGCTGCACCAGGTCAAACGCTGGGCAGCGGCAATACCGGTACCACGAGCTCATTCATTTTCGCCTTGGGCGAGGCCGATTCGATGACGGTGGCATTTGACGCCGATGCATACACCGTCGCACATGTTCCGCTCGGCACCACTGCATCTTCGTCGGCCTCTGCACGACTGACCTGGAGCATCCAGATTATCGATCTGGACAGCGGAGAGTCTGTCCTTTCGTTCTCCCCTACCGCACTCAACGGTGATTCGAACGTCAGCCGTACCGAAGTCCTGCCTGGCACAACGACCTATACGTATGCTGACTTCTTCGAAGCCACCAGCGAAATTCTGACGGCCGGCACGACCTACCAGCTCACCATCAATCACTCGTCCTTTGCCGATGCAACCCAGGAAGCGGTGCCGGAACCGGCAACACTGGCCATCATTGCGGGCGGCCTGCTCAGCATGTCGCTGGTCAGCCGCCGTCGCAAGTCCTGAGCTGATTTTGTCATCATTGCTACGCGTACCGCCAGTTGCACTGGCAGTACGCTTTTTTTTTGACGGGCCGCAAGTGCTCAGCAGGTATGGGATCAAGCCTGCAACCCCAGCCATATAATTGATCGGACTAGGTTCAGTTGGAGAGACCGGTTATGGAAGAAATCATCGCCCAGTTACAGTCCGCGCTGAAGGGAATCTGGAAGTATCGCTGGAGCGCAGTACTCGTGGCCTGGCTCGTAGCGACCGGCGGCTGGATCAAGGTTTACCTGCTGCCTGATGACTATCAGACAACCGCACGCGTCTTTGTCGATACGCAAAGCATCCTGAAACCACTGCTGTCGAGCATGACATCGATGCCGAATGTTGCTCAGCAGGTCGCGATCATGAGTCGAACCCTTCTCAGCCGGCCGAATGTGGAACGTGTCATTCGCATGGTAGACCTCGACGTGAGGGCCACCACGGCACGTGAACACGAAAAGCAGGTCGACGAACTCATGCAGAAGATCCGCATCGGCGGGACCAGCACGTATGACATTTATACAATCAGCTATAGCAACAGCGATCCGCGACTGGTACGCGATGTCGTCCAGTCATTGCTCACGATATTCGTCGAAGGTGGGTTAAAAGGTAAAAAAGGCGAGTCGGACAAGGCCGTGCAATTCATCGACGACCAGATTCGCGCATATGAAGACAAGCTGCTCGCCGCCGAGAACTCAGTCAAAGAGTTCAAGTTGAAAAACAACGCCTTGTTGCCGCGGCAAGGCGTCGACTATGGTTCGCAAGTCTTGATGTCGACCGATGCCTTGAACAATGCCAAGCTCGAATTAGTTGAGGCCGAGCAGGGCCGCAATGCCATCCATTCCCAGATTCAGGGCGATGAGCCAATCCTTGGTACCGATCTAACCCCGGCGTCTATTGAAAATCCTGAACTGGATGG
The DNA here is from genome assembly GCF_055502615.1 of Pseudoduganella sp. jia 9. Taxonomy (NCBI): domain Bacteria; kingdom Pseudomonadati; phylum Pseudomonadota; class Betaproteobacteria; order Burkholderiales; family Oxalobacteraceae; genus Pseudoduganella; species Pseudoduganella sp. jia 9. Next base: position 50,114 of record NZ_JBUPWE010000011.1, on the reverse strand, counting down.
ACGCATCTCGGCCTTGAATAAATCGTTGGATGCATTGCTTTTGCAGTACACGGAGGCTCATCCCGATATCGTTTCCAGCCGGCGCCTGATCACGCTGCTCGAGGAACGCAAGGTTCAGGAAGCCAAGACGCGCATTGCACCTTCCGATCCCGGCAAGGGATACAGTCCTTTGCTGCAGCAACTCAAGGTCGCGTTGGCCGAAGCGGACGCACGGGTCGCTTCGATTCGTGCACGGGTCGCTGAAATGCAGCAACGACACGAAACTCTGGTCGAGCAGAGCATGGCTGTACCGGAGGTCGAATCGCAACTCGCACAGTTAAATCGTGATTACCTGATCAATAAGGACAATTACGAGAAGCTGATCGAGCGGCGCGAAGCAGCCAAGCTGTCAGGCGACCTGAGCACTAATACCGACATGTTGAGCTTCAAAATCATCGACCCGCCGACGATGCCCCTACGTCCTACTGGACCCAACAGGATGCTGCTTTATAGCGTGGTGTTTGGTGTAGCCGTACTCGCTGGCGCCGCGGTGGCATTACTGATCAGCAAGATCCGTCCTACCTATCAGAGCCCTGCTGAATTGCGCGAAGCAACAGGCCTACGTGTTTTAGGTGCGGTGGCAATGAATTGGACGGACCCGGAACGCAAGAAGCGCCGCCGGAGCCAGTTAGGCTTTAGCGCCGGGGTTGCCTGCCTGTTCGCGTCATATGGCGGCGTCATTGCGCTTTCAATGCTTCAGTCTTAGAGGAGACGACGATGCTTCCTGATACCACCGCTCAACGAACAGAACCATTCCTCATCAATCCCGATGGCCGTTTCGCGGACATCAATCTGTTACGCCTCCAGCAATTGGGAATGATTACGCACGAGGGCGGCCGGAACGGTGTCGCCGAAGATTTCCGTATCATCAAACGCCCTTTGCTAAGAAGCGCACGCGGCATCGACAGCCCATCAATACATCATGGCAATTTAATCATCGTCACCAGCGCGCTGCCTGGTGAGGGCAAGACGTTTTGCGCCATAAACCTGGCAATGAGCATGGCGATGGAGCGCGACAATACCGTACTGCTGGTGGATGCCGACGTCGCTCGGCCAGCACTCCTTAATGTCCTAGGCCTCGAGGCTCGTCCGGGGCTGATGGACGTATTGCTCGATGAAGAAATGGATCTTTCAGATGTCATTCTCAAGACTAACGTACCAGCTCTGAGCCTGCTTCCGGCAGGGCGACGCAACAAAAATGCCACCGAACTGCTGGCCAGTAGGAGCATGACCCGCCTCCTCGACGATATTGCCACCCGCTACGCCGACCGTATTGTGATCTTCGATTCTCCTCCCCTGCTACTCACTTCCGAAGCTGGCGTGCTGGCATCACAGATGGGTCAAGTGGTTATCGTTGTAGAAGCTGAACGCACTACACACAGTTCGGTTCGCGAGGCGTTGCGCCAGACTGAGAACTGCCGTCATGTAAGTCTCATCTACAATAAAACCCAGCCATTTGCTTGTAGCGACCTGTACGGCTATTACAACGAGGGATAAAATGTTTCCGGTAACGTCCCTGCTGTTCATTGGTGCAACTTTGCTACTGTGTGCTTATACTTTACACAAAGTTCGGCTGATCCACTTGATGTTGCATGATGCACGTGACCAATCCCATAGAGAGAGCACTTGTCTGTTTCGCCAGTTGGAAGCGTTACAGGGATTGTATACCGACCTGGGACTGTCTCGTAGCCTGCCAGACACACGGGGCTGGGCAGCGTCGCCAGATTTCTTGCTCGAGTTGACTCGCCATGCATTGGCGGACACGCCTCACGTCGTTGTCGAGTGCAGCAGCGGCACCGGGACGATGGTGCTGGCGCGGTGCATGCAGATCAATGGCGTTGGCAAGGTGTACAGCCTTGAGCACGATCCGGCTTACGCGCGCGAGACCCGTCGACAGCTCGAACGCCACGGGTTGACAGCTTGGGCTGAAGTCATCGACGCGCCGTTGACTGCCCACGAATTTGCCGGCGCCATGTGGCCATGGTACGCAACCGACGGCTTACCGCAAGGCGTTGAAATAGACATGCTGGTCATTGGCGGTCCCCCTCAGGCCACACGGTCGTGCGCCCGCTATCCAGCCGGCCCCGCATTGTTCGTGTTTCTATCTCCTGGCGCGGCGGTTTTTCTCGACGACGCGCGACGGCACGATGAACAACAAATCCTGCGCCGCTGGGCTAACGAATATCCCGAAATCGAGCAACGCCAAGTCTCCTGCGAAAAGGGGGCTGCCATCTTGCGCTATCGGCCACGTGCATGAGGCGAGCGGCACCAACTTCCGCAATAGCCAGCCTGACGTAAGGTTGGCGCGTGGCGGAAATGTCTCGTACTGGTCTTCGACCTGAGAGAATATTCAGCGTAAATATACGGGGCGCCTCCGTTTCTTGATCTGCAAGATGGCCCTGGAAACCCCTTCGTGCGCGGTAAGTTCAATGCCGGCAACGGCCCGTTCCTCTTGCGAACCGTATCTGGTCCTTTCGTCTTTTCGACAGAAAAGTGCTCGCTTAATCAGTGGGAGCCTGATTAGTGTTTCAGCGCTGTCAGCCAGGTTGATGCCGTAGCGGATGTCATGGCCCAACCTTCGCACGTTGAACCAATGTTTTGCTATACGACGAGCCAGGCAGTCTTCAGCTAGCACCGGCAGCACATCGCTGATGCCAGGCTACCTGCTGCTCAGTTTTCGTGTCGTCTCGCGGCTGCGTGATGGCAAGGAAGGCGAGTCAACGCGTCCCCTCTTCGATCATTGCGCTGGTGGCCCCGTAGATTCTCAAAAACCAGCTCAGATATACGCTTGGCAATGCCGTTCAGTCACCCTTTGCGCCAGCGGGCAGGGGTGCTAACGTGGCCCTAATGGAAACCACTGATGAAGGTCGACGGTGCAAGATTCCTCGTCGAATCGATTATCGAGATGATATCGGAGTCAGAGGTAGGGATTACGGGCCGGTTTTCAGACTGGCGTCGGATATGGCGATCCAGGGTGAACCGCCCCGCTATCACGTTCAGTGCTCACATATGCCCAAACCGTCGACCCAATCGTCGGGCGAGAGATAACCGATTAGCGATGATCAGCATACGACGCCGGTAGTTCTGGTGCCTGCCAAACGCCACCAGAAGGATTAATCCGCGTCGGGTGGAGAAGCAGCGCACGCTCGAGCACGAAGGTCTTGCCTGTCGACATGGGCACACGCTTATGCTCGCGTAGGACCGGCACCGCTAGTGGAAACGAATGTCGGATTTGAGGAGGTATTGGATCATCGAGTAATAGCCACGACGACTATCGGGTCTAGGGCACTACCCAGAAATATAATTAGTTTGCCCGGGTTTCTCGTCAAGTTCGATATCGAAGCGGGATATCTGACGGATATGCACTACGGGACCAAATAAACGGGCGCTCACCTTTCATCGACTTCGAACAGATTCGAGCAACTGGGATTGCGCGCGCTCGGCCGGACGCTAGCACATCATGAAGCAGCACGTTCAGGCTCGGACTGCACAGGAGTCAACTTCTGATCGGTCGGCGCTACGATGTGTCTTTCGACTGTCTCGCACTTTTCGGCCGACAAACTTGCTGCAAGTTCGACGTAGCAGCGGGCGATTTCGGCCGCAACGCGCTGCCATGTATACTGCTTTACGAGTGCCCGTACAGCGTCGCGCTCGGGCGGATAATGGATGAATTCATGGATTGCAGTGCGCTGAGCGGCACCGTCGTACCAGCGAGCCTTGCGAAGTGCAAACGCGCATTCCGGCAAATCAAGCGCATTCTCGTCAGTCATCACCACCGGTGTTCCTGCCGCCAGCGATTCCAGTACTGCCAGCGGGAACACTTCACCATGGCTGGGCAGGGCAACTACCGCTGCCGCACGGTACGCGCTGGCGAGGAGCGGATCGTCGTGATTCAAAGCCCCTAGCCAGCGCACCCAGGGTGAGCGCAGAACAGTATCGAGGTAGACCTGATCCTGCCGAGCCACTCGCCCGATCAGTACAACTGGTAGCTTCAGGTCAGCGAGCGCTTGGACAAGACCCAGCTGGTTCTTGTATGGGTTAACTGAGCCAACCATTAGCACGAAGGGTCCCGTAATGCCGGTCCGGTGACGAAACAGCTCTGGACACGCTGTAAAGAAGTACCGGCTTATTCCGTTTGGAAATACGCGAATCTTCGCGGGATCCAGCAGAAACGCCGAGGTGATCGCTTCGCGTTCCGCCTCACCGAGAGCGATGACGAGCTTAGCCAGTTGCAGTGCGCGCTTCGTCTGCGCATAGCTGGTCTGGACGTTCCAAGCAGTCAGTCGGCCAGCAAGGCGGTCGGCTATACGCGCCCGGAAACCAGCGGCACGATTCCAACCTGGCGAGAGCAGCGGGGACAGTACCACCGGAACGCCCATTTCAGTAGCGGCTTCAACCACGCGATAATTGCCATTTATTGCTGAAAAAACATGTATCAGGTCGAATGAATCAAGCCTTTCCCGATTTGGGTCGACTAACTGTGCCTGCAATGGATGGGATGGATCCTCGCCAAGCCTGTTCAAGGCCGCAATGGTTTCACGGACTTGAACCTGTAGACCGCCGTCGCGCTGGAACAGCATCGGGTAAGACAATATGCCTATGCGCATCACCACGCACTCCTTCTTAGACAGCATTACGACGCAAGATTTTGCGCCATGCAAGTTCGAGTTCATCCGCAAGCGGATGCCGCAACGCCATTACTCCCGCGACCCACAGAAGTAGCGCACACATGGATGCGACCATCAGTTGGGGTAGACCCGATTCCATCAACGCCAGAGCACTGATCGGTGCTACCGTCGTCAGCGCGGTCAAGGCAGCACTCCGGCCTACCGTGCGCAAGAGCTCCGCAGCATCGACCAAGGCCAACTTGGAAAGGCTGCGCCATGTCAGCCAACTACGGCAAAAGGTACCTGCGACCACCGCCAGCGCTACGTATTCCAGCCCAAACAAGGCCGCTGGCAGCAAAAAAAGGACCCGGACCGTGACTGAAACCGCATCTAGCCGAGCCTGCGCGCGCACGTGACCAGTTGCGATGAATAGATATCGAGCCATGATGAACATGCTATACAGCGCAGACGAACAACACATGATTCGTATCAACGGCGCGGCAGCATCCCATTGCTGGCCGTACACAAAATTGACGGCAGGCAGCGCTAGCGCTCCCAACAATGCAAAGAATGGCCATGCCACGGCGGTCATGCAACTGACCGTCAACAGGTAGGCGGCACGGAAGTCGCGACCATCGCGAGCCTGGCCGGCAAACATCGGCAGGATGACCGGCGATACCGCACTGGTAACGGCTTGGCTGAACAGGTTCAGCAAAGCCTGCGCCTTGCCGAATGTGGCAACGGCCTCGGCGTCCAGCAGTTTGCCTATGATCAAATCGGGGGCTGCAACACCAGCTTCGTCGACGAGGTTGCCCCCTGTCGCGTACAAGCCAAAGCCAAGCACTGCGCGGGTGCCTCGCAGTCGCGGTATCCACGGAAGCTCGACTGGGCGCAGCGGCAGGCTGACCAATAGCGCGGCTATCGCCGCAGCCACGGTCCCCCATGCGAGGCTGAGGCACCCGTAGCCTTGTGTGGCCAACCAGATAGTGCTGACAAGTTGCGCGAGGCTGTGAACGGTATTGATGAGGTAGATCGCTGATGCGCGCAGCTGACGGCGCAAATAAGACAGCGTAAGCGCGGTAAACGGTACCAGCAGGAAGTTCAGAGCCAGCAGGCGCATGACGTCCCGCAGGCGTGGCTGGTCGTAGAAATCCGCCATGGGTCCACTGATCAACCACACAAGAACCGCAAGCGTCCAGGCCGTGCCAACAGCAACTCCTAGTGCGGCGCGCAACTGCTCCGACGTTAGCGTCTTCGAGGCAATCACATACTGCCCGACTCCAAAATCGCGCAGTACCTGTGCAAGCCCGACCAGGACTGCACCGATTGAAAAGATTCCGATTTCGGACGGCGGCAGTATCCGCGCAATGACCATCGTCCCAGCGACACCGATCAGCAAGAGCGTATATCGTTCGCCAAATGACACGAGGAGTGAATGTCGCGCCGAGGCCATGCTACAGCAACCCGTCATAAAACTCCTGCACCAACCTCTGAACCCTTTCCATGCTGAACCGCCGGAGCGCATCCGCCCTGCCAAGTTCACCCATGCGTGTTCGCCTGGCAGGATCCGCTAACAGATCCGCCACCGTTCGAGCCACCGCAATATCGTCATCAAGGGGCACTAACAGGCCGCCAGCGCAACCTGAGAGGACATCGGTGTTCCCGGGCACGGCGCTGGCAACGGCCGGAACACCACATGCCATCGCTTCGATCGTGGCAATGCCAAAACCTTCGCGCCGACTCAGTAACAAGTGGACGTCCAGAGCAGGCATGAGCTTTTCAATGTGATCCTGGTAGCCGGTAAAGACCACGAACCGCTCCACGCCAAGCGAGACGGCAATCTTGCGGACATCCTCTTCCAATGGGCCGGTACCCGCCAGTACGAGGTAGAGCGTCGAAAAATCGGCGCGCAGCGTGTGCAACAATGCCACCAGCGCCTCTGGACGTTTTTGCGGAGACAAACGCGCAACAGCTCCGATCACCAATGCATCGGCCGGCATCCCCCACTGCTGACGCGCGGCGGCGCGCAACTCCGCGGACGGGCAAAAGCGTTTGGTGTCGACACAGTTCGGTATTACTGCAAGGCGAATGTCCTCGCGCAGATATGGCCGGTATAAAGCAAGAAAGTGCTGCAAGGCCGACTCCGTCGCACCATAGATGCCGCGAACGGCCGAAAAAGCCTCACGCAGGAGTGGGTGATGCCAGCGTCCGAACTCGCATGGGGGAAAAGTATTGTGGACGCTGATGACGGCAGGCAGCCCACAACGGCCCGCGAGCCACAACGCGGTGGCGCCATAAGTATTCCAGCAGAACGCGACATGCACGAGGTCAGCCTGGAGACGGCGCAATGCGCGCGTGCTTCCTAGCTGTGCACGGATTTTGTTCAAGCGTCGCCACTGCCATTGTTCCAGTACAGGCGGCGGTGCGAAACGCGTTACCGGCAAGCGTCGCTCGCGTAAATCATCCGCCCAGATGCCGCTGCGCGGAAATGGTCGAATCCCCAGTACGCAATCGAATCCCCCCGCACGCAGGAACTGCGCTTCTTGCGCCATGCGCAGTTCCATGCCGCCGAGTTCGCCAGAAAAGCTGGTGATTAAAACCCTTCCCCGGCTCGGCGACGCAATGCCGCACCAAGCCTCGTGCGCATAACCGCGCAGGTATGCCAGTTCCCAACGGCGCAGGAACGTGCAGTCCGCATCACGTCGCACCCATGCGATCACCAATGCAAGCAATTCGGCCGCGTACCGGCTGTACATCCAGCGCGGCACGCCGAACCATTCGGGGAACCGTCCGGGACACTCCTGGCGATACTTGCCACGGCCAAAGCGCCTGGCTCGTTCGAGTATCCACGCAACCGTCATCTGGTGCGGGCGAATGTGATGTGCCACACGTGCGCCTTGGCAGAACCAGGCGCGATGTCCGGCATCGCCGAGCCGGCGCGTCAACTGCGTTTCGCTCCCCATCGCATAGGCGCCGGCAGCAGGACCGATCGATTCGTCGAAGCGCAGACCATTTTCGAAAAGCTGGCTGCGGATGGCCATGTTGGCGCCCCACACCATGCCTGGAAAAATTGGTCCCTCCGGGGTCTCCGGCGGCGTGATCCCGAACGTCACGCCAAGCGGTACCAGGCGTTCAAGCCAAGTGGGCACAGGAACTGCCCAGTCGGCCTCAATGACGCCTGCGAAGATATCGAAATCCTGCTGTATCCGGGCGGCCTCTGCCAGCCGTTGCAGCCAAGCCGGCTCTGGCGTTGCGTCATCGTCGGTAAATACGAACAGGCCATCGCCGTCGGTGCTGTCTAATGCCAGCCCGAGAGCGCAGTTGAGCGCGACGTTTTTGCCGCGTCGTGGCTCGCAAACGTATCGGAGCGGCAGCCTGTCCGCGTAGTGCTCAATGAGCGAGCGTGTGCCATCGGTGCTGCCATTGTCCGCGATGACAATACGCCAGCCGGTGGGCGGTGCGATCAGCCTGCAATATGCTTCGAGAACCTTGGGCAGCGTGGCGACGCCGTTGAAGGTTGCCATGAGAACGGTCAACAAGGGCGCTCCTCCTGCGACGTATGATGGACTGCCGGGCTGGACCAGTGTACTGGCGGGCCTTTTAATATCGTTGAGCCTCGTCAAGAAGGAAGCCATGCGCGACATCTTCGTTACCTTGCTGGTCCTGGGTGGCCTCCCCTTTGCGCTGCAACGACCCGTCATCGGTGGCCTGATGTGGGTTTGGATCAGCGTAATGAATCCCCATACGCAGGGTTGGGGATTCGCCACCACTTTCCCGTTTGCGCAGCTGATCGCGGGCGTTACCATCCTCAGCTTGCTCAAGTCGCGGCAGAAAAACTCGCTACCGATAACGCCGATCACCGTAACACTGATCGTTTTTGTCATCTGGATGAATGTCACGACTCTCTTTGCAATTATCCCCAATGCCGCGTGGGGACAATGGAACAAAGTGATGAAGATTATGCTGATGACCTTTGTGGTGATGATGGTTATCAGGAAGCGTGAACATGTTCGCCATCTGATCTGGGTGCTGGTGATTTCACTCGGCTACTACGGCGTAAAGGGCGGCATCTTCACGGCCCGCAGCGGCGGAAATCAGCGGGTTTGGGGGCCGCTCGGCACATTCATCGGCGATAACAACGCGCTGGCGCTGGCGCTGATCATGACCATTCCGCTGATGTACTACCTGATGCAAGAGCTGCCGAAGCGGTGGATGCGTCATCTGATGCTGCTATCGATGGGGTTATGCGCGCTCGCGGCGTTGGGCAGCTATTCTCGCGGCGGTGTCCTCGCGATTGTCGCGATGCTCATCTTCATGTGGAAGAAGAGCCGGCACAAGATGGCTGGTGCCGCCCTGCTGGTGCTCCTCGTACCTCTCGCACTGCTGTTCATGCCCGAACAGTGGGGCGCCCGGATGGACACGATCGCTGAATACCAGTCAGATGGTTCCGCCATGGGTCGCATCAACGCGTGGCACATGGCGTTCAATCTCGCCTGCGACCGCGTCTTCGGGGGAGGTTTCTCGATGTACGAACCGGTCACGTTCGCGATGTACGCACCTGACCCATCGGGAGTTCATGCCGCGCACAGCATTTACTTCCAGGTATTGGGCGAGCATGGATTCATCGGTCTTGCGTTATATCTGATGCTGGGGTTCCTGACGTGGCGCTACGCGGCCTGGATCGTGCGGCACGGCCGGGGCCACGCGGACCTGCAATGGGCCACTTCACTGGCAGCGATGATCCAGGCCAGCATGATCGGCTTCGCTGTCGGTGGTGCGTTTCTTAGCCTGCTGTACTGGGACGTTCCGTACTACCTCATGGTTGCCATCATGGTCACCCGCACGGTGGTGCAACAACACCTCGCGACTTCATCGACACCAGCGACCAATGTGGGACACCGGACTCCCCTGGTCAACTGCAACGTTGACTCGCCACAAGGAAGGGAGGCCTGGTGCGAGGTTAAATGAAGTGATGAACAATCGCTTCCACACAAGCATCACGGAACTGGGCTGGTTTAACGCCCTGCTCTATTGCGCGGCGCGCCTGTTGCGAAGAACCCCATTACGAATCCATCGCTATTACTTTGTCGCGCAGCGAGTAGCTGCGAGCCCCGCGCGAATTGGATGGGGCCGCGCAATCGAAGTCCGCCCGCTGTCGGTACTGGGCGAATTTCCTTGGGGTTACCCACGGTCGCGCGATGTCGTGGCAGAACGTTTCCGCCAGGGAGGACACAGCCTCGCAGCCTGGCGTGGCAATGAACTGGCGGGCTTCCTGTGGTACCAGTTCGGCGCCTATCGCGAAGATGAGGTGCGCGTACGATACTGCCTTGCTTCGCCCCACTCAGCATGGGACTACGACGTATTCGTGCAGCCGCATTTGCGCCTGGGCCCGACATTCTTCAGGCTTTGGGAGGAAGCTCACCTGCGCTTGCACGCCCGCGGTGTGCGCTGGACTTGCAGCCGCATCTCCGCCTTCAACCCAGACTCGCTGCGCGCTCATAGGCGTCTCGGCGCGGTCCGGCTTGGCAGTGCAACCTTCCTGGCGATCGGGCACTGGCAGTGCATGCTGACCACCCAGGCGCCCTACATTCATTTCTCATTCAATGCGGAGTCCGTCCCGCAGCTGCGTTTCAATACCGATGCGCTTGATCACGCGCCAAGGAGAGAACCCTTATGCCATCCCGGACCACCTTGATCCTGGTGCTAGTGCTGCTGCATGGCATGGCCAAAGCTGCCACAGATTGCCCGGCTTTCAACAACACGGTCAGCGGCGGTGATTACACCAATGCCGATGACCGCCAGAAGCTCGATGTCGTCGAGCGTTTTCACTTCACGCCACAGGTTGAGCGGCTCGAGCGCGGACAATCCGGCTATCTCGTCGACGATATCACTTATACGCTGGATCACTTTGCCAATCATCATCGCGCGCTGACGTCACTGGCCCGGTTGGCATTGCGTGAAAAGTCGTCACGGCCCAATGGCGCAAAGTACTCGATTGACTGCTATTTCGACCGCGCGATCCGGTTCAGGCCCAACGATTCCAAGGTCCGAGCGATCTTTGGTGGGTACCTGCTGGTCCTCGGCCAAGAGGAAGCCGCGCTAGCACAACTGGAAGAAGCTGCCAGGCTGGATCCCGGCAATGCAACGAATCAGTACAACCTTGGCCTCCTCTACGTGCGTAGGAAAAATTTCGACAAGGCTCGCGAAGCAGCGAAACTGGCGTACGAGCTTGGCATTCCGTTACCAGGCCTGAAGAACAAACTGGTCGCTGCGGGCCAGTGGAAGGATTGATTCACGGACTCGCCGCCGAGGAATTGGCGTCACTTGCATGCGTGGCGGGCTCAGCGTAGGCGACTTGCGTGCATCGCGCGTCTTGGTGCCGGGCCGTACCGGTAGGTGCTCGATGCCTGCGTCAGGCCGACGCATTGCGTGCACGATTGGGGCTTCATGCCCCGCTTGACGCATGCGTTGATGCCTCTTGACGTTTGCACTATCGCTCTTATCACCCTTGGCTCCTGCTTCGGAATTGAGCTTAACGAACGTATTTGGATGGCATGCGTCTGCTCAGCGAACTCTTGAGCTCCAGGACTCAACGCGACATGATTTTTGCCGCATCGCAGGGAAGCGGAGTTTAGCCGCCCAGTTCGGCGGCACAGTTTCAGGGCAAGAAGTCGTCGACGCGGTCACAGAATAGTCGGCGATATGGGCCAGCAAATGGCGCAACCAGGAACCGCGCAAATACCGTTCAGCTTGGCCGTCCCGTCAACCCATACATGGCCACAGCGCTAGCGCCACCGCTGTTAGTGCCGGCAACAGCAAATTGCGCCGGCCTAGCGCGACACCGCGCGGTGCACATTCGGCGGCAGAGTTGTCGATCCCAGTATGGCCATCATCCAGATAACGAATCAGCGCCGGCCACATTCTAAGGGCGTACAGCATCCCCGCTGCCGTATCGCATTTGCGTGCGAATGTGAAGAGCGTGCGGGCAGCCCGCGTTTCCGGTCACCGGCAGCGGTGTCACTTACAGCTGACGTGCAGCACGACGTTCGCCCGGCCTCATGCCGCGGACGGATTCTTCGATGCCATACAGCGCCGATCCGAGTAGCGCCTCGGTAGCGAGCGGTCTCCGGCGTGCCACAGGAGGCTCATAAGACTTGCGTCGGTTTTTTGCCAAGCAGGCTGTCTCGAGGATGACGCCGGCTTACTGGACGACCTTGAAACCAGCATAGGCGTTGACCTTCGGCGCGCCGTGGAGGTTGGCCAGGTGCGCTTGCGGATGCGCTCCTCTGCAGTCTGGCCGCAAGTACACCTTACCGCTGGCGGCATTGCGGTTGGCGCGTCGTCGCGCACGCAGTTTCACGGGCGCGCTGTGCGCGTCTTGCATTGCCCCTTGCCGGCACTGTGGCAGGGGCGTATCGACCTGTACGATCGTATCGCGTTAGACACAGGCCCATTTCGGACGTAGGTGCGGCAAAGGCGGACTTTGCCCGGCACATACTAGAGCTGTCCCGAGAGCCCCTCACCGAGGTCATCAGACTGCCGCCGCAGTCCGGACACGCATCGGTGGCCGGCGTCTGCAGCCGTTCTTCACGCGGCAGATGCCGCGGCGGCGGCTTGCGTTCGCGTTCTTGCGAGGCGCTTCGTCCACTGGCGCCCGGCCTTTGGTGATCGCCTCTTCGGCCACCAGGTCCTCCAGCGGTAGCTCCAGCGGCCAGGTCTGCTACTACGGCTTTTTGGAGCTGCGGCCAAGCTGCCTGGGCCGCAGCGTGGCCAGCACGAACTTCAGATGCTGGATCGCGGCGTCACGCCTCGAGAGTTCCGCGCTCTGCTGCGCCAACCGCGCATCACTGGCTTCTGGAGGTGTCTCGAAGCGTGCAGCACACACTTTGCTGGCCACCAGCATGGCCTTGGAGGCGCCGATGCCGCCGGGCAGGCGGCTGCAGCCAGATGAAACGTCCATGCTCCAGGCAAAACGTCCATGCTCCAGGCGTTTGCACCGAAGGTACAGGCCATCGCCGGTCCACCACGGCACTTCGATCAGATCACGGTGGTGTTCCCGGAGGACAAACACCGCTGCACAAGTCGTTATTCGAGACTGTCTGCACTGTCGACGACAGTCTGGTTCGCACGCCTGCTGCGCGATCCTCCGCTTGAACGACAGCGCGCAACTCGAGCTGCCTCGGCGCCAGCGGTGTCCGACTTCACTTTCCAGTGATAACCCCTGCCAAACCTCAATGGAAACTATCTCGGCGAATGGGGCCATGCGGCCTTTAGATGGTGCTGGCTTTACGCTTGCTCTACAGGTAGCTCACTTGATTCCGTGATGAGTCATCAGGTCATATAGCGTCGGCCTGCTGACTCCGAGCATTTCGGCCGCTTTGGCGATGTTTCCTCCAGAACGCGCAAGTGCTTTCACCATGACTTTGTATTCGGCAGCATCGCGTGCCGTCCTGAGGTCGATGCTTTCGCCGGCGATAGGAGCATCCGGCAAGCCCAGGTCGGCCATGGTGATCTGCGAGCCTTCAGCCATGATCACGGCGCGCTTGACGCAGTTCTCCATTTCACGCACGTTGCCTGGCCAACCGTAGGCCTCGATAGCCAGCAGTGCATCGCCGCTGAAGTGCATCGTGGCCCGGCCCTCGGTGGCACAAAAGCGGTTTTTGAAGTGCTGCGCAAGGAGAACAGGATCTCCTACCCGTTCGCACAGCGATGGAATGTCGAGCACGATTTCGCTCAGTCTGTAAAACAGATCCTCGCGAAAAGCGCCCTCGTTCACGAGCGCCTTCAAATTACGATGGGTAGCGCAAACGATGCGGACGTCAACAGGGATTTCGCTCCGGCCGCCGACGCGTTCGATCACGCGCTCCTGCAGAAAGCGCAGCAGCTTGGCCTGCAAGGCGGGTGCCATGTCTCCAATTTCGTCGAGAAAGAACGTTCCACCTTGGGCAAGCTCAATTTTTCCGGGTGTTTGCCGCGCAGCGCCTGTAAAGGCGCCTTTCTCATACCCGAACAATTCGCTCTCGAGCAGATGTTCAGGAATCGCGGCGCAGTTGATCGCCACGAATCGTTTGTCGTTGCGCGTCGACATCCGATGCAGCCCTCGGGCAATCAGTTCTTTTCCGCTGCCTGAAGCTCCCAGAAGCAACACTGTTGCCGAAGATGGCGCCACCTTTTCCACGCTGCGGCACACTTTCAGCATGCCGGGATCACGGCTGATGATGCCTGCCAATGGCGAGTCAGTTCCGATTTGCAGCATGCGGCGATTATCCTGCTGGACCGCGTAGAGGAAAAATGCCCGCTCAATCACCAAGCGAAGCAGGTCTGCATCGAGTGGCTTCTGATGGAAGTCATAGGCACCCATCGCGATTGCCTTCAACACATTCGCGCGATCCCGGTTTCCCGACAGCACTACTACTTTGGTGTCGGGGGCGATCGCCACGATCTGCTGCAGAAGTGCCAGGCCCTCACTCGCGCCATCGGCATCCGGGGGTAGGCCAAGGTCCATCGTCACCACGCTCGGCTGGTGGCGGCGCAGGAGCGATAACGCAGTCTCCCGGTCGGCCGCAGCAACCACATCATAATCATCAAGGCTCCATCGCAACTGCCTTTGCAGTCCTGCATCGTCTTCCACTACCAATAGCTTCCGCTTAGGCATTTTGTCTCCCCATCAAACCGTATCGAGCCAGGTCAGGCCGTCGCAGGGACTTGCCCCAGCGCCGAGTTCAGTGGCAGCACGATCCGGAACGTGCTGCCGACGCCGGGCCGACTTTCGACTTCGAGTCTGCCTCCCAGCTCGCGAATGAACTCGCGACTCTCGAATACACCTATGCCCATGCCAGCCGGTTTCGTGGTCTCGAAGGGCCGGAACAGCCGTTCACGCAGGAACACTTCACTCATCCCCCTGCCGGTGTCGCATACCTCGATAACTGCGGATTCGTCCTGGCGCCGCAAGCTGACTGAGATATTGCCGCTCGGAGGCGTTGCTTCGATCGCGTTTTGCAAAAGATGCGCGACCGTGCGTTCAAATCGTTGCCCATCCACAAAAGCATGCAAAGTGTCATCGGCGATCTCGATCGAGGGACACGGCTGGGCCGTTGCGTAGCCGGCGATCGCCCGACGCAGTAGATCAGCCAAGCCATGCGACGCGCGCTCGGCGGCAGAGTGGCCCCGCGACAGCCGGTGAAGCATCACGCTCATTTTGTGGACCGAATGCTCCAGCGTTACCAGCATGTCCTCCTGAAATGCCGGATTGGCCTTATGGCGCTGAGCGTTCGCCAGCAACAGGGAATGCTGGGACAACAAATTCTTCAGGTCATGGACGACGAACGTGGTCATCCGGTTGAACGATTCAAATTGCCGCGCGACGGATAATCGGTCGGCCAGTTCGCAGTGCGCCAGGCAGCTTGCAGCCTGGCTGCCCGCCAACCGCAGCAGGTCGAATACCTCCCAGTTCAGCCCGACCGGCGTACGCGGGCCGGTCAACGTAACAAAGCCGAACAATTGGCCATCCAGCATTAGCGGCACCACCAGCCAAAGGCCAGGAATGCCATTCAGCCAGGTGGGGTGCGAAGCTTCGGCATGTCGTGGCAAATCCCCTGTCGTCAAGATCCATTGCCGTTTCTCCAGGAGCCGGCAGAACGTGCTGTGCGCCGGTTCGGTCGCATGCTGAGGCGGAACGTTCCAGGATGCGACCGGCTCGAAAGTGCCATCGCGCTGGATCCACAGTGCTCCGGCAGGGCTTTCTACAAGCGCCGCGACAGCTTGAATTGCGCGTTCCCCAGGCGCCGGGCCGCCTTCGGACAGTGCCTGGGTGAAGCGGTGCCACTCCTCGCGGTAATCGAAATGGGCCTGGTAAAAATGCTTGCTGATGAACACGCGCAAACGCGCTCGTGCTGCCCCCGAGAACAGCACGCCGGCCAGCAGCAAGCCAGCTCCGCACAAGCAAATCAATTGCATTACCGGCCCCCACGCGCCACCGAAGCTGCGCAAGTACCAGCCAGCTGCGGCCATTGCGAGAAGATAGACGGCGCAACCGACCAGGGCGGCTGAACGCAACATGATTTTGCGCGACAATGTCAGGCCCAGTTTCCAGCCGGGATTGCGCGCGGCGGTAATCGCAAGCAACGGTACACACAATGCATCGACCAGCCCGCGTGCCGCCCACAGGTGCGGCTGAACGCGTCGGAACAGCATTGCATCGCTGTACAGGTAAAAATCATAGACAAATAGCGTACCCAAACCCAGGCACGCAAACTTGATACCCCACCGTTCGCGCGTTGGCGTATTGCGATATAGCTGTTCGACGAGAAGAATGCCCAGGACGGCAAGCAGCAGCCTCGCTGCGATCGTAGCGATGACGGTGGTATCCGCCGGCTGCGCCGACGAGACTTCTGCCAATGCAATTGCCACCGACGCCAGTTCACCCGTCGCCAGCTGGATCATGGACAGCATCGCCACAACCGCGAGCAACCGCTTCGCCGGCAACCCGGAAGGAGCAAGCAGTAACAGCAGGAACACCAGCCACGCAGCGGTTCGCAGCGCTTCCAGCACTTGCGCTACCTGCGCGATGTCGACCCCCAACACCAGGTAATCGTGCAGGGCGGTTGCCGCCGACCATGCCGCCGTCAATGCACACGCTGCGACCAGAAGCCAGTGCTGGCCCTGCACCCTGCGACCGAGCAGCAGCAGGACCGCGAAAACCGCGAATGCGGCAGCGCCCATGCCATGGCTGGCCGAAGCGACCAGCGGTGCGCCGTCCATCACCGTGCGCCCTTGCCGGACAGGACAACCTGTACAGTGTCGATCAGAATCAGCAGATCGAGGAACAGGCTATTGTTCTTCACGTAGTACAGGTCGTACTGCAGCTTGCGGACGGCATCCTCGACGGACGCGCCGTACTGGTAGCGCACCTGCGCCAGTCCGGTGATGCCCGGTTTGATACTGTGGCGTACATCGTAGTACGCGATCTCGCGCCCCAGTTGCTCCACGAAGTAGGCACGTTCCGGGCGCGGCCCAACGAAACTCATCTCACCACGGAAAACGTTGAACATCTGCGGCAACTCGTCGATACGCAGCTTGCGCAGCCAGTACCCGACACGGGTTACACGCGGATCGCCGGCACTGGCCCAGCGGGGCTTGCCGTCACGCTCGGCATCCGTGCCCATGCTGCGGAACTTCAGCACCTGGAACACCCGCCCATGCTTGCCGACCCTGTCCTGGCGAAAGATCACCGGGCCGCCATCCTCGACCACGATGCACGCCGCCGCCACCAACATCACGGGGAGCGACGCAACGCAGATCGCGGTACTGGCGATCAGGTCGAACGTGCGCTTGACGAATGCGCGCAGGAAGCTCTGGTTGAAACCGCCGCCATGAATAAGGTAGCTGGGCTGCAGTGAATCGACCCGGATCTGGCGGGCTTCCCGCTCGAAGAACGCGGCCGCATCGGTAACGCGCACGCCACCCAGCGCGCAATCGAGTAACTCGCGCACCGGGTATGCCCCGTTGCGGCGATCGCTGACAGAGATGACCAACTCGTTCGCACCGTGCCGCCGCGCCAGTGTCAGCAGCGATTCGCCGGGTTTCAATACCTTGGCAGCCGGCACACAGCGCTCTTCGTCCGGCATCGCCACGCAGCCGACGACCTCGAACCGGCGCGGACCGTCTCGCGTGGCCGCCAGCTCGAGACATTCGCGGGCCAGTGCGCCCGCGCCGATCAGGATCAGGCGCTCCACCAGCATATCGGACTGCGCCGACGTAAACAGCAGCACGCGCGTCATCAGCACGCACGCGCCGCCCAGCACGAATGCGAGGCTTGTCGCCCTTCCCAGGTCGACCGAAGGTGTCACCCCCATCAAGGCGGACATCAGCACGAAGCCGACTAGGAAGGCCGGCGGAATTCGCGCGAGCGCCCCGCGCAGGTCTTCGCGCAAGTGTTGCTGGTACAAGCCGAGCGTGCTCATCGCGAACACGTTCACGAGCGCGAACAGCATGCCGGTCAGATAGGCGTCTGCATCGCCGCGGGGCGTGCCGCTCCAGAATAGCGCCGTTGCACTGGCGGCTGCATGCAGGATCAGCATTTCAAACAGCAGCAGGATGAAACCGGTGCGCGAAACATAATGATTGAAGATCCGGATCACAGTAGGAAGCTCCCTCGCCCGTCCGGTGGGCGCAACCGCCATCACGCTGCGGATGGCTCAGCCATGATGCCGGACCCTCACGATACGAGCGTTGAGACCGCGCAAAGCGGTCCGCAGGCATGACGCGTGTTTGCAAATGGTCTATAGTCATGCTCTTTTCCGCGAAAAACACCTTCCTTACCATGAAATTTGACGTAGCCATCGTCGGCAGCGGGCTCGCCGGCCTGTCGGTCGCCCTGCACCTGGCCGAGACACGCCGGGTTGCCATCATCTCCAAGCGCGAACTGCTGGATGGGGCCAGCAACTGGGCGCAGGGCGGCATCGCCGCCGTGCTCGATTCGGGCGACAGCCATGCCGAACATATCGACGATACCCTCGTCGCCGGCGCGGGACTATGCGACGAGGGCGCCACCCGCTACATCGTCGAACACGGCCGGGAAGCGATCGAATGGCTGATAGCGCAAGGTGTGCCGTTCACCCGCGACACGACGGCGGAACTGGGTTTCCATCTGACACGCGAAGGCGGGCACAGCCAGCGCCGCATCATTCACGCGGCCGACGCCACGGGCCATGCGGTGCAGGTCACGCTGGAGGAGAAGGTCCGCGCTCACCCGAACATCAGCCTGTTCGAGCACCATTGCGCCATCGACCTGATCACGTCCGACAAGCTGGGCCCCCGCCCCGCCAACCGCAACGCGCAACCGAAGTGCCACGGCCTCTACGTACAGGACGTGCGCAACGGCGAGGTCCACACCGTCGCCGCGGAACACACGGTGATGTGCACCGGCGGTGCCGGCAAGGTCTACCTGTACACGACGAACCCGGACACGGCGAGCGGGGACGGCATCGCGATGGCGTGGCGCGCCGGATGCCGGGTCGCGAACATGGAATTCATCCAGTTCCATCCGACCTGCCTGTACCACCCTTACGCGAAATCGTTCCTGATCACGGAAGCAATGCGTGGCGAAGGCGGTCTGCTGAAACTGCCGCCAGAAGCGGGAGCGGCCGCCGGCCAACGCTTCATGCTGGCACATGATCCGCGCGCAGAACTCGCGCCGCGCGACGTGGTGGCGCGCGCGATAGACTTTGAAATCAAGAAGCGCGGCCTGGACTACGTTCTCCTGGACATCAGCCACAAGCCGGCCGACTTCCTGATCGAGCACTTCCCCACCATTTACGCCCGCTGCCTCGAACTGGGCATCGACATCACGAAGGAGCCGATCCCCGTGGTGCCGGCAGCCCACTACACGTGCGGCGGCGTGGTCACGGACATGCTGGGCCGCACCGACCTTCCCGGCCTGTATGCAGTCGGCGAAACCGCCTGTACTGGCCTGCACGGCGCCAACCGCCTGGCCAGCAACTCGCTGCTCGAATGCGTCGTCATCGGCCGCGCGTGCGCGCAGGATATCCTGTCGAGAGAAAAGAACGGCACGCCGTACCTGCCGGACTGGGATGAAAGCCGCGTCACCGACGCCGACGAGGAAGTCGTCATCGCCCACAACTGGGACGAACTGCGCCGCTCGATGTGGAACTACGTGGGCATCGTCCGCACCACCAAGCGTCTCGAGCGCGCGCAGCACCGCATCGCGTTGCTGAAGGAAGAAATCGACGAGTACTATCGCAACTTCCGCATCACCGCCGATCTGCTGGAGCTGCGCAACCTGGTCGACGTGGCCGCGTTGATCGTCAACAGCGCACTGCAGCGCCGCGAGAGCCGCGGCCTGCACTTCTCCCGCGATTATCCGGAAACGCTGCCGAAGGCCCTGCCGACGATCCTCACGCCCAACCGCCGATGACTGCCATCCTGCGCCCAGCCATGCCGGGCGATATCGCCGCGCTCGAAGCGTTGATCGCCCGCTCCGGGCTGTCGCTCAGCAAGGGCTTCTATACCGAACAGCAGGCGCAGGCGATAACAAGTCATGTGTTCGGCGTCGATACCCAGTTGATCAGGGACGCCACGTATTTCGTCATCGAGCGGGACGGCGAACTGCTCGCTTGCGGTGGCTGGAGCAAGCGCGCGACGCTGTTCGGTGCCGACCGCACGAAAGCCGCGGCCGACCCGCTCCTTGACCCGGCCACGCAGGCAGGCCGCATCCGCGCCTTCTTCGTCGAGCCGGCCGTGGCGCGCCAGGGATTGGGAACACGACTGATTCGGCATTGCGAAGCCGAAGCGGCAGGGGCCGGTTTCACGATGCTGGAAATGGCGGCCACGCTGCCCGGCGTACCGTTGTACCGCTCGGCGGGTTACGAAAAGATCGAGGATTTCGACATCGACCTCCCCGGCGGCATCAGGGTACCGCTGGCGCGGATGCGCAAGCGGATCGCGTGAGGAACGCCTGATAAACGCCTGAGAGACGCCTGAGAGACGCCGTCAGCGGCTGTTGAAACCCTTGCCCTCGGCGGCCAGCCGCGCCAGCAGCGGTGCCGGCTGCCAGGCATCGCCATGCCGGCCCGTGGCAAAACGTTCGATTGCCGCCAGCACGCTCGGCAAGCCGACCGAGTCGGCATGGAACATCGGGCCGCCGCGGAACAGCGGAAAACCGTAGCCTGTCAGGTAAACCATGTCGATATCCGAGGCCCGCAGCGCGATGCCTTGTTCCAGGATGCGCGCGCCCTCGTTGACCAGTGCATACACGAGCCGCTCCACGATTTCCTGGTCGGCGATCGCGCGCCGCTCGATGCCGAGTGCCTGCGCGTGAGTCGTGATCATGGTCTCGACCTCCACACTCGGCGCTGGCGTGCGGTCCCCCGGCCGGTAGTCATACCAGCCGGCTCCCGTCTTCTGGCCGAAGCGGCCCAGTTCGCAAAGCCGGTCGGCCACTGTCGAATAGCTGATGTCGGGCCGCTCGGCGGCCCGGCGCTTGCGGATCGCCCAGCCGATATCGTTACCCGCCAGGTCGCTCATCCGGAATGGTCCCATCGCAAAGCCGAACCGCTCGAGCGCGCCGTCCACCTGGGCCGGCGTACAGCCTTCCTCCAGCAGGAAGAGGGCCTGCCGCAGATACTGTTCGATCATCCGGTTACCGATGAAGCCGTCGCACACGCCGGATACCACGCCGGTTTTCTTCAGCTTTTTTGCCAGTGCCAGCACGGTCGCCAGCACATCGTTGCCGGTAGCACGGCCGCGCACGATTTCGAGCAGCTTCATCACATGCGCCGGGCTGAAGAAATGGGTCCCGATCACATCCTGCGGCCGGCGCGTGGCGGCAGCGATGCTGTCCACGTCCAGCGTCGAGGTATTCGTGGCCAGGATCGCGCCGGGCTTCATCACGTCATCGAGTTGACGGAACACGGCTTCCTTGATCGCCTGGTCTTCGTACACCGCTTCGATCACGATGTCCGCCGCGGCGATGTCGGCGTATCGCGGCGTGCCCGCGATCAGCGCCATCCGCTGCGCAAGCTGCTCCGCCGTAATCTTGCCCTTGCCGGCGGCACTCTCGTAATGCGCGCGGATCGTGGCAAGTGCCTTCTCCAACGCCTGCGGCGATGCGTCGAGCAGCGTCACGTGAATGCCTGCGTTGGCAAAAGCCATCGCGATGCCGCCCCCCATCGTTCCGGCGCCGATCACGGCGGCGCGCTGGATCGGGCGCCGTGGCGTATCGGCCGGCACGCCCGGCACTTTTGCCGCTTCGCGCTCCGCGAAGAACGCATGTCGCAGCGCACGCGATTCGGGAGTGCGGATCAGGTGCATGAAACGTTCGCGCTCGAATGCCAGCCCCTGCTCGAAAGGCATGGTAACCGCTGCCGCGACAGTTTCGACGCATTCGAGCGGCGCAGGGAACGGGCCCGCCACTGCTGCAACGCGGGCACGCGCAGCATCCAGGAAGGCGGCTGCATCGGGGTGCCCGGCCTGCCGGTCGCGCACCTTCGGCAGTGGCCGCACGGTAGCGATCCTTTCCGCGAACGCTACCGCGGCCGCAAGCAGTTCCGTACCCGGCGCGAAGACTTCATCGAACAGCGCCGGCAGCTTCTCTGACGAGACCGGATTGCCCGACACGATCATGTTCAGTGCCGGCTCCAGGCCCAGCGCCCGCGGCAGCCGCTGCGTGCCCCCGGCACCTGGCAACAGACCGAGCTTCACCTCGGGCAGGGCCACCTGCGCCCCGGGCAGTGCCACACGGTAGTGGCAGCCCAGCGCCAGTTCCAGCCCACCGCCCATGCATACGTTGTGGATCGCGGCCACCACGGGCTTCACGGATTCCTCGGCCGTACCGATCAGCGTGTGCAGCGTCGGCTCCGTCAGCGCCTTCGGCGAATTGAACTCGCGAATGTCCGCGCCGCCCGAGAACGCCTTGCCGGCACCGGTAATGACGATGGCCATCACATTCGGATCCTGCTGCGCTCGGCGCAGGCCCTCGACCGCGGCGGTGCGCGTCGCCAGGCCAAGCCCGTTCACGGGCGGGTTGTTGAACGTGATGACGGCCACGGTGCCGTGCAGGGCGTATTCCGCACTCATGTCTCGGTTCCTCTTCTGGTGGATGGGTCGAGGCACTATACCCGCAAACGTCCGACCGTGCTATTTGCCCGTGCCGCGTCCGCCCGTTTTTCCGGGCTGGGGTAAAATCCGCCGTAGTGTCCACCCTTGCCAGTCAGGAACCGCCATCGCTGCCTTTGCCCTCCCCCTGGAAAACTCGTTCGCCACGCTGCCGCCCGAGTTCTATACCCGGCTGATGCCGACCCCTCTGCCGGCGCCGTATCCTGTCGTCGTCAGCGGCAGCGCCGCGCGGCTGCTCGGCCTCGATCCTGCCGCGCTGGATGCGGATGCGTTCGACGTCCTGGCCGGCAACCGCGTGCCGGAGCGCGCCAAACCGCTGTCCGCGGTCTATTCCGGCCACCAGTTCGGCGTATGGGCCGGCCAGCTGGGCGACGGGCGCGCGATCCTGCTCGGCGACCTGCCGACCGACGCCGGCCCGATGGAGCTGCAATGGAAAGGCGCCGGCCTGACACCCTATTCGCGCATGGGCGACGGCCGCGCGGTGCTGCGCTCGTCGATCCGCGAATTCCTGTGTTCCGAGGCCATGCACGCACTTGGAATTCCCACCACACGCGCGCTGTCCGTCATCGGTTCGGACCAGGGCGTGATGCGCGAAACGATTGAAACGGCGGCCGTGGTCGTCCGGTTGGCACCCACCTTCATACGCTTCGGCTCCTTCGAACACTGGTTCTACCGCAATGACGAAGCGCGGCTGCGCATCCTGGCCGACTACGTGATCGAGCGCTTCTATCCCGATTTGCGCGAAGAAGAAAATCCCTATGCTGCGTTGCTGGAAGAAGTCACCCGCCGCACCGCACGCATGATCGCGCAGTGGCAATCGGTCGGCTTCATGCATGGCGTGATGAACACCGATAACATGTCGATCCTCGGCCAGACACTCGACTACGGCCCGTTCGGCTTCATGGAAGCGTTCGATGCCCAGCACATCTGCAACCATACCGACCAGGGTGGCCGCTACTCCTATGCGATGCAGCCGCAGATCGGCCATTGGAACTGCTATGCGCTGGCGCAGGCGCTGGTGCCGCTGATCGGCTCCGTCGAACAGACCCAGGCCGCACTCGACGTGTACCAGGGCGTGTTCGGTGCCACGGTCGACGAACTGCTGCACGCCAAACTGGGGCTCAGGGAAAGCCGCGAGCCCGACCGCGCGCTGCTCGACGAGATGTTCGGCCTGCTGCAGGCGAATCACGCCGACTTCACCCTGTTTTTCCGCCGGCTGGGCGGCCTGCGTTCCGGCTCGACCGATGGCGACGAGCCGCTGCGCGACCTGTTCATCGATCGCCCTGCGTTCGACGCCTGGGCCGAAAAGTACCGCGAGCGGCTGCGTGCCGAAAACTCGATCGACGCGGTACGCCAGGCCGCAATGAACGCCGTCAATCCAAAATACGTTTTGCGCAATTACCTCGCCCAGGTCGCAATCGACAAGGCGCAGCACAAGGATTTCTCGGAAGTCCAGCGCCTGCTGGCCGTGCTGGAACGGCCATTCGATGAGCAGCCCGAAAATGAACGCTATGCTGCCTTGCCTCCGGACTGGGCGGCCGGCCTGGAAGTCAGCTGCTCCTCCTGAACGATCACAAAATCGAGATCATGAACGACCAAACAAAGAAAATAGTCAAAACGGACGCCGAATGGCGCACCCAACTGGACCCGATGGAATATCAGGTCACCCGGCACGCCGCGACCGAACGGGCATTTACCGGCAAGTATTGGGATCATCATGAGCCCGGCATATATACCTGCGTCTGCTGCAATACGCCGCTGTTCCGTTCGGATGCGAAATTCGAATCCGGCTGCGGTTGGCCAAGTTATTTCGAGGCCCTCGATCCGGATAATGTAATCGAGAAAGTCGACCGTTCCCATGGTATGCTGCGCACCGAAATCATTTGCGCCGTCTGCGATGCGCATCTGGGCCATGTATTTCCGGACGGTCCTCCGCCCACCGGCCTGCGCTACTGCATCAATTCCGCGGCGCTCCGTTTTACTTCGGACGTCCAATCACCATGATGAAATTCCTGTTTGATATCTTCCCCTTGCTGGTTTTCTTCGGCAGCTATAAATGGGCCGGCAGCAACGAGGAAGCGGCACAGGCCCTGATCAACGACAACCTGTCCGGCATTATTTCCGGCGGCGCGATCACGGCCAGCCAGGCACCGATCATCCTGGCCACGATCACCGGTATCGTCGCCACAGCGCTGCAGATCGCTTACCTCCTGGTGCGCGGCCGCAAGGTCGATGGCGCATTGTGGGTATCGATGGTCGTGTTCGTATTCTTTGGCGGCCTGACGATCTATTTCCACGATGACAACTTCATCAAATGGAAGCCCACCATCATTTACTGGAGCTTTGCCATCGCGATGATCGTCGCGTCCCGGTTCTTCGCCAAGAACCTGATTCGCATGGCGATGGAAAAGCAGATCGCCTTGCCCGACGAAGTCTGGCAGCGCCTGAATGCCGCATGGATCATGTTCTGGATCGTGCTGGGCCTGCTGAACCTGTTCGTGGCATTCGTGCTGTTCAAGTCCGATACCGGCGCCTGGGTCAGCTTCAAGGCATTTGGCGTTACCGGCCTGATGCTGGTGTTCTTCGTGGCACAAGGCTTTTACCTGTCCAAACATATCAAGGATGAAGCATGATCGATCCACGCCTCGATAAGATTCGCGACCGGCTGCTGGCCAATCTCGGCCCTGCCGAGATTGAACTCGAAGACGAGTCCGCGATGCACGCCGGCCATGCCGGCGCCGCATCCGGCGGCGGCCATTACCGCTTAAGGATCACCTCAGCGAAATTCGCGGGCCTGAACCTCGTCACGCGTCATCGGCTGGTGTATGATGCCGTGCACGATATGATGCATAAAGAAATCCATGCATTGGCCATTACTGCAGTGGCACCGTCGGAAATTTGATGTGCGGTTTGGTAGGAATGAATTGCTCTTTGCGTTAAGTCCCTTCTCCTCCCGCGATTGACAAGAACTTTTCCCCGTAGGAAATAATAATGACTCTCAAGCCAGCAGTCCGTATTCTGGTTGCATCGATCGCCGTTGCTTCGGCTCCCGCTTTTGCACAGAACATCGCCGTGGTTAACGGCAAGGGCATCCCCACCGCGCGCGCCGATGCGATCGTCAAGCAGGTCGTGGCCCAGGGCCAGCAAAAGGATTCGCCCGAGCTGCGCGAACTGGTCAAGAAAGACCTCGTCAGCCGGGAAGTGCTGATGCAGGAAGCTGAAAAGCAGGGTTACGCGAAAAGCGCCGACGTGAAACAGCAGATGGAAAATGCCCGCCAGGCCCTCGTCGTGCAGGCACTGGTGGCGGACTACGTCAAGAAAAACCCGGTCAAGGACACCGACGTGAAGGCCGAGTACGACCGCTTCGTCAAGGAAACGGGCGACAAGGAATACCATGTGCGCCATATCCTGGTCGACACCGAGGCAGCCGCCAACGACATCATCGCCAAACTGAAGGGCGGCGCCAAGTTCGAAGACCTGGCCAAGCAGTCGAAGGATACCGGCAGCGCCAACAACGGCGGCGACCTGGACTGGGCAACGCCTTCCGCCTTCCCGGAAGTGTTTTCGAAAGCGTTCGTCAGCCTGCAAAAGGGACAGGTTACCGAAAAGCCGGTGCAGACGCCGAACGGCTTCCACGTGATCAAGGTCGACGATGTGCGCCAGGCCAAGCTGCCGACGCTCGACGAAGTGAAGCCGCAGATCGAGGAAGCGCTCACCCAGCGCAAGCTGCAGGCTTACCAGGAAGAACTGGTCAAAAAGGCCAAGATCCAGTAAATTGCTTCGGCGCCCTTCCAGGGCGCCCGCATCCGTTTCAAACGGCCCTCCTTCGCGAGGGCAGACTCCAGTTTTTTTATAGGACGTGACATGATTTTGAAGCCAGCCCGCCTGTTGACAGCACTGATCGCCATCGCCGCCGCGCCCGCGTTCGCCCAGAACGTGGCCACCGTGAATGGCAAGGCGATCCCGGCCTCCCGCCTGGAAGCCGTGGTCAAGCAGGTTTCCGCGCAAAGCAAGCAGCCGGACAGCCCGCAACTGCGCGATGCGATCAAGAAGGACCTGATCGCCCGCGAAGTCATGGTGCAGGAAGCCGACAAGCAAGGCTACAGCAACAAGCCTGACGTCAAGCAGGCCCTGGAAAACACGCGCCAGAGCATCGTCATCAACGCGATGCTGGCCGACTACGTGAAGAAGAACCCGGTCAAGGATGCCGAGATCAAGGCCGAGTACGACAAGGCGAAGGCCGCCAACGGCGACAAGGAATACCACGCGCGCCACATCCTGGTCGCGACCGAGAAGGAAGCCACCGACATCATCGCCAAACTGAAAGGCGGCGCCAAGTTCGAAGAACTGGCCAAGCAGTCGAAAGACACCGGCTCGGCAGCCAATGGCGGCGACCTGGACTGGGCAAGCCCGGCCAACTTCGTCAAGCCGTTCTCCGATGCGATGGTGGCCCTGAAGGATGGCCAGATCACCGAGAAGCCGGTGCAATCGCAGTACGGCTACCACGTGATCAAGCTGGAAGGTTCCCGCGCCGCCAAGTTCCCGGCGATGGAAGAAGTGAAGGGCCAGATCGAACAGGGTCTGACCCAGCGCAAGATCGCTACTTACCGCGACGAACTGGTCAAGAAGGCCAAGATCCAGTAAGCAGGCTGTCCCATAAAAAAGCGCTCCTCGGAGCGCTTTTTTCGTTTCTCACTCGCTTCTCACTCGCTTCTCACTCGCTTCTCACTCGCTTCTCACTCGCTTCTCACTCTTTCTCACGCCGGCGCCGTGACGGAAGCGCCCTGCCCGCCATGGCGCACGTGGGCCCCGCGCCCGAGCAACTCGGCAAAGCCCCCGACATCGATATTCGACCCGCAGACGATCAGGGCCACCTTCTTGCCCGTCAACCGCGCGCGTAGCGGGCCGAACAGGGCTGCGGTGGCCACCGCAGCCGCCGGTTCCGCCACCAGCTTCGCATCGCGGAACAGGTCAAGCATCGCACGGCAGATTTCGTCGTCCGTCACACGCACCACATCATCGACAAAGTGCCGGCACACCGCCAGGCTGTAGGGCAGCGTCCGCGGCGCACAAAGACTGTCGGCAACCGTGTCGACACGCTCCAGTTGCTCCGTTCTACCGGAACGAAAACTGCGGAACATGGCATCCGCACCGAACGGTTCCACGCCATACACGGCGCAGGTCGGGTTGATCTGCTTGACAGCCGCAGCGATGCCCGCGCACAGTCCTCCGCCGCCGATCGGCACCACCACCGCATCCAGGCCCGGCACCTGCTCCATCAGTTCCAGGCCGATCGTCGCGGTGCCCAGTGCGGTCAGCGGGCCTTCATACGGATGCAGCATGCTGCGCCCCTCGTCCCGCGCAATGTCGCTGCCCCGCGCGAATGCCTGATGTACGTCCGGCATGAGCACAACGTCGGCACCGAGGTCACGGCAGGCCGCGATACGGGCGGGGCTGGCATGGCGCGGCATCACCACCGTGGCGCTGCAGCCGGCCAGCCGCGCCGTGTACGCCACGGCAATCGCGTGATTGCCTGCGCTGACGGCAACCACGCCACGCGCGCGCTCGGCCTCATTCAGCGCCTTGATACAGTTCAACGCGCCGCGCAGCTTGAACGTGCCGGTCTTCTGGAACAGCTCCAGCTTCAGCCAGACTTCACCGCCACCGGTGAACAGTTCTTCGATTACGCCGGTCTGCCAGCGCCACACGGGGGTATGCAGGATATTGCCCGCAAGGCGCCCGGCGCTGGCGCGGATCTCCGCCAGCGTCGGGTATGAAAAGGGGGACATCGGCGACAAGTGCGCAGAAGGTAACGGCATTGGTTTTCTCCATCGATTCGATCAGGGAATGCGACCGGGGTCGCGCGGCAAGACGGGGCGCCGAGCACCGGCAACACCGCAGCTCAGCGACCCTTGCTAATTCGAATAATGGAGAAGCCGGAAAGGCTGGAGAATGACACGCAGGCAATGGCACAGCCCCCCGCAAAGGCACTCGCACAGTCGTTCGCAAACACGGCGGCGCCGGCACGGCAGCCGATGCTGCCGCCGTCAAACAGTATCGCGATGGTGGAGGAATGCGATGTCATTCATTCAATGATGCCGGAGAACCGGGCCGATGGCAAGGCCGACGATACCTGTCGGAGCATCCTTGGCCGGATGCCACGCAGGCCGCCGTGCAAGGCTAGGAAGACGGCTGGCCCCCATTTGTGCCCGGTGCGCCGATGCGGACAAGCAGCGTGCGCTCCATCTGCCTCACCTCTTCCTCGACCCAGCTGCGGAACCGCACCACCTTCGGCAGCGCCGCCTTGCGCGGTGCATGCACCCAGTAATAGCCGCCCGGGCAGGTCACGCTGGCACCACGGATCAGCCGCAGCACGCCGCGGTCGATATCGTCGCAAACGAGCGAATACGGCACCAGCGCGATGCCATGCCCAACGATGGCCGCCTGCGCCGTGACTGCCAGGTTGGTGAATCCGCGCGAAAAATCAAAGCGGCCGTCCGGCACACCGTGCGCGCGCAGCATCCGGATCCAGTCGTCCGTGGACTCGTCGTACAGCAGCGGGAAGCGGGTCAGGTCGGCCAGCGTGAGTTCTTCCTCTCCTGCTGCCAGCAGCGCGGCGCTGTACACGGCAACCAGCCGGTCGTGATACAGCGCGGCCGGATGGTCGGTGATGGTGCCGTGGCGGATCGCCAGGTCTACATCCTCGTGTTCCACATCGACCAGCCGCTCGCATGAGTCGAGGCGAATGT
The DNA here is from genome assembly GCF_055502615.1 of Pseudoduganella sp. jia 9. Classification (NCBI taxonomy): domain Bacteria; kingdom Pseudomonadati; phylum Pseudomonadota; class Betaproteobacteria; order Burkholderiales; family Oxalobacteraceae; genus Pseudoduganella; species Pseudoduganella sp. jia 9. The sequence goes on along the minus strand of NZ_JBUPWE010000011.1, from coordinate 21,085 downwards.
CGAGTTCCGGATGGCGCAGCGTCAAGCGGCCCAGCCGCGGCGCCAGGAACTTGATCGCGAACGTATGCGTGGTCGATATCCGCACGACGTTTTCCTCGTCCCCGCCGCGCAGCGCCTCGACCTTGCCGCGCAGCTCCCTGAGCATCTTCGCGACCGTCACGGCAAGCTCCTGGCCCTTCGGCGTCAGCGCGATGTGCCGCGGATGGCGCACGAACAGCGCGAAGCCGACCGCCTCCTCGAGCTGCTTCACCTGCAGGCTGATGGCCGCCGGCGTCTTGTGCAGTTCGTGGGCGGCCAGCGTGAAACTTCCCCAGCGTGCCGCGCAGTCGAAGTCGATCAGTCCGGACAGGCTGCGCAGGGTCTTGCTCGGTGATCCTGCCTGCATAAGGTTTTCTTGGCCTTCCCTGCAAATTTACTCGTTTGTCCACGCCCGAAGGCAGGCCGACAATATACCGCACCGAGACCGATAAAGAGAGGGGAAGACCATGCACCAGCCGATCCGCCACCCAGCCGCGGGTATCCACTGCCACGCACCGCAAGCCGTGCCTTTGAACCGTGCCAACTACCTGCGTGTGCTGTTGCGCATCTTTGCCGAGCTGGCGTGCCGCCTGCGCTGACGCCGCGGCAGGCGCGGGGTACTCAGCGGCTTGCGGCCTCCCGCAGCAGACGGTATTGCGCGGCCAGCATCGCCTCGTTCGGGTCGTGGCCGGTGCGCGGCACGGCCACGAACGTCTTCGATGGCGCACTGATCGCGTCGAAGTAACGGCGCGCGATGCCGATCGGACCCAGCAGGTCTTCCTCGCCATGCACGAAGTACATCGGCACGGCGAATCGGGTGCCCATCCGGTAGAGATCGAACCGGGAGAACATGCCGTCGCCGCGCCAGCCGACGAAATGGATGAACGAGTAGTCTTCGCCAGCGGTGTAATCCGCCTGCGCCTGCGGCGTGGCGTACTGCGGCGCCGGCGCCCACCATGCCTTCGGCGGCGCATCGGTCGCCAGCGCTTCGTACTTGCGCACCACGCGGCGCATGACGCCGAAATTGCGCGGATTGGTCCACGGCGGCGCGCCCAGCGCTTCCAGCTTGCCGATCGAATCGGCATCGCCCGCCTTGCGTGCCAGCGCCAGCAGGCCCGCATAGGCCGCGGCCTCGGTCTGGCGATAATCGACGACCTGCGCCGACCCCACGTACGCCGCGAACAGCGCCGGACGCGCGTGCACCATGTGCATGCCCAACATCGAACCCCAGGAACTGCCCCATAGCAGCAGCTTCGGCCGGCCCAAGTGCCGCGTTACGTGCTCGGCCACCGCAAGGCCATCCGCCGTCATCTGCTCCATCGTCAGCGGCGTTTCCTCCGGCGGCGGCTTGCGGCCGTAGGTCATGCCGGCGCCGCGCTGGTCCCACTGCACCAGGGTGAAGTCCTGCTCCCAGGCTCCGAACAGCATGTCCGCGTAGGGGCTCAGCGGATTGCCCGGCCCGCCATGGATGAACAGCACCGCCGGATTGCCGCAGCGCTTGCCCTTGATCGTCACCCACTGCTCGATGCCATTGATCGGCACAAATGCCGCTTCGTCGATCGGCGCGTCGGGATCGGGGCAGGCGGCAAGGGCAGTGGAAGAACAGGCCAGGAACGCGGCGGCCAGCAGCGCGGCAGAACGATACATGTAATCTCCGGAAAGGTTGCGGTCGCCCAGCTTAGCTCAGCCGTGAAGGCGGCGGAGAGAAAATAAAAAAGCCGGGCGATGCCCGGCTTCGTCGATGGGTCGGCCCGACCGCTCAGCCGCCGATCACACCACAGGCAATGCGCGCCCCGCCACCACCCAGCGGCGCAGGCTGGTCGGCGTAGTTGTCGCCGCCGGCATGGATCATCAGCGCGCGGCCTTTCACGTCCGCCAGTTTTTTCAGCTGCGGTGCCTGCACCGGCGTCCTGGCCGATCCGTCAGCCGCCACCTCCAGGCGCGGCAGGTCGCCGGCATGGCCATCCTTCTCGGCCTTGCCGGGACCGTGGTGCGATTTCGTGTCGTGCGGGTCCAGGTGGCCGCCGGCGGCACCGGCCGGCACCTTCTTGCCATCGGCCTCGGTCGGCGAGCAATCGCCCTTGGCATGCACGTGGAAGCCGCGCGGTCCCGGCGGCAGGCCAGCCAGCGCCGGGGTGAACGTCAGGCCGCCGGCCGTTTCCGAGATCGTCACGCTGCCCAGTGCCTTGCCGGTGCCGGATGCGTCGACGGCGTGGATCGGCACCGTCACGTCGGCTGCCTGCGCATGGGCGGCAACGGCAGCAAAGACGGCCAGGGCAAGGGTGTGTCGGATCATGGTCTTCATTATCTACTCCCAGTGTGTGAATGCCGCACTGTCGCGGTCGGTTGAACGTTGCAATCCTAGCACTGTTGCCACGCGACAGTACACACCGCAGGCGTAAAAAAGCCGGGCTAGCCCGGCTTTTCGTCGACCGCCGGCCGCTTAGCCGACAAACTTGCGCGCGTTGCGGAACATCCGCATCCACGGCGAATCCTCATTCCACCCATCCGGCGCCCACGAATGCTGCACAGTGCGGAACACGCGCTCGGCATGCGGCATCAGCACGGTGAAGCGGCCGTCCGGCGTCGTCACCGACGTGATGCCGCGCGGCGAACCGTTCGGGTTGAATGGATAGGCTTCGGTGGCGTTGCCGCGGTTGTCCACGTAGCGCATCGCGGCAACTGCTTCGTCGAGGCTGCCGGTCTGGCTGAAGTCGGCGTAGCCCTCGCCGTGCGCGATGGCGATCGGCGTCTGCGTGCCCGCCATGCCCTGGAAGAAGATCGACGGCGAGTCGAGTACTTCCACCAGCGCGAAGCGGGCTTCGAATTTCTCCGACTTGTTGGTCGTGAACTTCGGCCACGCATGCGCGCCCGGGATGATCGATTTCAGGTTGCTCATCATCTGGCAGCCATTGCAGATGCCCAGGCCGAACGTGTCGTTACGGCCGAAGAACTGCGCGAACTGGTCGGATAGCGCCGGGTTGAACAGGATCGACTTGGCCCAGCCCTCGCCCGCGCCCAGCACGTCGCCGTAGGAGAACCCGCCGACGGCGATGACACCCTGGAAGTCCGCCAGCTTGACCCTTCCGGCGATCAGGTCGCTCATGTGCACGTCGATCGCCGCGAAGCCCGCCTGGTGCATCACCCACGCCGTTTCAATATGCGAATTGACGCCCTGCTCGCGCAGGATCGCCACGCGGGGACGTACGCCGCTCGCCAGGAACGGTGCCGCCACGTTGTCGTTCAGGTCGAAGGTGACCTTCGGCGTCATGCCCGGATCCTGCTCGTCCAGCAGGCGGTCGTATTCCTGGTCCGCCGTGGCCGGATTCTCGCGCATGCGCGAGATGCGCCAGCTGGTTTCGCTCCACAGGCGATGCAGCTCGGCGCGCGGTTTCGTGTACACCAGCTTGGCATCACGGGTGAATTCGATCACGCCGCGGTCGTTCGGCTTGCCGATGATATGGCTGCACGCGCCCAGGCCGAACGAACGCAGCACGTCCATCACGGCCGACTTGTCCTCGGCGCGCACCTGGATCACGGCGCCCAGCTCTTCGGCGAACAGCGCGCGCAAGGTCAGCTCGTTGCGGCGCTCGCCCACCTGGCTGGCCCAGTTCTTGGCATCGCCCCAGTCGGCCGCGTGTTCGCCTTCCAGGGTCAGCATGTCGAGGTTGATCGACAGGCCGGCGCGGCCGGCAAAGGCCATTTCCACCAGCGTGGCATACAGGCCGCCGTCCGAACGGTCGTGATAAGCCAGCAGCTTGCCATCGCGGTTCAGTTGCTGGATCGCCGCGAAGAAGCCCTTCAGGTCCTCCGCGCTGTCGACGTCGGGCACTTCATTGCCCAGCTGGCCCAGCACCTGGGACAGGATCGACGCCCCCATCCGGTTCTTTCCACGGCCCAGGTCGATGACGATGATCGCCGTCTCGCCCAGGTCGGTACGGATCTGCGGCGTCAGCGATTTACGCACGTCGTACACCGGCGCAAAGCCGGAAACGATCAGCGATACCGGCGAAACCACGGCTTTCTGCTCGCCGTCGTCGGACCACGTGGTGCGCATCGACAGCGAGTCCTTGCCGACCGGGATCGAGATGCCCAGCGCCGGGCACAGGTCCATGCCCACCGCCTTGACGGTATCGAACAGCGCGGCATCCTGGCCCGGCTGGCCGCAGGCCGCCATCCAGTTCGCGGACAGCTTGATCGAGGCGATATCCTCGATCGGCGCGGCGGCCAGGTTGGTGATCGTCTCGCCCACGGCCATGCGGCCGGAAGCCGGCGCGCCGATCACGGCCAGCGGCGTGCGCTCGCCCATCGCCATCGCCTCGCCCACATAGCCGTCATAGGAAAGCGTGGTGACGGCGCAATCGCCCACCGGCACCTGCCAGGGTCCGACCATCTGGTCGCGCACCGACATGCCGCCCACGGTCCGGTCGCCGATCGTGATCAGGAAGCTCTTGTCGCCCACGGTCGGCTGCAGCAGCACGCGCCGGGCCGCTTCGTCCAGTTCCACGCCCGTGAGATCGATGGCCGGGAACACGCGTTCCACGTGCTCCACATCGCGATGCATCTTCGGCGGTTTACCGAGCAGCACATCCATCGGCATATCCACCGGGTTGTTGCCATTGACAGGATCGATCAGTTTCAATTGACGTTCTTCGGTGGCCGTGCCGACCACGGCGAACGGGCAGCGCTCGCGTTCGCACAGCGCGCGGAACGTTTCCAGGTCGCCTGGAGCGATCGCCAGCACATAGCGTTCCTGCGATTCGTTGGACCAGATCTCCTTTGGCGCCATGCCCGACTCTTCCAGCGGCACCTTGCGCAGGTCGAAAATCGCGCCCCGCTTGGCATCGTTGGTGATCTCCGGAAAGGCGTTCGACAGCCCGCCCGCGCCCACGTCGTGGATCGAGATGATCGGATTGTGTTCGCCCATTTGCCAGCAGCCATTGATCACTTCCTGGGCGCGCCGTTCCATCTCCGGATTGCCGCGCTGGACGGAATCGAAGTCCAGGTCGGCCGTATTGGTGCCGGTCGCCATCGACGAAGCGGCCGAGCCGCCCATGCCGATGCGCATGCCCGGGCCGCCCAGCTGTACCAGCAGGCTGCCGACCGGGATATCGTTCTTGTGCGTGTGCTGTGCCGAGATGTTGCCGATACCGCCGGCAATCATGATCGGCTTGTGATAGCCATACACCGCGTGGCCGACGTTCTGCTCGTACGCGCGGAAATAGCCGCCCAGCACCGGCCGGCCGAATTCGTTCGAGAACGCGGCGCCGCCCAGCGGGCCGTCGATCATGATCTGCAGCGGAGAGGCGATGCGCTCCGGCTTGCCGTACGCCGCCTCGGTGGCAGCGTCTTTCGCCGTGACCGCATTGGTCACGTCCCTGGCATTCTCCCAGGGGCGCACGGCATCCGGCAGCATCAGGTTCGAGACAGTGAAGCCGGCCAGCCCGGCCTTCGGCTTGGCGCCACGGCCCGTCGCGCCTTCGTCGCGGATCTCGCCGCCGGCGCCGGTGGAGGCGCCCGGGAATGGCGAGATCGCGGTCGGGTGGTTATGCGTCTCCACCTTCATCAGCGTATGGATCAACTCAGTCGACGCGCCGTACTCATGGCTGTCGCCGCGCGGATAGAAGCGCGTGACGGTGGCGCCTTCCATGATCGACGAGTTGTCCGAATAGGCGACGATCGTGCCCTTCGGCTGCTTTTCGTGCGTATTCTTGATCATCTTGAACAGCGAACGTTCCTGCGCCACGCCGTCGATGGTCCAGTCGGCGTTGAAGATCTTGTGGCGGCAATGCTCGGAGTTCGCCTGCGCGAACATCATCAGTTCCACGTCGGTCGGATTGCGACTGGCCGCCGTGAAGGCATCGTTCAGGTAATCGATCTCGTCGTCCGACATCGCCAGGCCCAGTTCCGTGTTGGCGCGCACCAGCGCGTGCCGGCCATTGCCCAGTACGTCCACCGATTCCAGCGCCTTGCCTTCCAGGCTGCCGAACAGCCCGGCCGCCTGGCTGGCGTCGCGCAGCACCGACTCCGTCATGCGGTCATGCAGCAGCGCAGCGACTGCCTGCGTCTGTTCGGCGTTCAGGCCCTTGGCCGCGCCCAGGCTGGTTCCCAGGATGCCGCCCTTCAGCACCACGCGATACGCCACGCCACGCTCGACGCGGTGGATATGCGTCATGCCGCAGTTGTGCACGATATCCGTGGCTTTCGATGCCCATGGCGAGATCGTGCCGAAGCGCGGGATCACCACGAACGATTCGACGGCGCCATCGCCGACGTCTGCCTGGGCCGGCTCGCCATAGGTCAGCAGGCCGTCCAGGCGCGCGCGATCCTCATCGGACAGCTCCGATGGCGTATCGACGAAGTGGACGTACCGGGCCTGGACTGCCGACACGGCGGGCAGCACGGCTTGCAGTTGGGTGAGAAGACGCTGGCTACGGAATGCGGACAGGGCGTTGGAGCCCGGGAGTATCAACATGGTTGGGAGCGAGTCGATGCAGCGAGGCTGCGGATTAAGAAGAAAATAGGCACGGCAATGAAACCACGGGCTCTCGAAGTGCGCCAGCGCTGAATGGGCTGGTTGAATTGCCGGCATTATACCTGTTTCAACGGGTACTTTATAGGGACTCCCCGGTGCGGAGAGCGGTAATCATATCCAATAAGCAATAAATCACCGCGTCACTCGTAGCGCAGCGCCTCGATCGGGTCGAGCCGCGCCGCCTGCCGCGCCGGCATCACGCCGAACACGATGCCGACACCGCCGGAAAACAGCAGCGACAACGCCACCGCCCACCAGGGCACCACGGCCGGCGGAAAATCCGGAATCAGGCTCGCGATGACGGCGCCCAGCACGTAACCCAGCACCAGCCCGATCAAGCCGCCCAGCGTCGCCAGGATCACTGCCTCGACGAGGAACTGGGCCATGATGTCGCGGCTGCGCGCGCCGATCGCCTTGCAGATGCCGATCTCGCGCGTGCGCTCCTTCACCGACACCAGCATGATGTTCATGATGCCGATGCCGCCCACCAGCAGTGCGATGCCGACCACGCCGCCCATCACCAGCGTCACCATCGTGCTGATCTTCTCGAAGCTTTGCGCCAGCTGCTCGGCCGACTGTATCTCGAAATCGTCCGGCTGCCCCGGCTTCAGGCGGTGCGCGGCGCGCATCACGCCCGACAGTTGCCGGATGGTTCCGTCCAGGTCCGCGAGTTCGTTGACCGCTACCGTGATCGACAGGTTCGGCTGGCGGTTGTTGCCGAGGATGCTGCGCCCGGTACTGAAAGGAATGATCAGCTGATTGTCCTGCGACATGCCGAACACGGCACCCTGCTTTTCCTGCACGCCGACGATCTTGAACCACTCGCCGCCATAGAAAATGAACTTGCCGAGCGGGTCGGCCGGCAGGTGCAGCTCGGCGATCAGGTCTTCGCCGATGACGGCCACGCGCCGCGCCCGCGCATCGTCCGGCTCGCTGAGGAATCGCCCCAGCCGCGTATAGCGCTGGTTCACGTCCTGGTAGCTGGGCGATGTGGCGAGCACCCGTGCCGTCGTCGTGGTCCCCATGTAGCGCACTTCGGAAAAGCCGGGCGAGAACACCGGGCTCACGTAGCGGATGCCCTCGCCGCGCAGCCGGATCTGTTCCACGTCTTCCAGGCGCAGGTAGTTGATCTTGCCGCGCATCTGGTCCTTCATGTCGTTGTGGGCGCGAATCGTCACGCTGGTACCGCCCAGCCCCGTGAACTGGTCCGACACGCTTTTCGACAATCCCTGGATCAGCGAGATCACGGTGATCACGGACGCCACGCCGATGATGATGCCCAGCGCCGTGAGAAAACTGCGCAAGCGGTGGGCCAGGATCGACGCCAGCGCGGAACGCAGGCTTTCACGCAGCAGTATCATGCCGGCTCCGCCCTGTCGCCAGCGGCGCGGGTGTCGGAGACAACCTGGCCGTCCTGCAGCCGCACCACGCGCTGGCACTGCGCGGCGATATCGGGCTCGTGCGTGACCATCACCACCGTCTGTCCTGCCGCGTGGACTTCGCGGATCAGCGCCAGGATGTCGCGCGTCGTCGCCGAATCCAGGTTGCCGGTCGGCTCGTCGGCCAGCAGCAGCGCCGGCGCGCCGACCAGGGCGCGGGCGATCGCCACGCGCTGCCGCTGGCCGCCGGAAAGCTCGTTGGGGCGGTGGTGCATGCGCGCCTCCAGCCCGACCCGTTGCAGCGCATGCACCGCCATCTCGCGGCGCGCCGCCGGCGCCATCCCGCGGTAGACCAGTGGCTGCGCCACGTTGTCGAGCGCCGTCATGCGCGGCAGCAGGTGAAAGCTCTGGAAGATGAAGCCGATCTCGCGGTTACGCACGCGGGCCAGTTCATCGTCATCCATGCGCGCGACGTCGCTGCCAGTGAGCCTGAACTCGCCGCTGCTGGGGCGGTCCAGGCAGCCGATGATGCTCATCATCGTCGACTTGCCCGAGCCCGACGCGCCGATGAACGCCACCAGTTCGTTGCGCTCGATCGCCAGGTCGACATCGCGCAGCGCATGCACGGTCTGGTCACCCATCCGGTAATGCTTGCACAGCCCCTTCAGCCGGATCACCGGGCTGCCCCCGCCGCTTTCGATGCCGTGGCCGACGACTCCGCGGTGGCGCCCGCGGGCGCCGTCGGCGCGGGCGTGACCGGGTCGCCGTCGTTCAGTTCGCGGAGCACCCGGGCCGGGCCGATGGCTACCATGTCGCCCACGGCCAGCCCCTTCAGCACTTCCTGGTTGGTATCGTCGGACACGCCGACCTGCACCGCTTTCTTCACGGCCCGCCCATTCACGAGCGCGTAGGCGTAATAGCCACCCTGTGCGGTACCGCGGCCGCCCTGGGCATCGTTGAGCAGGGCCTGCAGCGGGATCGCCGGCCGCTTCACGGTGGCGCCGGCCGCAATCTCGACACGCGACGTCATTCCCGAGCGCAGCGCCGGCCGGGTCTCGTCGAGCCGCAGCTTGACCACATAGCTGCGGCCCTGGGCGGCGGCACCCGGCTGGGCCGCGCGGGGCGCCATGGCGATCTGTTCGACCTTGCCGCCGATCGGCTGTTCCGGGTAGGCGGCCGGGAAGACCTTGGCAGGCTGGCCTACCGCGACCTGGGCGATGTCGGCCTCGTCGACATTGACTTCGGCGATGATCGCGCCCATGTCGGCGATCGTCATCAGCGACGAGCCGGCGATCCCGGTCGCGCTGGCCACGGCCGTTTCGCCGACCTTGATCGGCAGCGCGGTCACGGTGCCGTCGATCGGCGCGCGCACCTCGGTCTTGGCCAGGCGTTCGCGGGCCTGCGACAGCAGCGCTTCCGCCTGCCCCAGCGCTTCACGGCTGGCGCGCAGCTCGACCTGCGCCAGCTCGGCCTGGTGCACCGCATCGTCATGCTTCGAGATGTCGATGAACTTCGCCTGGTACAGGCGTTGGGCCCTGTCCAGCGCACGCTTCTGGTTGGCCAGGTTGATCTGCGCACGCTCGATGGCGATCGACGCGCTGCGTCGGTTTGCTTCCTGCTGGGCCACCTCGGCCAGGTACACCGTCGGATCCAGCCGCAACAGCGTCTGCCCCTTCTCCACGCGGTCGCCCTCCTGCACCAGCACGGCGGCGACCTTGCCGATCACTTCGGCGGACAACTGCACTTCCTGGCGGAAGACGAGCTGGCCGGTCGCCAGGATCGTGGCACGGATCTCCAGCGGGGCCACCTTCGCGACGTCGACTTCGCGGCCCTTGGGTTGTACCAGGAACTTGCTGGCCACCGGTACCGCCAGGCAGGCCGCGATGACCGCGGCCACTATCCATTTACGCTGCATGCTGCCTCAGGAGAAAAGAATGATCCATGCCGCCCAAACGCCGTAGATCACGGCAGTCGGCAGTACCGCGGTCACGGCAGCGGCGCGCGCGCTGCAGCCGGTCCACACGCGCAGGCCGACGGCGGCCAGCACCACCGCCCACACCGTGGTGAAATCGAGGCCGGCGGCGAAGCCGGCCCAGGGATTCCCCGGATCGAGGTGCAGCAGCGACGCCAGCGAGGCAAGGTTCAGATCCTCGGCTGCAACCCGGCCTTCCGACAGCGCAACTTGCAGCGCCATCAATGGCACCAGCAACAGTTTCGGCACGCCAAGCCAGCTGACGAAGCAAAACCACTGGCTGAAGCGGATATCGGTATTCAGGGTCTTGCCGGCCAACAGGAAATATCCGGCAAAAAGAGCATAGGCGACCAGCGTGCCGATGACAAGACCGGCAAGTATCGTCAACAGCATCGGCATCGGTGCGATCGTCGCCTCCAGTGCTGCCCGGGCCTGCGGCGTCATGTCCGGCACATTGGCAGTCATCCGCTGGCGCAGCCAGCCGAAATCGGCCGTGGCGACCCACCAGTACATCACCGCGGCATTCAGGCCCAGGAGCGGGAGCAGCGGCAGCCACGGACTGCAGCGCGTCTTCAGCCGAGCGAATACGGCACCGGGTTCGAAGAGGATTCGGCCGAGATCGGCAAGACTGGCACTCATGATTCTCCCTGTCGGTGATCGCCGGCGGCGCCGGGCTTGTCATTGTAGCTCTGCGGCATGACTGTAATTCTCACTGAATATCACCCTTGTCATCACCCTCATCGCATCAGTCATGCCGGTGAGCGGCAGCGCTTGACAAGTATGCCATGAAGATCTTAAAGTGATATCACTTTGAGGTCACTTAACAATAATTGAACGTCCACAGGGAGAACAGCATGGCTGCACAGATCCGGCAAGAAGCCCGCCAGGAATCGCGCTTCACTTCAATCAACGGTTATCTGGCGGCGGCGGGAGGCGTCCTGCTCGTGATCGCCGGCGCGCTGGCGCTGCGCGGTTTGCTGCTGCTGCCGGGCATTCTGATGATCGCCGCCGGCGTGTTCCTCGCCGTCGGGCTGTACATGCTGCAGCCGAACGAAACCGCGATTCTCACCCTGTTCGGCAAGTACGTCGGCACCGACCGCAGCGAGGGATTGCGCTGGGCTTTCCCGCTGTACCGCAAGCGCAAGCTGACGGTACGCGCCCGCAACCTGAACGTCGCCACGCTGAAGGTCAACGACAAGCGCGGCAACCCGATCGAGATCGGTGCCGCGGTGGTCTGGCGCGTTCAGGATACGGCGCAGGCCGTGTTCGAGGTCGACGATTTCGAGCGCTATGTATCGATCCAGGCCGACGCGGCGCTGCGGCACCTGGCCTCGCAGTATGCCTACGACGAAGCGGACGACCTGGTCGCGGGGGAAACCACGCTGCGGGCCGGTGCCAATGAAGTGGCGATGGCGTTGCGCACCGAACTGCAGGCTCGTTTCGAGGCCGCGGGCGTGGAAACGGTCGATGCCAAGCTCACGCACCTGGCCTACGCGCCGGAAATCGCCCAGGTGATGCTGCGCCGGCAGCAGGCCGAGGCCATCATCAGTGCCCGCGCCAAGATCGTGCACGGCGCGGTCACCATGGTGGACTCCGCGCTGAAAGCGCTGGCGGAGCGCGACATCGTCGAACTCGACCCGGAACGCAAGGCGGCCATGGTCAGCAATCTGCTGGTGGTGCTCTGCTCGGACCAGAACGCACAGCCGATCATCAACGCGGGCACCCTGTATAACTGAAGAGCACCATGGCAAGTCCCGGTAAAAAAGCCTATCCGCTGCGGATCGATCCGGCATTATGGGCCGAGCTGCAGCGGCTGGCGGCAAACGACCTGCGCAGCGTGAATGCGGAAATCGAATTCCTGTTGCGCGAGGCGCTGGCGCGCCGGGGCATCAAGATGCAGCCACCCGCGCCTGGCCCGGACGACGAAGCCTGATGGCCGCGGCCGCCGGGTGGCCTGACTGGCCCAGCCCGGCATCTCCAGGCCACGCACTCTTCACTCCGGCTTGCCGAAGCCGCCGCCGCCGGGCGTTTCGATGACGAACACATCCCCCGGCGCCATTGCCGTCTTGCCGATGTGCCCCAGTTCCTCCACCCTGCCGTCGGCGCGCTCCACGGCGTTCCTGCCCAGTGCGCCCGGCGCGCCGCCGTCCATGCCGAACGGCGCGTGAATCCGGTTGTTCGACAGGATCGCCGCGGTCATCGGTTCGAGGAAGCGGATGCGCCGCACGCCGCCGTTCCCGCCGCGCCAGCGCCCGGCCCCACCCGAGCCATGCCGGATCGCATAGCTGTCCAGGCGTACGGGGAAACGGAACTCGAGGATCTCGGGGTCGGTCAACCGCGAGTTCGTCATATTGGTCTGGACCACGTCGGTGCCGTCGAAACCGGGGCCGGCGCCGGAACCGCCGCTGATGGTCTCGTAGTACTGATGGCGGCTGCTGCCGAACGTAAAATTGTTCATCGTGCCCTGCGCGGCCGCCATCACGCCCAGTGCGCCGTACAGCGCATTGGTGATGCAGGTCGAGGTTTCGACATTTCCCGAGACCACCGAGGCCGGAGGCCGGGGGTTGAGCATCGACCCCGGGGGAATGATCACGCGCAGCGGCTTCAGGCAGCCGGCATTGAGGGGGATGTCGTCGTCCACCAGAGTGCGGAACACGTACAGCACTGCCGCCATGCAGACGGCCGACGGCGCGTTGAAGTTGTTGTCCAGTTGCGCGGACGTGCCCGTGAAGTCGATCGTCGCGCTGCGCGCCGCCGCGTCGACCTTGACGGCCACGCTGATCCGCGCGCCATTGTCGAGGTCCACCGCATAAGCCCCATCGCGCAGCGCGCCGATCACGCGCCGCACGGCTTCCTCGGCGTTGTCCTGCACGTGGCCCATGTACGCGCGTACTACGTCCAGGCCGAAGTGGTCCACCATCCGGTGCAGCTCTTCGACGCCTTTCTGGTTGGCGGCGACCTGGGCGCGCAGGTCCGCCAGGTTCTGGTCCGGATTGCGTGCCGGGTAGCGCGCCTCCGACAGCAACGCACGGGTTTCCGCCTCGCGCAGCACGCCGCCGTCGACCAGCTTGAAATTATCGATCAGCACCCCCTCCTCGACGATCGTGCGCGAGTCGGGCGGCATCGAGCCCGGCGTGGTGCCGCCGATGTCGGCATGGTGGCCGCGCGAGCCCACATAGAACAGGATTGCGGCACCGGCGGCATCGAAGACCGGCGTGATCACCGTCACGTCCGGCAGATGGGTGCCGCCGTTATATGGATCGTTCAGCATGTAGACGTCGCCTGGCCGCATCGATCCTGCGTTGGCGTGAATGACGCGCTTGATACTCTCACCCATCGAGCCCAGGTGTACCGGCATGTGCGGCGCGTTGGCGATCAGGTTGCCGTCGCCATCGAAGATCGCGCAGGAAAAGTCGAGGCGCTCCTTGATATTTACCGAATGCGCTGTGTTCTGCAAGCGCAATCCCATCTGTTCGGCGATCGACATGAACAGGTTGTTGAAAATCTCCAGCATGACCGGGTCGGCCGTGGTGCCGATCGCCCTGCGCGCCGGCAACGCTTCGACGCGCGTGAGTACCAGGTGGTCCTGCGGCGTCACCTGCGCCTGCCAGCCCGCCTCGACGACGGTGGTGGCGTTGGCCTCGGCAATGATCGCCGGACCATTCACCACGTCGCCGCTGCGCAGGCCTGCGCGACGGTACAACGCGGTGTCGCGCCATTCGCCCGCGCTGTACATCGGCACCGCACGATCGGGCCGCGCCGCGCCGTCGCGCTGGGGGCGCACGGGCACCGCCTCCTCCGGTGCATCGGACTTGCCGATCGCCTCCACCGACACTGCCTCGACGATCAATGCCCGGCCTGGCATCAGGAACGAGAAGCGCTTCCGGTATGCCTGCGTGAACTGCTCGCGCATGTCCGGTTCGTCGCCGAACGTGACGGCCAGCGCGGAATCGGTGCCTTCGTAACGCAGATGCACCCGGCGCATCGTGACGATGCGGTCCCTGCCGACACCCTGCTTTCGCAGGTCGCCACAGGCGAGGTCCACCAGGGTATCGAGCGCCGCCGCCAGCGCGGGCAGCGTGGCGCCTGCCAGCGGGCGCTCGACGGCCTGCTCGCGCATCGCGACCTGGTCCGCCAGCCCCATGCCGTAGGCGGACAGGACGCCGGCCAGCGAGTGGATGAACACGGTCTTCATGCCCAGCGCGTCGGCCACCAGGCAGGCGTGCTGGCCGCCCGCGCCGCCGAAACTCGTCAGGGCATAGCCGGTCACGTCGTGGCCTCGCTGTACCGAGATCTGCTTGATTGCATTGGCCATGTTGCCGACGGCGATCTCGATGAAGCCGGCGGCCACCTGTTCCGGTGTCGTCGCGGCACCGCCCGCCCGCGCGATGTCGCCAGCCAAGGCCGCAAAGCGCGCGCGTACCGTCTCCGCATCGAGCGGCTGCTTGCCATCGGAGCCGAACACGTGGGGGAACTCATCAGGCTGGATCTTGCCCAGCATGACGTTGCAGTCGGTGACGGCCAGCGGCCCGCCGCGCCGGTAGCTGGCCGGTCCGGGATCGGCTCCGGCGCTGTCCGGTCCCACGCGCAGCCGGCTGCCGTCGAAATGGAGGATCGAACCGCCGCCGGCCGCCACCGTGTGAATGCTCATCATCGGTGCGCGTATCCGCACGCCGGCCACCTGGGTCTCGAACACGCGCTCGAATTCGCCGGCGTAATGCGATACGTCGGTCGACGTGCCGCCCATGTCGAAGCCGATCACCTTGTCGAACCCGGCCAGCCGGCTGGCCCGCACCATGCCGACGATGCCGCCGGCCGGGCCGGACAGGATGCTGTCCTTGCCCTGGAATGCCAGCGCGTCCGTCAATCCGCCATTGGACTGCATGAACTGCAGGTTCACGCCAGGCAGTTCGGCGGCGACCTGGTCGACGTAGCGGCGCAGGATCGGCGACAGGTAGGCATCGACCACGGTGGTGTCGCCGCGGGCCACGAGCTTCATCAGCGGGCTGGCTTCATGTGACAGCGACACCTGGTGATAGCCCAGTTCCCTGGCGATGCGGGCCACTGCCCGTTCGTGGTCCGTGAAGCGGTAGCCGTGCATGAAGACGATTGCCAACGAACGGTAGCCCTGGTCGTATGCGGCCTGCAATCCTGCGCGTGCCGCCGTTGCATCGAGCGGCAGCACGACTTCGCCATGGGCACCCATGCGTTCGTCGATCTCGATCACCTGCCCGTACAGCAGTTCCGGCAGCACGATGTGGCGGTCGAACAGCCGCGGGCGGTTCTGGTAGGCGATGCGCAGCGCATCGCCGAAGCCCCTGGTGATGGCCAGTACGGTCGGCTCGCCCTTGCGTTCGAGCAGCGCATTGGTCGCCACGGTCGTCCCCATCTTGACGGCGCCAACCAGGCCGCGCGGCACCGCCTCGCCGGCGCCGATGCCGAGCAGGTGGCGGATACCGGCCAGCGCCGCGTCACGATAGCGCTCCGGGTTCTCGGAGAGCAGCTTGTGCGTCGCCAGCGTGCCGTCCGGGCGCCGCGCGACGATGTCCGTGAAGGTGCCGCCCCGATCGATCCAGAATTGCCAGTCCATGCCTCGCTCCCGCGGTCAAAAGTGCCAGGTTTGCAAAAAACGCTATTCTATCGGCTTGTATCCATCACGCGAGGCGCGGCCATGAATCCCCTGTACAGCGTTGTCCAGATCCGCGATGTCGAACGCCTGGCAGCCGTCGGGCAGCCGGAAGGCATGCTGATGGAGCGCGCCGGGCGCGCCGCGGCCGGCGTCGCGCTCGACCTGCTGCCGTTCGCCACGCCGCGCGCGCAGGTGCTGGTGCTGGCGGGCCCCGGTAACAATGGCGGCGACGCGTTCGAGGTCGCCGCGCACCTGGCGCGTGCCGGCGCGCACGTTTCGGTGGTCCACATCGCGCCCGCCGGCGCCACCGCGCCAGAGCGGGACCGGGCGTACGAGCGGGCCCGCGCCAGCGCGGCGCGCTTCGTCGACCCGGTGCCGGCGGACATCGCGGCGGGCGGCTGGAATCTGGTGGTGGATGGCCTGTTCGGCATCGGCCTGCGACGTCCGCTCGATGGCATGCCGGCCATGCTGGTGGACGCGGTCAACGCGCTGGCCTGTCCGGTGCTTGCGCTGGACGTGCCGAGCGGACTCGACGCGGATACCGGTTGCATCGTCGGCCCGCAGGGCAACGCCGTGCGCGCCACCCATACCGTCACCTTCATCGGCGACAAGCCGGGCCTGCACACCTGCGATGGCCGCGACCATGCGGGCAACATCATCGTGGCCGACCTGGGCATCGCCCCCGCGCTGCTGCCGCCGGCATCGATGCACCTGAACGATCCGGCATTCTTTGCGCGGCAGGCGCGCACCCGGCGGCACAACAGCCACAAGGGCAGTTACGGCAACGTATTCGTGCTGGGTGGCGCACCAGGCATGGCGGGCGCCCCGGTGCTGGCCGGCCGCACCGCGCTGCATGCCGGCGCGGGCCGCGTCTACCTGTGCTTTGCCGGCACGCCACTGGCGGTGGATGCGGGCCAGCCTGAACTGATGTGCCGCGCCGCGCGCGACGTCGACTTTACGGCGGGCGTCACGGTAGCGGGCCCCGGGCTCGGCGGCGATGACGAGGCCGGGCGGCTGCTGGCAGGCGCAGTGGCATCGCAGCAGCCCTTGCTGCTCGACGCCGATGCGCTGAACCTGCTGGCCGCCGATGCATCGCTGCGTGCCGCGGTCGCGCAGCGCCCGGCGCCCACGCTGGCCACGCCGCATCCGCTGGAAGCGGCACGCCTGCTCGACATCCCGGTCGGCACAGTGCAGGCCGATCGCCCGGCGGCAGCGCGCACGCTGGCGCAGCGGCTCAATGCGTGCGTGGTCCTGAAAGGTTCGGGCACGGTGATCGCCGCGCCGGATGGCCGGCTTGCGATCAACCCGACCGGCAATGCGGGCCTGGCCACGGCCGGCACCGGCGATGTGCTGGCCGGCCTGGCCGGCGCACTGCTGGCACAGGGCTGGCCGGCCTGGGAAGCGGCACTGGCCGCGGTCTGGCTGCACGGCATCGCGGCGGACATGCTGGTGGCCGAAGGCGCCGGCCCGATCGGCCTGACCGCGGGTGAGCTGATCGCGACGATCCGCGTGGCGATGAACCGCCTGGTCGCACAGCAGGCCGCCCCGCCCACGGCGCAACCGGCGCAGTAGCCGGTTACACCAGCCGCCCGGCGGCGATCGTGATGGTGCGGCCGCAGCGTGCCGCCATCGCCGGATCGTGCGTCACCAGCACCAGCGTGGAACCATGTTCGCGATTGAGTTCGAACATCAGCTGGATCACCGCTTCGCCGGTAGCGGCGTCGAGGCTGCCGGTGGGCTCGTCCGCCAGCAGAAGCGGCGGCTGCGTGACAAAGGCACGGGCGAGCGCCACGCGCTGCTGCTCGCCGCCGGACAGGTATTTCGGATAATGCTTCAGCCGGCTGGACAGCCCTACCCGGCCCAGCATCGCCTCCGCCTTGGGTTTCGCTTCGCTGTCGCCCGCCAGTTCCAGCGGCAGCATCACGTTTTCCACGGCTGTCAGGTGCGGCAGCAGCTGGAACGACTGGAAGACAAACCCCAGCTTGGCCTTGCGCAGCGCGGCACGGCCGTCTTCATCCAGCGCGAAGATGTCGGTGCCATCGATCAGCACCTTGCCGTCGCTCGGCGTATCGAGCCCGGCCAGCAGGCCAAGCAGCGTGGACTTGCCCGATCCCGATGCGCCGACGATTGCCAGCGTCTCGGCCTTTTGCACGGTAAAATCCACGCTGTGCAAAATGGTCAGCTCGCCGCTTGCATCGGCCACGCGCTTGGTCAGGCCCGTTACCGCGATGGCGGCGGCGCCGGCGCTGGCGGCAGGTGTGCCGCCGGCATGCAGCGCAGGCGAGTCTGGAATGAAATTGGCTGTCGCGTGAGGAAAATCTGGCATGGTCGAAGGTTTGCTTGGCTTGGTGAAAAGTATCGGTTCGCGTTTCTGCATCTGTCTCTGTGCCACGCTGCTGCTGTGGGGCAGCCCGGCGAGCGCCTATTCTGCCCCAAAAACGCTGCTCGTGGTGGGCGACAGCCTGTCTGCCGAATATGGCCTGGCGCGCGGCACCGGCTGGGTCGCACTGCTCGAGCGCAAGCTGCAGGCGCAGAAACAGGATATCCGCATCGTCAACGCCAGCGTCAGCGGCGAAACCACCAGCGGCGGCCGCACGCGGCTGCCGGCCCTGCTGAAGAAGCACCGGCCCGATTTCGTCGTGCTGGAACTGGGCGCCAACGACGGCCTGCGTGGCTTGCCGGTGCGATCCGCCGACAGCAACCTGCGGGCGATGGTCAAGCAGGCGCGCGATGCCGGCGCACGCGTACTGCTGGTCGGTATCCGCATTCCGCCGAACTATGGCCGCGATTATGCGGAAAAGTTCTATGCGATGTACGACGCCATCAGCCGCGATGAGAAAGTGGCACTGGCACCTTTCATGCTCGACGGCGTGGCCGAGAAGATGGAACTGTTCCAGGCCGACCGCATCCACCCGCTCGCCAGCGCCCACCCGATCATCCTGAACAACATCTGGCCGCACCTGCAGCCCATCTTAAGGACGAAATGAAGTATCCCGAAATCCTCCGCATCGACGACGTGCTGGCCCGGCTCGACGCGTTCGACACGATCATCGATGCCCGCACGCCGGCCGAGTTCGCACTCGACCACCTGCCGAACGCGATCAACTGCCCGGTGCTCGACGACGAGCAGCGCATCGTGGTCGGCACGCTGTACAAGCAGGCCGGCCCGTTCGAGGCTAAGAAGGTAGGCGCGCCGATGGTGGCGGCGAACATCGCGCACCATATCGACACCCTGTGGCACGACAAGCCGCGCGAGTGGACCCCGCTGGTCTACTGCTGGCGCGGCGGCAACCGCAGCGGTTCGATGGCGCACATCCTGGCGAAGATCGGCTGGCCCGTGGTGCAGCTCGAGGGCGGCTACAAGGCGTTCCGCAATCGTATCAATGCGGACCTGGAACAGGCACCGGAACTGGACTTCCGGGTGATCTGCGGCACCACGGGCAGCGGCAAGACGCGGTTGCTGGACACGCTCGAAGCGGTCGGTGCCCAGGTGCTGGACCTGGAACAGCTGGCGGCGCACCGGGGCTCCGTGCTGGGCAACCTGCCCTGCCAGCCGCAGCCGACACAGAAAGCGTTCGAGACCTCGATCTGGGACCGGCTGCGCCGCTTCGATCCGGCACTGCCGGTGTTCGTCGAATCGGAGAGCAAGAAGGTCGGCGCACTGCGTGTTCCAGCGGCCCTGATGGAACGGATGCGTGCCTCGCCATGCATCGCCTTGCAGGTGGCGCGCGAGCACCGCGTGCAACTGCTGATCGAGGACTATCAGCACTTCGCCTGCAACGCACCGGCATTGAACACGCAGCTATCCTACCTGTCCGACCTGCACGGCAAGGAAAGGATCGGCAAATGGCAGCAGATGGCCCTCGACGGCCGCATGCCCGAACTGGTCGACGAACTGCTGGTCGATCATTACGACCCCGCCTATACGCGCTCGATCCATCGCAACTTCACGCAATACGAGCAGGCCCGCGCGATCGACTTGCCGGACATCGCGCCGGCTTCGTTCCTGGCAGCCGCACGCGCACTGCACGAGGACTGATCGCCGTGCGGCCCGCGCTGCGCGTCAGCACTGCCGCCAAGCTGATCCAATCGGCATAGGGGGCAGCTAATGTAAGCTGCGCCCCTGCCACACCACCCGGCATGCGGGTCCGCACCGGGCGGTTCGAGTAGTTGAGGTCAGGACAGGCGTGGTACGCCAAGCCGGTCGAAATAAGCGATCGTGAGGACTGTTTTCAGCAACCGATCAGCGTTTCGCCACCAGCATCGGCTGCTAGCGGCTACCCGCTTCGCAACCGTTTCCGACGCCCCTAGATTGCGCAATTCCCGATACATGGTTTTTCCACGCTTCCAGTGCTTGAGCTGGATCGCTCTCAGCCTGTGGCGCAGCCACTCATCGAGTTTCCGCCAAACCTTCGGCGTTTGAGCCAGCTTGAAGTACCCTTTCCAGCCAAGCATGTAGCGGCGCAGGTTGTCGACGACTTGTGCCATGCTTTTGCCGCCAGAGCGCCACGTCAATTCCCGAATACGCTGCTTGAATGTTGCCAGCGGCTTATCCGCGACCTTGAGTTTGACGCCACTGCGATCAGCCCAGAGGCTGTAACCGAGGAATTTACGACCAAAGGCGCTACCCACCGCACTCTTGCCTTCGTTGACCACGAGGTGCAACTTGTCATAGAGACGGCGCAGCAACGCCATCACCCGCTCGCCAGCATGCTTGCTGCGCACGTAGACGTTCGCATCATCGGCATAGCGCGCAAAGCAATGGCCGCGACGTTCCAGTTCCTTGTCCACTTCATCGAGCAGGACGTTGGCCAGTAGCGGCGACAGCGGCCCGCCTTGCGGCGTCCCCTCGTTCCGCGACTGCACCACGCCATGGTCCATGATGCCGCTGTTCAGATAAGCGCGGACCAGCCAGATTACTCCAGCGTCATTGATGCGTTTCCGTAGGCGGTCGATCAGGATGTCGTGGTTGACCCGGTCGAAGAACTTCGACAGGTCCACGTCCACTACGATCCGTCGTCCCGACTGGACATACGCCCGAGCGGCAAGTACCGCATCCTGCGCACGCCGACCGGGACGAAAACCGTAGCTGTGCTCGCTGAAAGTGGGGTCAAGAATCGGTTGCAGCACCTGGAGCAGTGCTTGCTGGATCAGCCGATCCGTCACCGTCGGGATGCCGAGCTCACGCTCGCCACCGTCGGGCTTCGGGATCGTCACCCTTCGTACCGGGCGGGGCCGGTACGTCCCTGCCAGCAGTTGTTCGCGTATTTCCGGCCAGGCGACGGCCAGATAGCGCGAGGTTTCGTCAATGTCCCGACCATCCACCCCGGCTGCGCCCTTGTTGGCACGCACACGCTTGAACGCCTGCAGCAGATTTTCCCTTCTCAGCGCTGCTTGCAGCAGCGCCGATCCTGCGTTTCCTGACACATGTCGCGGACCACAGGCTTCGTCGCTGGAAGTTGCAGCCAAGGCTTCACCCTGACCTACGGCCTCCCGCCCCGCTGACGCGGGCATCTGACGCATTGCCTGTTGTATCGACATGCCGGAAAAAA